>NZ_BAAGTT010000036.1:0-353716 GCF_054781775.1 Spirosoma areae | reverse complement strand
CCTCACCTAACCCGTAAAACGCTGTCCTTTGCCAAAACGGATGATAGTCATTTTGCGCGTACACTCAACTTTATTAACCATTATAATCAAACTAAATCAGCTTGACATTTACCACTACCGAAAATTCTTCTATATTGAGATTATTATAAGCGGCCAATAATAAAGGTAATGCCTGTCTTTCTTTAAATAATTCAAGTTCCTTAATTCTTTTTCGAGCTTCTCTCAAGCCAATCCAGAATGGATCAGATGAATTAGTTAATGCGTTATAGAGCTGAGCATCTTTTTCAAGATCGTCTAATAGATCAATGACATCAATAGATGTTCTAACCATTTCTTTCACTGCTCGAAATAAATATTCCTGCCTTATTAATTTATGCTTTGATATCCAATAATGGCGCAAAAAGGCTGGGAGTGTATCAAGTCCCACAGTGTCTACAATTCTTTGCCACTTTTCCTTAACATGTACTAAATCAGTTCGCGTAGAAACGGAAAAAAGATAATTTTTAAGTAAATCTGTTACTGTTAAATCAACGCCACGGGAGTTTAATGTTTCAAAAACTGTATAAGCGCTAACCTCATTTTCTACCACTATTTGTATAAACATAAGCCTTTCAGCCACTCTTTTATTTAAAAATATGGCTATTTGCTCTCCATTAGGATTATTGTTAAAATATTTTTGCAGAATATTCCTGAAAAAATTATAAGCTTTCCAAAGTAATTTGTCGGAATCTCGTAATGTTCTCTCATTAATTGGTGCTCGGAAAACCATTAAATGCGACTGATAAAAACTATTATTATTTTCATTTAATGCTAACTTAGCTGAATAAGTTAGCGATGCAGGATCTTTATCACCTAAGAATTTGCTACTTAGTAGACTAATCCTTTCTTTGTTAGGCTCTTCATCAATGCCTTTATCAATTAAGTCCTGAATTAGTCTTATAGTGGCCAAAGCTACTATACTTAAAGTGGCTAACCGTTGTTGTCCGTTAATAATAGTGTACCTTTTGTCGCCATGATTCTGGAGTACAATTGAACCCATATAATGTATAGAATCATTGTCAGTTATAGATGTTATATCATTCCATAAGTCTTCCCAATGATCTTCCTCCCATGAGTAATCTCTTTGATAAGTTGGCACTTGATATATTTTGCCGTTACCAATAATATCGCTGAAACTTACAGTGCTGGTATCTAATAGATTGTTAACTGCCATAATTGAATTATCATAAATATAGTAGTTGGTTAATCGTGTTAACTTATAGTTTGGCACGTTAACTAACAGTTGTTGACAGTAAATTCTCTCACCCCTTCCGAATGTCACCCCTTCTTCAACTCCTTCGCCCAGGCATCTTTCAGCGTCACGGTTCGGTTAAAGACGGGCCGCTCAGCGGTGGAGTCGGGGTCGAGGATGAAGTAGCCTTTCCGCATAAACTGGAAATTAGTTTGCGAACCCGACCGGGCCGCTTCCACCAACGCCGGTTCGACAAACGCCCGCACCACGTCTAATGAGTTGGGGTTCAGCAACTCCCGAAACTCCCGCTCGTCGGCAGCCGGGTTCTCGACCGAGAACAGCCGGTCGTACAACCGCACCTCGGCTTCAACCGCATGGAGTACCGACACCCAGTGAATCGTACCTTTCACGCTGATGCCCGACGTATCGGAACCGCTCCGGCTTTCGGGAATGTAGCTACAGCGAAGTTCGATAATCTCGCCCGCATTGTCTTTTACGACTTCGTCGCATTTGATGATGTACGCACCCTTGAGCCGCACCATGCCACCCGGAAACAGCCGGAAGAATTTCTTCGGCGGGTTTTCCATGAAATCGTCGCGCTCGATGTACACCTCCCGACTGAACGGTACGTCGCGTTCGCCCGCGCTCAGGTCTTCGGGGTTGTTTTCTATCCGCATGATTTCCTCGCGGCCAGCTTCATAGTTCGTGATGACGAGTTTCAGCGGTTTTTCGTCGAGCACGGCCATTACGCGGTGGGTGGTTTTGTTGAGTTCTTCGCGCAGGCAAAATTCCAGCAACCCCACGTCGATGAGGTTGTCGCGTTTGGCAATCCCAATGCGGTCGGCAAACTCGCGGATGCTGGCAGGCGTGTAGCCCCGTCGCCGAAGCCCCGCGATGGTTGGCATTCGGGGGTCGTCCCAGCCGGTCACGTGACCATCCTCCACCAATTGCTTCAGTTTCCGCTTGCTCATGACCGTGTAGGTCAGGTTGAGCCGCGCAAACTCAATCTGGCGCGATGGGAAAATGTCGAGTTTGTCGATAAACCACTCATACAGAGGCCGGTGTACTTCAAATTCCAGCGTGCAGAGCGAGTGCGTAATATGCTCGATGGCGTCCGACTGCCCGTGGGCGAAGTCGTACATGGGGTAGATGCACCACGTGTCGCCCGTGCGGTGGTGGTGCGCGTGTTTGATGCGGTAAATGATCGGGTCGCGGAGCTGCATATTCGGCGATGCCATGTCCACCTTTGCCCGAAGCACTTTGGCTCCATCGGGATAGTCACCGGCTTTCATGCGCCGGAACAGATCGAGGTTTTCGTCAACGCTCCGGTCGCGGTACTGGCTCATGCGTCCTGGCTCGGTGGGTGTCCCTTTCTGGGTGGCAATTTCCTCCGAGGTCGAATCATCTATGTAGGCTAACCCTTTCTGAATCAGCGTTTCGGCGAACTGATAAAGCTGGTCGAAGTAATCGGATGCGTAGAATTCGTTTTCCCACTCGAAGCCGAGCCAGCGCACGTCGTTCTTGATGGAATCGACGTATTCGGTATCTTCGGTGACGGGGTTGGTGTCGTCGAACCGGAGATTGGTTTGGCCGCCATATGTATCGGCCAGCCCGAAGTTCAGGCAGATGGATTTGGCGTGGCCGATATGGAGATAGCCATTGGGTTCGGGCGGAAAGCGGGTATGAATACGCCTGTCGTTTTTACCGGAGGCCAGGTCTTCTTCAACAATTTGTTCAATAAAGTTGAGCGAGTCTCCAGCGTTGCTGCGGTCAGCCGCGCTGGTTGAGTCGGGAGTAGTTTCGTTCGGTTCGTTTGTTCGGTCGGCCATGTCGCTTAATCACTACGATAAAGTTCCGAAATTACATCCTTTGGCCGGGTTTGGCAAACGAAAGGGTAGGGATGCTGAAACGAATGGATAGATAATGGCGTCGAACCCGCATGGAGCGTAGCTTGAGGAAACAGGTTGGTGGAGCAGCCGTAAGTAGCTGATAAATACCAAAAATTCTCCGTTATGAACGTTAGTTTATAGGGGTATTCTACGCAACAGGACGACCGAAAAATTACCTAAGTAGCCTAAAAGCAGTCGTTAATTTATTGGTACTGAGCGAACAAAAAGGTAACTGGAACGAGTTGTGGGATAGTACACACCGTTGACTATCAGCCAACGGCGTCTCATAGTCGACGGTATATGAAGAAAATAATTACCGGCTTTCTTGTTATGATTGGGTGGTTTTTGTCGGCTGACACAATCTCGCAGAAGCCAACCGATTCGCTGTCGAAACAGGCCTTTCTGCCAGATTGCATTCAGTATGCATTAGGACATCAACCCCTTGTGCAGCAGTCGGTTATTGACCAGGCAATTGCTGAACGCACGATTCAAAGCGCTCTGGCCGCGTGGTATCCGCAACTTGGGGCTTCCTATAACGTGCTGCATTACCTCAAGCTGCCCGTTACGCTCATTCCCGATGCCGCTACCGGCGAACGACGACCCGTTGCATTGGGCGCGCAGAATACGTCTACCGTTTCACTGTCACTATCCCAAAGTATTTTTAACCGTGATTTGCTGTTAGCCAGCCGAACCGCCGATGCCTATCGCGCTCAGGCGACACAGGTCACGGTCAGAAACAAAATTGATGTGGTTGTGACGGTCAGCAAGGCGTTTTACGACGTGATTCTGACGCAACGGCAGGTCGATATTCTGGCCGAGGACATTACCCGCCTGCAACGCAGCCTTCAGGATGCAACCAACCAGTATCAGGGGGGCATTGTGGACAAAACCGACCCGCTGCGGGCAACCATCGCCCTGACGAATACCCGCGCTCAGCAGAAGCAATACCGCGATTTGGTGGGAGCGAAGGTGCAGACGCTGAAGCAGTTGATGGGCTACCCGCCCAATTTGCCCCTCACGCTAACCTACGACACCCTGCAGTTAGCCAATGAAATCACGGTCGATACAACCTTGCTGGCCAATCCACAGAGCCGCATCGAATACCAGCTTCTGCAAACCCAGGGGCAATTGCTGGACGCCAACGTTCGCTATAATCGCTGGGCCTATCTGCCATCGGTGAACGCCAACGCCAACTATAACCTGCTGTTTCAGAACAACTTTTTCGGCCAGCTTTACAGCCAGACGTTCCCGAACTCGCTGATTGGCCTGTCGGTGGCGCTGCCCATTTTTCAGGGGGGGCGACGGATTCAGCAAACGAAAATTGCTGAGTTGCAGGTTCAGCGATTGACCTGGGATTTGGCCGCCCTGACGAGTGCGGTCGATGCCGAATACGCACAGGCATTGTCGAATTACAAAGGCAACCTGGCAAACTATCTGGCCCTGCGCGAGAACCAGATGCTCGCGCAGGATGTGTACCGAATTATCAACCTGCAATACCGCTCCGGCGTGAAAACCTACTTAGACGTGACCATTGCCGAAGCCGACCTGCGAACGGCCCGGCTAAACGTATTTAATGCACTTTATCAGGTATTAATCAGCAAGTTGGATGTGCAGCGGGCATTGGGCGCAATTCAGTTTTGAGAAAATGAGTCTATTGCAAAGTCGCGTAGCGACGCCAGGTTTGTAGACCGGTGAATTCACTCAGGTAGGGCCCCCTTTCCCGAGGTCCGTGTCCTCACGGACCGCTTTCGCGTCAGAAAAAACCATCCGGACGAACGGTCTGTGAGGACACAGACCTCGGTGGTGACGAATTAAACGTGGATAACGAACAAAATGAAATCCAATAGTAAGGTATTTTTGTTGATAGCAACCGTCTTGTTCTTCGCTGCCTGTGGCGACAAGAAAGAGACTCAGCAGCAGGCTCCTCCGCCCCCAACGCCCGTTACGGCGGTGAAGGCTACCAAAGGCAATGCCACATATTACGACGAATTCCCGGCAACCGTAACGCCCCTGCTCGAAGTGGAAATTCAGCCGCAGGTAGCGGGCAACATCACGGGCATTTTCTTTCAGGATGGGCAGCACGTCCGGAAAGGGCAGAAACTCTACACCATCGACCCGCAGCAATACCGCGCGGGCTACGACCAGGCCGTAGCGAACCTGAACGTTCAGAAAGCGAACCTGAACCGCGCTCAGAAAGACGCGGATCGCTATACCACACTGGCTCAGCAGGACGCTATTGCCCGGCAGGTGGTCGATAATGCAACGGCTACGCTCGAAGCGGCCAAAATGCAGGTCGAAGCGGCCCAGGCAACCATTCGGCAGGTGGGTACGAACCTGAAATACACCACGATTTACGCCCCGATGGATGGCACCATTGGCATCTCGCAGGTGCGGCAGGGCGCGGCTGTGGCTCCCGGTTCTGTGCCGCTCAATACCATCTCGTCTGACAATCCGATTGCCGCCGATTTACAAATAGATGCCTCTCAAATTCCGCGTTTCCTGAAACTACAACATCAAAAAAACAGCGTCCGGGATTCAACACTCATGCTGTTGTTGCCCGATGGCAATTCCTACAAATATCCCGGCTCACTGCGTATTGTCGACCGGGCCGTTGACCCGCAAACGGGTACGCTGCGAGTGCGAATCGCGTTCCCGAACCCGGAGAAGCAACTGAAACCGGGTTTGAACGCCAACGTTCGGGTGAAAAACAGCACGGGTGACGCCCAGTTGCTGATTCCGTACCAGGCCGTGACGGAGCAGATGAGTGAATATTTTGTATTCGTCGTGGGCGACAGCAGTAAAGTGACGCAGAAAAAAGTGACCCTCGGCGCCCGCATCAATGACAAAGTCATCGTGAAAAACGGCCTGACCGAAGGCGAAACCATCGTAACGGAAGGCACGCAGAAAATTCGGGAAGGGGCGGTGGTAAAGGTTAATAATCAATGAGTGAATGAGCGAATGAGTGAATAGTTGCATGCGCCAGTTATTCACTCATTCGCTCATTCGCTCATTCACTCATTTAATTATGCTCGCAGAAATCTTCATCAATCGGCCCGTTACTGCCATCGTCGCGTCCGTCGTGATTGTGGCGCTGGGGTTACTGGCACTGTTAAGTTTACCCGTCAGCCAGTATCCCGACATCACCCCGCCCGTTGTGCAGGTGTCGGCCACCTATACCGGCGCCGATGCCCAAACGGTGGAGCAGACCGTAGCAACGCCCATCGAAACGCAGGTGAACGGAACGCCGGGCATGAGTTATGTACAGACCAACGCCACCAACGATGGCCGGATGACCATGAACGTCACCTTCGACGTGGGCACGAACGTCAACATTGCGGCCTTAGACGTGCAGAACCGCGTAGGCATTGCCCAGCCGCAACTTCCCGAAGAAGTGACCCGGCTGGGCGTTGTGGTTCGCAAGCGGAATCCATCGCTGTTCATGCTGGTCGCTATTTACTCGCCGAACAAAACGCATAATGTCTCATTCTTAGATAATTACGCCAATATCTACATCCGCGACGCGCTGCTTCGGGTACCGGGTGTGGGCGATATTTTCAGCCGGGCCGATGATTTCAGTATGCGTATCTGGCTCAAACCCGACCGGCTGGCCCAACTCGGCCTTACCTCCGACGATGTGGTGGCGGCCCTTCAGGAGCAGAATTTACAGGTGGCGGGTGGCTCGGTGGGGGCCTCTCCGCAACCGGCTTCGCAGGCGTTTGAATACACGGTTTTCACCAACAGCCGGCTGAGCAAAGAAGACGAGTTCAAAAAGATTGTGGTGCGCTCTGACCCGGCTCGTGGCTCGCTCGTTTACTTAGAAGACGTTGCACGGGTGCAGTTGGGCAAATTTTCCTACGCCAGCAACTCGTTTGTCGATGGCAACCGGGCGGCTTACCTGCTGGTGTATCAACTGCCGGGTAGCAACGCGCTGGCAACGGCAAAGGGTGTTTATGCCGCAATGGACAACCTAAAAAAGACATTTCCGACTGATGTGAATTATGTGGTGCCGTTCGAGTCGGTTTCGGTGATTCAGGTGTCCATTGAAGAGGTGGTCAAAACACTGGGCGAAGCCCTGCTGCTGGTTGTGCTGGTCGTGTTTTTATTCCTGCAAAGCTGGCGGGCTACACTCATCACGATGCTGGCGATTCCGGTGTCGATTATCGGTACGTTTGCCTTGTTTGTGCCACTCGGTTTTACCATTAACACCCTGACTCTCTTTGCGTTTGTGCTGGCCATCGGCATCGTGGTCGATGATGCGATTGTGGTGGTCGAAGCCGTACAGGTGAACATCGACAAGGGGATGTCGCCGAAAGAAGCAACCCGGGAGGCCATGCGCGAAATTTCGGGGCCGGTTATCGCCATCGCGCTGATTCTGGCGGCTGTATTCGTGCCGGTTGGGTTTATTCCGGGCATTGTGGGGCGGCTCTATCAGCAGTTCGCCATCACCATCGCTGTGTCGGTGCTGATTTCGGCGTTTGTAGCCCTCTCATTAACGCCCGCACTTTGTACGCTGCTGCTGCGTCCGATGCATATCGACGAAAAGGCGACGGGCTTAAACAAGTTCTTTTACAGATTCAATCGGTGGTTCGAGCGGGTAACCAACGCCTACTCAACCGGGGTTCAGCGGCTCATCAAAGCAACGCCCTTAGTCATTGTGGGGTTGGTGGTGCTGTACATCGGAACGGGGTTCCTGTTCCGGGCCAAACCCACCGGGTTTATCCCAACGGAAGACGAAGGGCGGCTGATTGTGACCTACGAAATTCCCGAAGCGGCTTCGACGGCGCGGAGTTTGGTGGTGCTCAACAAGGTGATGGACGTGTTGAAAAAACAGCCCTACGTGGCCCATTTCTCAGCGTTGGGCGGCTTAAATGCCATTACGTTTGCGTCCAAGTCCAACAGTGGCACCGTATTTATTCAGCTAAAACCCTGGGATGAGCGCACGGAGCGCGGTTTGCAGGCTGATTCGCTTGTTATTAAACTGCAACGGGCGTTGTCGGGCCTGAACGATGCGCGGTTGCAGGTTATTCAGCCACCGGCCATTCCGGGGCTGGGGCAGAGTTCGGGCTTCACCTTCGAGATTCAGCAGCGCGAAACCAACGACGATGTGCGGGCGTTCGATGGGGTGGTACAGAACTTCCTGGCCGAAGCCAACAAACGGCCCGAAATAGCCCGGGCGTTCTCGTTTTTCACGGCCAAAACCCCTGCCTATCGCGTTGAGGTAGACCGGGAAAAGTGCAAAAAACTCGGACTTTCGGTCAGCAACGTGTACCGAACGATGCAGACCTATCTGGGTAGTCAGTATGTCAACGACTTCATTATCTACGGGCGCAAATTCCGGGTGGTGGCCCAGGCCGACACCGCGTACCGGGCTGACGTAAAATCGCTGAATCAGTTTTATGTTCGCAATCAGGGTGGGCAACTGATTCCGATGAGCGCCGTGATTAAAACCAGTGTCATCGAAAATGCCCCGCTTATTTCGCACTTCAACCTGTTTCGGGCGGTCGAACTGAACGGCGGGTCCAAGCCGGGCTACAGCAGCGGTCAGGCGATTCAGGCCCTGCGCGAGGTGGCCGACAAGGTGCTGCCTGCGGGGTATTCCTACGATTTTTCGGGTCTGAGTCGTGAGGAAATCAACGCCGGGAGCAGTTCGGTTTATATTTTCGCGCTTTCCATCGCGTTTGTCTTTTTGTTCCTGGCGGCTCTGTACGAAAGCTGGTCGGTGCCGTTTTCGGTCTTGCTGTCGGTGCCCATCGGCGCGTTCGGGGCCATCGTTGCGCTGCTGTTGTTTCCGTACCTGAACAACAATATTTATGCCCAGATTGGCCTGATTACGCTCATCGGCCTGGCCGCCAAAAACGCCATCCTGATTGTTGAATTTGCCAAAGAGCGGGTGGATAGGGGCGAAGACCTGCTCGAATCGACCATCGAAGCCGTCCGGCTGCGGCTACGCCCCATTCTGATGACCTCGCTGGCGTTTATTCTGGGCGTGCTGCCGCTGGCCTTAGCGAGTGGGGCCGGTGGTGTTGCCCGGGCCACCATTGGCCGCACGGTGCTGGGCGGTATGCTGGCGGCTACCTCGCTGGCTATTTTCGTGGTGCCGGTGTTGTATGTTGGCATTACGCGCCTGGCGTATGGAAAGAAAGGATTAGACGCCTTGAAGAAGACCGCCAAGAAGGCGGACGAAAAACCTCAGGAGCAACCGCAGATGGTGGATAAATAGTTTGTAGTTTACGGTTTATAGTTAGCGGACGCATGGTTACGTGCGCCAGCTATAAACCGTAAACTACAAACAACCCTTATGAAAGCCATTCTCTGCCACGCCTACGGCCTGCCCGACACGCTCACCCTCGAAGAGATTCCCTCGCCAGTGCCCGGCCCCGGCGAGGTGCTGATGCAGGTCAAGGCGTGCAGCCTGAATTTCCCGGATACGCTCACCATCCGAAATATGTACCAGTTTAAGCCCCCGCTGCCGTTTTCGCCGGGCAGCGAATCGTCCGGCGTAGTGGTGGGCGTAGGCGAGGGGGTAACGCATCTGAAATCCGGCGACCGGGTGTTTGCCTTCGGGTCGCACGGTGGGCTGGCCGACCAGCGGGTGTCGGATGCCCGCGCCACGATCCCCATTCCTGATGGGATGGACTTCGTAACGGGTGCTTCGACACTTTACGCCTTTGGCACGTCGTACCACGCCCTGAAAGACCGCGCCCAACTCAAATCTGGCGAAACTTTACTGGTGCTGGGGGCTGCCGGGGGCGTTGGCTTAGCCGCCGTTGAGTTGGGGAAACTTATGGGGGCTACTGTCATTGCCGCTGCGTCGACCGGCGATAAATTGGCTGTTTGCCAGCAAAAAGGCGCCACGCACCTCATTAACTACACCACCGACGACCTGCGCGAACGCATTAAAGACATCACCGCAGGGAAGGGCGTCGATGTGGTGTATGATCCGGTTGGGGATAAATGGGCTGAACCGGCCATCCGGTCGCTGGCCTGGCGGGGGCGATATCTGGTGGTGGGTTTCGCCGGGGGCGAGATTCCAAAGATTCCGCTCAATCTGGCACTGCTCAAAGGTAGTTCACTGGTGGGGGTGTTCTGGGGGATGTTTGCTCAGAAAGAAGTTGCGTTGAATGCCAAAAATATGCAGGACATCGCCACCTGGGTCATGCAGGGTAAACTATCGCCCCATATCGCTAAACTTTATTCATTGGCCGAAGCCCCGCAGGCCCTGACCGACATGATGGAACGCCGGGTTATCGGCAAGGCCGTGGTGGTGCTATCCTAATCGGGGGCTCACCTCGTTCCGCTGCTCAGCCAGAAGTGTATCCGTCACAGCCATCGCTTCAACCGGCTGAAATGCCCTGTTTCGGTCGATCAGCCTATTTAACCGCTCCACCGACGAAGCCGAGCGAAGACCGTCCGGGGGCGTATTCAGGACATAATCCAGCAATTGGTCGAGCGTTGAGGTCGCGACGTGCATCCGGGTGTCTGAGGAAGCGTAATAAATAAACACCCGGCCATCGTCGTCTAAAATCCAGCCGTTGGCAAACGTTACGTTCGAAACGTCGCCAATGCGCTCTTCGCCATCCGGCGCAATGAAATACCCGGCTGGTTTGTGCGTTACCTTCGTCAGGTCGTTGAGGTCGGTCAGGAACAGATACAGCACGTAGCGCAGGCCCGCTGCTGTGTTCCGAACGCCGTGGGCCATGTGCAGCCAGCCTTTGTCAGTCCTGATGGGAGCCGGTCCCTGCCCGTTTTTAACTTCATAGACCGTGTGGTAGTGCTTTTCGTCGACAATGTATTCGGTCTCAATAACCGCGTTTTCCATCGAATCGGCCAGGCCGAAACCGATGCCTCCCCCCGTGCCCGCTTCGATGAAGCCATCCTGCGGGCGGGTGTAAAAGGCGTATTTCCCGTTCACAAATTCCGGGTGCAGCACCACGTTGCGCTGCTGGGGCGATGGCGTTTTAAGGTCGGGCAGGCGTTCCCAGGTGATCATGTCGCGGGTGCGGGCAATACCGCACTGCGCCACCGCCGACGATTCGTCGCCCGGTCGGGCATCGGGGTCTTTTCGCTCGGTGCAGAACAGGCCGTAGAGCCAGCCATCTTCGTGCCGTACCACCCGCATGTCATACACGTTGCCGTCGGGTACGTCGGTTTCGGGCATGATGATGGGTCGGTCCCAAAATCGGAAATTATCCACACCATTGGGGCTTTCGGCCACGGCAAAAAACGACTTCCGGTCTACGCCTTCCACCCGTACCACAAGCAGGTAGCTGTCGTTCTGTTTGATGGCCCCGGCGTTGAAGGTTGCATTGATGCCGAATCGCACCATCAGGTGGGGGTTTGTGTGGGGGTTGAGGTCATACCGCCAGAACAGCGGGGTATGCTCTGCCGTTAGGATGGGATGCCGGTAGCGGTCGAAGATGCCGTTGCCGATGGGCTGCGGGCTGTTTTCGCGGGTGAGTAAATCAAAATGGGCTTCCTCTAACTGAGCCAGGCGTTTGGTGAATAGGGAGTTCATGTTGTCAATGCGTTAGTGCGTCAATACCCGCTTCAGCGCCACTTCAGGTGCATCGGCGGGGAGCTTGTCCCACCAGGTTTTTTTCAGAATAAAGGCGCAGACGGCCAGAATGCCCAGCGTAATCAGGAACTCGGTGTTCATGTTGATAATCAGATACATGGGCAGCATCGTCAGGCAGCACTGGGCCACAATGCCCACCCCGACGTTGAGCATATCGAGCCGGAAGTTTTTGTTGGCTTCAAAGGCGTGGTCGTCGGCTTCTACCTTCGCCTGAATCGGTCCCCAGAAACCCCAGGGACGGATGGTTTTATAAAAGGTTTTCAGGGTTCGTTCGTCGGTGGGGGGCGTCAGCAGCGAACCGGCCACGCACCCGGCCAGCGACAGCCCAAACAGCAGCGGGAAGTAGTACAACTCCAGCGTTTCCTCAAAAACATAGGGCAGCACCAGCGCCGGAACGATACCCGCCAGCATTCCCCAGAAAAAACCACTAGCATTGAACCGCCACCAATGCCACTTCAGCACGTTGGCCGCCACGTACCCCCCGTACAGGGCCGACACAATCCATTGCAGGATGCTGTTGACATCTTTGGCGAAAAATCCCAGCAGCACACCCACACCCGCCACCAGCAGACCCGACCCGTAGTTCATGCTGGCAATGCGGCTGTTGGTCGCTTTAGGCTCGACGTATTTGAGGTAGATGTCGTTGACGATATACGCCTGAGCTGCGTTGAGCGTCCCGGCAAACGTACCCATGAAAGCCGCCAGCAATCCCGCCAGCAGCAGCCCCATCAGCCCCGCCGGAACGAATTGGAGGATGGCTGAGGGCAGAATTTTTTCGAAGTCGATGCCCGAACTGGATGGTCCCAAACCGGATGGTCCCAGACCGGATGGACCAGTCGCTGACCTCAGGTCAAGCTGGTCGTAATGAAGCAGGGCCAGCACGGTGAACCCCATAATCATGGCGTAGCGGACCGGCAGCAGCACGATGGACACAATACCGCTCATTTTAGCCGCTTCCTGGGGCGATTTGGTCGAAAGTATTTTCTGCATGTCATAATTTGGGGCCGGACCGGCTAAACTCGCCAGAATGCCTTTGAAGCTCATCATCATGAAGAAAATGCCGAACAGCGAGTAGCCATCGGATTTGATTTTGGCATTCACTTCGCCGATGATGCCGGTCCAGTTGAGGTCGTCTAACCGCCAGCCGAAGAAGGGGGTGTACCAGCCTGCCGGAACGTTCAGGGCCTGAACGCTCAGGTTATCCATCGCGATCCAGGCAATCACGACAGCGGCAAGGCTCATGATGGCGTATTTGAGCACGTCGCCAATCACGATGCTGGTCATGCCGCCCAGAATGGCGTAGAACACCGCAATGGCGGTGAAGATGATCCCGTAGAAATGCGGTACGTATTCGGCTGACACCGCGAAGGGTACGTAAGCCTGGATAGTCTGGAACGGTATGAAAATCTCGACGAATTTCCCCAGGCCGACGAAGCCATACGCCAGAAAGCCCAGACAGGCCAGCAGCGCAAATACGACAACGATGGTGTGGGAGGCCGTGACGCCCCACCCACTCGTGCCGAAGCGTGTACTGATCCACTCGGCCCCAGTCGTCACGTTGGACCGGCGCAGCCAGACGGACAGGTACATCATCATGAAAATCTGGTTGAATACCGGCCACAGCCAGGGAATCCAGAGGCTTTTCAGCCCATACACAAACGCCAGCGATACCATCCACATCGTACCCGAAATGTCGAACATATCAGAGGCATTGGACAGGCCGAGCATGTACCAGGGCAGGGTTTTGCCGCCCAGCATGTAGGCTTCTTTACTGCGGGAAGCCCGTTTTTTGAGCACTAACCCCAGCGCGATAACGGCCACTAAATACGCAACGATAATGCTGATGTCGAGCGTAGAGAGTTTCATGGTTCAGTACACCACCGGGTGACGTTTAACGTGGGTAAATGTATAAGCATAGATTGTCTTCTATATAATACTTATTTAGCATTCTATAGAACAGGCTGTATAAATTAATACGAATTGAATCGGGATGTCTCGTATAAAACCGTCAATCGAAGTACTGTTCTAAGGTTTGTCTTCAGTATTCCCATTAAAGCAAATCTCTATTCGCCGGCACTGCTTTAATACTTTTTTAACTGTAGCGTTGATGTATATTTGCCCTGCCTGATTGCCGAATAACCTGAACGACCCATGACCACAATTTACCGGGAGATAACGCCACTGACCCAAAGTGACTGTTTCACCCTCTTTCACCGAACCGAAAAAGTCTTCGATTTTCCCCTGCATTATCATGAGGAGTTCGAACTGAATTTTCTGGCCAATGGCAAGGGTGTAAAGCGTATTGTTGGCGATCATACCGAGCCTACCGGCTATTTTGATCTGGTACTGGTGGGCAGCAACCTGCCGCACGGCTGGTTCGATCCAACCGGTTCCTGCAAAGATGTTCGGGAGGTGACGATTCAGTTCCACCGGGATCTGTTCGACGATAAATTGCTCAAACGAAACCAGCTTAGCTTTATCCGCACGTTGCTGGAGCGGTCGGCGAAGGGCATCCTTTTTTCGCAGGAGACGGCCGAACGGATGCAGCCACGGCTGGAGGCTCTGACTCAGAAAAACGGCTTCGATTCGGTGCTGGAACTCATGTCGATTCTGCACGACCTGTCCACCTCCCGTAACATGCGAACCCTTTCCAACACGACCTTTACCAACGACCAGATCAACTACAACAGCCGCCGGATCGAGAAAGCGTTTTCGTTCATGCACGAAAGTTACGACAAAGAAATATCGCTGGCCGACGTGGCTAAATTAGTTAACATGAGCGAGGTGTCGTTTAGTCGATTCATCCGAAAACGCACGGGTAAAACCTTCATTGAAAGCCTGAACGAAATCCGGCTGGGGCAGGCATCCCGGCTGCTGATCGACACGACCCACACCATCGCCGAAGTTTCTTACCGGTGTGGCTTCAACAACATGTCGTATTTCAACCGAATCTTCCGCAGCAAAAACGGCTGCACACCCCGCGAGTTTCGGCAGAATTATTCCGGCACGCGCGTATTCGTGTGAGGTTCAGGCCTACCGCGTGAGCAGGCCTGCATCCAGCACAAACTGCGAACCCGTGATGTAGCGGGCTTTGTTGGAGACTAAATACAAGACCATCGCGGATACATCTTCCGGCTCAACCCACGGAACGGGCAGCAAATTCCCCGCCGACCGTTCGGCGATGGCCTGCGTGGTGGTGCCTTCCAGTTCGGCCAGGCCGTCGTTCATGGGCGTGTTTACCCCAGTCGGGTGAATGGAGTTGACCCGAATGGTATAGGGTGCCAGTTCGATGGCCCACGATTTGGTCAGGCCGACGAGACCCCACTTTGAGGCTGCGTAGTGGCTCAGCCGGTTCATGCCGCGCAGGCCCGCAATGGAGGAGTTGTTGATGATGACGCCCGATTTTTGGGCCATCATCAGCGGAATCACACGCCGGGCCACTAACCAGGCCCCTTTCAGATTAATGTCGAGCATAGCGTCCCATTCGGCTTCGGGAAGTTCGTGGGCTAATCCATAGGCGCAAATGCCGGCATTGTTGAACAGGATGTCGATGCGGGAAAACTGCTCCTGCGCGGCATCGACAGCCCGGCGGATGTCGTCGTCGCTGCGAACGTCGCCCGGTGCGGGCAGACAACGAACACCAAAGGCTTCACATTCCAGCTTCAGGCTGTCTAACTCGCCCGTCGACCCCATTGCATAGCCCGGATAGGCTAAGGTTTTCGCCAAATCAAACGCCACAATATGGACACCTTCCTGCGCTAAGGCCAGCGCTACGGCCCGCCCCTGCCCATGAGCCGCCCCGGTAATAAACGCCACTTTTCCTGTTAAATCAGCCATAAATGGGAGTTATAAGTCGATGGTTGTCAGTCCGTAGTCGATTGTAAATGGTCAGGAGTACTACGTTCGCACGATTTGCAGCCCGCCAACGATCGACTACGGACTGATGACCATCGACTTGCTGTATGGATACAGGTACTCATCAATCTCGACCTGCAGCACATTGTTGAAGACGTTGGTGGCAATCATCTGCCCGGCAAACGCGACTAATACGACGAGTTGCTCATCCGTAAAGTGCTGGCTGATGTGCTCAAACAGGTCATCGGTCACTTCGCCTTTATGCTGGGCAATTTCACTGCCGAAATCAATCAGTAGCTGTTCATGATCAGTCAATTGCAGGGATTCGGGGTGTTCGCCGTTGTCGATGATGATGCGCCGGAAAAACGTGGTGCAGAGCGGGCAATTTGAACTTTCCGACACCGCATGGGCGAACAGGTACGCCAGTCGATTGCCCAGTAGTTCCTTCACTTGCTCATACAGCGGATACCACTGCATATACACCTGAAACGACAGCAGCGACCGGCCCAGCGTGGCCTTCATGTTGGTGATGCGGCTGCCAGCGTAATGGGCAACGTGTTCATCGAACGCAGTTTGCACGTCGGGCGGGGTTTCGATGGGGCGAAGGGGCGTAATGCGGGGCATCGTAGCAGAAGCGTTTGTTGAGTAAATATAAGTCTTAGGGGTTTTGGATAGCGTTTATCAGTAATCAAAACGCACAGAAGAAGGCTATTTAGCTGGCAGGCAACTGAATGATAAACTCGGTGCCTTCGCCTTCCTGACTTTCCACCGTCAGGGTACCCCCGTGCCCTTTGGTAACGATGTCATAACTCAGCGACAAACCCAGTCCCGTGCCTTCGCCCGTTGGCTTGGTGGTGAAGAACGGCTGAAAAATCTTCTCCTGCACGTTCCGGGACATCCCCGTTCCGTTGTCGGTCACCCGAATCTGGATGCCTGTCTTGGTCTTCAGCGTGCTCACCGTGATGGTGGGCTTGTAGGTAGCCTCACCCTGCTTTTGCCGCTCCCGCACGGCATAAAAGGCATTGGTAAACAGGTTCAGCAACACCCGGCCCATCTCCTGGGGCATCACCGGTACCTGCCCCAGGGTGGAGTCGAACTGAGTTACCAAGTCGCAGTTGAAATTTTGGTCTTTGGCCCGCAGGCCATGATAGGCTAAGCGCAAAAACTCATCGGCTAAGGCGTTGAGGTTGGTGGGCTGCACCTCGCCCGACGAGTTGCGGGAGTGCTCCAGCATTCCCCTAACAATGCTGGAAGCGCGCTGGCCGTGGTGGAGGATCTTGGTCAGGTTGGCTTTGAGGTCGGTCAGGAGTTCGGTTTCCAGGTCGGCGTCGGGCTGGGGCTTCTGGTGTTCGTCGACCAGTTCGTCGACCATCTCGGCGGAGACTTCGGAGAAGTTATTGACAAAGTTGAGCGGGTTCTGAATCTCATGGGCGATACCTGCCGTGAGTTCGCCCAGAGAGGCCATTTTCTCTTTCTGGACTAATTGGGTTTGGGTGGTTTTTAGATCCGTGAGGGCCTGCTGGGTCTGGTCGCGCTGGTGCTGGAGTTCCTGCCATAGCCTATTCGCCTGTTTCTTCTGGCTGTTGTGGCTATAGAGAAGCGTTAGCAGGCTGGCAATCAGAACCAGCACGGCCAGTGAGGTGTAGCGTAGCTGACGTTGCAACCGGATGGCTTCGGGCTGTAGTTGTTGGTCTTTTCGGAGCCGGGCTACTGGCAACTCATTATGCCGATTGCCCAGAAGCGTGTCGGCCTGAGAGGGAGTAGCCAATACCGTCTGCAGGCTGTCGATCCTCCGGTTCTGGGCCAGAATGGGCGATAAGGCCAAAAGTACCAGGAAGACCGACAGCAAACGAATCATCGGGAGGACTGTGAAAAATAGTGTAGATAGAAAAAATGACCTGGATGAGTGAAAAATAGTGTGGATAAAGGTTTCTATTGCACCGTCGTAAACAGGCTGTAGGTGCCCAGCAACCAGTCGGGAATGGTCTGAATGTGTGTCTTGCCGGCACTGGTAAAGAGTTGTACCGTTTTGCCCGCACCCCGCGCCTGCATGGCTTCATAAGCATTCTTCGAGTTCAGGTAATACACCTGCGGATCGGCGTCGCCGTGGTAAAGTTGCAGGGGCGTCAGCGGCTTCCAGTCATAGACGTTATTATCGGCCACGGCGTTCAGAAAGGCGGTATCTGTACCTTTCAAAATACCGTCTTTAAAAGAATCCGTGAGCACCTGGTCAAAGCTAATGTCGAGGGTAGCCAACTGCCGGTTTTTCTGAATTTCGGTTAGGTACGGCTCTTTAAAATAGAACGACAGGGGCCGGTTGAGTTTATAGAGTTGATCGTAGGTCAGCAGCACCCACAAAAACGCCTGGTTCCACTGCGCTACCCCCGCCGATTTCTGGGTGAGCAGAGCCTTCATGAAACCCGTTTTATCATAGGCCCCCGCCCCGCAGGAAACCCCCCGCAGGTTAAATTCGGCCGGCGCTTCTTCCTGCATCTTTTTGTAGAGGGACATGGTCGCGAAACCTCCTTCCGAATAGCCCGTCAGATACAGCCGCGAATCCCACTTGATGGCAGGGTTATCGCTGATGTACTCCCGCGACGCCCGCAGCATGTCTAAACTGGCCTGCGCCAGACTGGCCCGGTGTTCGTAAGTATGCGGCAGGTTTCTCGACTCGCCAAACCCAATATAATCCGGGCAGGCAATAATGTACCCGATGGACGCAAAAATAGCCGACACCTGGTAGGCTTCGCTTCCGGGGCCGAAATTGGAGGGAGCGTCGGCATCACTGAAGATGGTGCCATGCTGCTGACTAATCATCGGAACGGCATCGGTCGTGGTGGGCAACAGCAGCAGGCCCGATGCCTGGATGTCGCTGCCGTCCCAGTTTTTGGTTTTATACACGAGTTTAACCACCGATATGCCCTGGCGTAGTAAGGCCGCATAAATGGGGTTGATAACGGCTGCCTGGGCGGCCAATTGATCTTTGGTCAGGGTGGCAATGCTGGTGCTGCTAACTAAGTACTGATTGGCCGTGGGCTGGGGGTCTGTGGTTGGGGAGGTGCAACCCGCCACACAAAAAACGAGGACGAAAACCACCGGCAGCGAGCGCCATGATTTTAAAAACCTAAAGGGTGTCATTGGCTTGAGTAATTTACAATTGAACGTTTTTAAGATAACGACTTTTACGGATTTGCCAATTCAGTAAAAGTCGTTATTGGGAGGATAGAAGGCGGAAAGCCAGGAAAATTTAAAAGAGGAAGGCTGACACGTTTAAGGTGGTGGATTGATCAGGTAACCGGGACAACTCTTTTAGCGGTGAGGTAAACAAAGGTTGATGAATTTTCGCACAGGGCCTATCACTCCTGTTACCAATCCTGTCACAAATGGGTAATCAAACGGCTACGAGGCCGCCCATGCGCCGATAAAGCAGTACGTTATGCGTTATTGATTGTTGCAATAAGCTACTAAGTAGTTACGCAGAGCTATCAACTTTGACAAAGCTGATATTGTATCTCATTGATTATCAGAGCTATCAGCTTTGTCAAAGTTGATAGCTCAAGTACTTAACCAATAACTTATAACTTACTGCTTACATAATCCGTTGGGGTTTGCTGATAAAATTCCCGGAAGACTTTGGTGAAATACGAAGGGGACTCAAAGCCCGTTAAATAAGCCGTTTCTGAGGCATTATGGCCCGCCCGCAGCAGGTCGATGGCCTTGCGGAGCCGGTACTGACGAATGAGCTCATTGGGCGACAGATGCAGCAACGAATGTACTTTAAGGTACAGGGTTTTGCGACTCATGGCCAACTGGTCGGCTACCCATTCGACACTGAGTGAGGAGTCGTCTAACCGATCCTCAACGAGTTGATACAGCCGGCGCAGAAACTGATCCTGCATGGTTTCGAGGGGAGCCGGTGCATCGGGCTGGGCAAACTGCCGCCGGTATTGTTCCCGCAACTTCTGCTGGCGACTGAGCAGGTTGCGGATACGCAGCCGCAGTTCACCCATGTGGAAAGGCTTCGTAACATACTCATCGGCGCCAAACTCGAACCCCTTTAGCCGGCTGTGCTGCTCGAGACTGGCCGTGAGCAGCATTACAGCAATGTGGTTCGTGGCCGGGTCGGTCTTTACCTGCTCAATGAGGGCGTAACCGTCCATGCGGGGCATCATCAGGTCCGAAATGATCACATCGGGCAACTCCTCTTTGGCCAGCAGCCAGCCTTCGTAGCCATTGGCCGCCGACCGAATCCGGTAGGTCGTGGCCAGTTCGGCCACGATAAACTCCCGAAGTTCCGCATTGTCTTCCACCACAACCAGCAACGGTGTACTGTCGGATAACGTTGAATCAGCGCTACCGGCTGGACCGTTCGTTAGAAGCGGTAGGTCGATGTGCAGGGTCGGGGCAGCAAGGGGCTGAGCTTCGGGACGATGGCCCGCCTGCTGAACCGGAATCTCCAGGATAAACCGGGTGCCCGGCGGCTCGGCGGCTCCCGCCACCCAACTCTGAACGCTAATGGTGCCGCCCAGCCGGGCCGTCAGTTCATGCACTAAGGCTAAGCCAATGCCCGTACCTTCGTAGGCGCGCGTGCGGGATGTGTCGACCTGGTAGAACCGGTTGAAAATATGCGGGAGTTTATCGGCGGGAATGCCAATGCCGGTATCGCTCACGGTCAATCGGGCGGTTGTGAACGTCTGAGAAAGCTGAATCGTGATGCCGCCGGTTTGGGTGAATTTGATGGCATTGGACAACAGATTGTACAAAATCTTCTCCCATTTGCCAGCATCGAAGAGGTAATTACCGGGGGGTATATCCGTCTGATAGGTTAGGGCCAGTTGCTTGATGTCGGTGGAGGGGCGAAACAAATCCACCAGTTGCTCAACAAAACCCGGTAAGTCGCCTACCTCGTTAACTAAGTCCATTTGCCGGGCCTCCAGTTTGTTGATGTCCAGCAATTGGTTAATTAGCCGCAGCAACTGCCGGGCATTCCGACTCACAATCGACAACTGCTGCTGATAGGGCGCGGGCAGGTCAGCGGTTTCCAGCAACGTATCGACGGGCGAAACAATTAGCGACAGGGGAGTACGTAGTTCGTGGGTGATGTTAGCAAAAAAGCGGGTTTTCATTTCATCAACGGCCTTTAACTCAACCGTTTCCCGTAGCTGGTTCACGAACCGTATTGTTTTTTCGAGCGTGGCTTCGAGGTCTTTGAAGTTGACGGGTTTGGTCAGAAAATCGAACGCGCCCCGGTTCATGGCCGTCCGAATGTTGTTCATGTCTCCATAGGCCGTTACCATAACGGTGCGGATAATCGGATTAACCTCCGATAGTTTAGCCAGCAGGGTCAGCCCGTCCATACCCGGCATATTGATATCACTCAGGACAACATCAATATCGGGTTGCTGCTCAATAACGGTTAAGGCTTCCAGCCCGTCGCGAACATAAATAAATTCATACTGACTGGTTTGAATTTGCCGCCGGAAAAGCTGTTTGAAAAGTGTCTCCAGATCATCCTCGTCATCGACCAATAAAATTTTCGTTTTCATCAATCTGCGAGCTTACGCTCCATGAACTTGCTTTGTTGGCTACCAGCCCGACAAAAATAATAGAGTTCCCGGGCAAAGCAATAGGGGCCTGTTGCACGGACACGACACGTAACGTTCACACCCCATCAGGAATCTTTAGGCTGATGGGGTTGTGGGTCGGTAACGGGCAAATCTTCCTCAGATGAACCGTCGACGGGAGTCGCGGACCGGGGCAATTGAGGATTGATGGTGTCCAGTTCATGGGTCTGGAAATTCATGTGAACCGACGCTGACTCAGGAACGACCGATTCCTGCTGACAGGCGGCTAAGCCCCCCATTGCACTGATTACTAAAGAAAGGATGATTAGGCGGGAAGCGACGAAGGAAAGAAGGTGCGTTTTCATGGCTGACAAACCGTTACATTGTTGGGTTAAAAGTGGTATCCGCTTTGGATAAGTCAAAGGTCTCTCCCAGCGCACAAACGCCCTGTCCCATTTGGGTCAATACCTACTACGTTTGGGACAGCACTAACCACCCCCAACCGAAACGTCGGCCCGGCAGCCGTGCGATTCCGCAGCGAACTGTGCGAAATCGCACATTTTTTTAAGAATAAACTTGTGCAACTAATTGATTGGCAGGCTATTACCCTCTGGCACGTTGTTTGGCTCTCTATAGGAGCAATACAACACAACCAATGGATACAGAACTTGCCCCGGCAGTAGCCACCCGTTCCCGAAACCGTAAACTACTCATCGGCGGGGGCGTTTTGCTGGCGGTGGTGGCGGCAATTTTCGGGTTGCGTAATGCCATTAAAACCTCCGTTGACGCCGATAAAATCCGCACGGCAACGGCGGAGATTGGCCCCGTCGAAAACGCCCTCAACGCAGCGGGCGAGGTGATACCCGCCTACGAGCAGATTTATACCAGCCCCATTCGGGCCAGTATCCGGCGGGTGCTGCTCACGCCCGGCACTGCGGTAAAACCCGGTCAGGCCATTCTCGATCTCGACAAATCCCTGACCCAAATCGAACTCGAAAAACTGAACGACCAGTTGGCTCTGAAACGCAACGGTATTGATCAGCTACGCATGAAACTGAATAAAAGTCTCTACGATGCCGAAGTGACCGACCAGATTAAGCTGCTCAGCATCAACCGGTTGCGGGCAGAGTTGGAGGGCGCCAAACGATTGCAGAAAGTAGGCGGGAGTACTGGCGAAGAGGTCACCCGTGCCGAAAACGCCCTGCGCGTGGCCGAGTTAGAGAAAAAACAGTTAGAAAACGACCTCGCCTACAACCGGCAATCCATGAGCGCCAGCCTGCGCGAAACAACCCTACAGGCTCAGATTGAAGAAAAGAACCTGAAAGAGCTGACCCACAAACTCAAACAGGCCGACATCATTGCCGACCGGCCCGGTGTGCTGACCTGGGTCAACGAACACGTCGGCTCGTCGGTGAATGAGGGTGAAATGCTGGCCAAACTGGCCGATTTAGCCAGTTTCCGGGTCGAAGGGTCGTGTTCCGACGTCTATGCCGACCAGGTCAAAACGGGGTTGCCTGTGATTGTGAAGGTGAATGAAACGAACCTGCGGGGGCTGATCACGCAGGTGAAACCCGCCGTTAAAAATGGCGTGGTGCAGTTCGTGATTCAGTTGGATAACAGCCGGCATGCGTCGCTGCGCCCGAACATGAAAACCGATGTGTTTGTCGTGACGGACCGGGTGGCGCGGGCCGTCCGGGTAGCCAATGGACCGGCGTTTAAGGGCAAGCGGACGCAGTTCATTTATGTAGTAACCAAAGAAGGTGCTGTAGCCCATCGGCGGGAAGTCGGGATTGGCTTGTCGAACTTCGATTTTGTGGAGATTAAGCAGGGGTTGCAGGCGGGCGAACGAATCATCCTGACCGACATGAGTCAGTATGAGCATCTGGAGGAAATTACTATTGAGCCCAAACGCTAACCCGCTATGAACCGCATTTATAAACTCATGATTTTCTCGTGGCCTGTGTCCTCACAGGCCACTCCGCCGGATGGCCTGCTCTGGCTGACGCATGAATGGCCTGTGAGGACACAGGCCACGGGAAGGAGCCGTCTTTATCTTTTTCTGATGAGTTTGCTTAGTATAGTTGGTCAAACGCAGGCGCAGTCAATCACGTTGAGCGAAGTGGTGCAACTGGCACAGGCGCAGTCGGTGGCGGCCAAACGAGCCAATACCCAGCAACGCACGAACGTCTGGCAATACCGCTCGTTTCTGGCCCAGTTTAAACCCCAATTGAGTTTAGACGGGTCGCTGCCCAATTTCACGCGGTCATATATCCAGGTAACACAGCCCGATGGCAACATCCGGTTTGAGCCGGTGTCGTATAATAATTCAGTGCTCAACTTATCGCTCAGCCAAACCATTGCGCCAACGGGCGGAACCATTTTTGTGCAGAAACAACTCCAGCGGTTCGACAATTTCATTCAGGGAAACACGCTCTATAATGGCATTCCGTTTGGCATTGGGCTGTCGCAGCCGCTGTTTCAGTTCAACCCCATGCGCTGGGACCGCCGGATTCAGCCCCTGTTGTATGCCGAAGGAAATCAGCAGCTTATCGAATCGCTCGAACAGGTATCGCTGTCGGCCACTACGCTGTATTTCGATTTGCTGGTGGCGCAGGTAAATTTGCAAATTGCCGAGACCAACCGGGCCAACAACGATACGCTTTACCGAATTGCCCTGCATAAAGTAGACCTCGGCAAGATTTCGCAGAACGACCTGCTGCAACTGCAACTGAGTGTTCTGAATGCCGAAAAAGACCTGGCCTCGGCCCGGCAAACGGCGGCTGTGGCCTCGCTGAAACTGAGGTCGTTTGTAGGTATGCGCGACGAAAACAATGGCCAACTGCGTCAGCTTGAACTGGCGATTCCCAACCAGATTCCAGTTCTGACGGTAGACGTGAAACAAGCCATCAACGAAGCCATTGCCAATCGGGCAGGGGCTATCGGGTTTCACCGACGCGTGCTGGAAGCCGACCGCGATTTGGAAAAAGCACGCAAAAACAATGGTCTGAACGCCACACTTACCGCCGGTTACGGCTTGTCGAATCAAGGCCCGAATCTTGGTGACGTGTACATCCGCCCGCAGAACCGCGAGTACGTTTCGCTTCAGTTTACGCTGCCCATTGTAACCTGGGGCCGGGCGCAGGCATTAGTCGAAACAGCCAAAGCCAACCGCGAACTGACCCAGCAAACCGTGGAGCAGGACAAACTGACTTTTGAACAGGAGATTTTCACGCAGGTGACGCTGCTTCAGATGCTTCGCCAGCAGGTAATTTTAACTGAAAAAGCCGACCAGATTGGTCAAAGCCGCTACCAGATTGCACAGGACCGTTTTAAACTCAGCGACCTGAGTGTGACAGACCTCGGCATTGCCACGCAGGAAAAAGACCGCGCCCGTCGCGATGCCATCATCGCCCTGCGCGACTACTGGCAGGCGTTTTACACCCTTCGCTTACTGACGTTGTATGATTTTGAAACAAACCGGAAAATAAAATAGCTTGGAGCAAGGTGCAGGGAGCACGGAAATCCCTGCACCCTGCACCTTGCTCCAAGCCTAAAAACCATGATCACCCTCCAAAACATCGAAAAAGTGTACCGGACCAGCACCATCGAAACGCTGGCGCTGAACAACATCAATCTGGACATCCAGAAAGGCGAATTCGTTTCCATCATGGGCCCGTCGGGGTGCGGCAAAAGTACGTTGCTGAACGTGATGGGCCTGCTCGATGAACCCTCGAAAGGCACTGTTCAGCTTGACGGTCAGCCCGTTATGCAGTACCGCGACAAAGAACTGGCCCGGCTGCGGAACCAGAAAATCGGGTTTATATTCCAGAGCTTTCACCTCATCAACGACCTGTCGGTGATGGACAACGTGGAGATTCCGCTGCTGTATCGTGCATCCATTGGCAAACCGCGTCAGGAGTATGCCAAAGACGCGCTGGCGAAAGTGGGTTTGAGCAACCGCATGAAGCATTTCCCGAAGCAATTATCGGGCGGGCAGAAACAGCGCGTCGCCATTGCCCGCGCCATTGTGGGCAACCCCGACATTATTCTGGCCGACGAACCTACCGGCAACCTCGACAGCGCGATGGGCATCGAAATCATGAACATCCTGCAGCAACTCAACGACGGTGGTACGACCATCGTGATGGTAACGCACGACGAACAAATGGCCAAACGCACGCATCGGCTGGTAAGGTTATTCGATGGAACGCAGGTGGTATAAGCATGGAGCGCGGGGCATGGAGCAGGGAGTTCCCTACCCCGCGCCCGTGCTCCATGCTCCCTGCTAAAAACTCCAAATCCTATGCTACTGAACTACATCAAAATCGCCTGGAAGGTGTTGTTGCGGCATCCGTTTTACACCTTCATTACGCTCTTCGGCATTAGCCTCACGCTGACGGTGCTGATGGTGCTGACCTCCTTTCTCGACCACCTGTTTGGGAGTCACTATCCCGAAACCAACCGGGACCGGTCGCTCTACATCGACATGATGACCCAAACCGATTCGGCCCGGAGTTCCCGAAATGCTGGCCCCATGAGTTTTAAGTTTTTGACGGACTATGCCAAATCGCTGAAAACACCAGAACGGGTAACTATTTGTTCGATGTTCAATACCTCGAATACCTATGTCGGCTCCCGGAAAATTGATTTGTATACCAAATTTACTGACGCTGATTTTTGGGAGGTTACGCAATTTGAGTTCCTCGAAGGAAAGCCCTATAATGAACAGAACATTGCCAACGGCGAGTACGTCGCGGTGATTACCGACACCTTTAAGAAGCAATATTTCGAGAACAGTGCGGACCCCGTTATCGGTAAAGAGATTGAAATCGAAAACATTCATTATAAGGTGATTGGTGTCGTGAGAGGCAGCCCGATTACACGGCTATTCAGCTATGCTGACGTTTATTTTCCCTATACAGCCCCCAAAAGTAATTATCAAAACAGCGGGCTTCGGGGTAGTTATATGGCGATTGTGCTGGCCAAAGACAAAGGCGATTTGCCCGCTATCAATGACGAGTTCCAGAACCACATCAGCCGCATTCCGTTACCCAGCGTTGAGGGCGACTTCAAGTATTCGGTGCTGGAGGTGAAAAGCGAGCCGTACTTAGAAAATTTTGTAGGCACCATTTTAGATGGAAACAAGGGGCTGAAGACCATTTTTTTCGGGGTCATTGCGTTCATCATGTTTATGCTGATGGGCCTTCCGGCGGTCAACTTAGTGAATGTGAACGTAAGCCGCATCATGGAGCGGGCTTCGGAAATAGGCATCCGCAAAGCCTTTGGGGCGCCCGTGCGAACCCTCCTGTGGCAGTTCATCGTCGAGAATATGTTCATTACGTTCATTGGCGGGGCCATTGCGCTGGGGCTGAGTTTTATTATCATTCAACTCATCAACAGCAGCGGCTGGCTCGCTTACGCCGACCTGACCATCAATATGAACGTGTTCTTAATCAGCCTGCTCGTGTGCCTGATTTTCGGCCTCCTGTCGGGCGTATTACCCGCCTTACGCATGTCGAAACTAAACATCGCCGAAGCGCTCAAATCTTAAAGCACGGAGCAGGGGGCAAGGAGCAGGGTGACTGTCTTCCCCGGCTCCTTGCTCCTCGCTCCACGCTAATAAACTCTTTAGTCATGCTACGTCATCTGTTTAAACTCATCTGGAACAAAAAGAAAGCCCACGCACTGCTGCTGGTGGAAATCTGGGCTTCGTTTATGGTGCTCTTCGGGCTAACATCGCTCCTTGTGATCAATGTCAGGAATTACCGGGAACCTTTAGGATTTACCTATAAAAATAGCTGGGCGGTCGACCTGAATAACAACCAGGACACCACCGAACTCGCCGAAAAAACCAACCGGATTTTAGGGCGATTGAAAGCCTACCCGGAAGTAGAGTCCGTATCGCGGATGAGTAATAACTCGCCGTTCTCCGCCAATTCGATGAACAACGTGATAGAGTATAAAAAAGCGAAGGTACTCGCGGATTTTTACGTAACCGATGCGGATTTTGCCAAAACTCTCGACCTGCCCCTGATCGCCGGAAGATGGTACCTACCTGCCGATAGTGTTGGTAAATATACGCCCGCCGTCATCAATCGGAAGGCGAGAGAAGCCTTGTTTGGGGATGAAAACCCACTGGGAAAAATTATTGGCGATAAATTCAAGGTAGTCGGTTTGGTCGATAATTTCAAGGCCAAGGGCGAGTTTATGGGAAACCGGGCGGCCCTGTTTGAGCTGATAGACGCCAGCGACAAATGGAACAGGCGGATGATTATCAGGGTGAAACCCGGAACCGATGCGGTTTTTGAGGCCAAATTAGTGAAGGACATCACGTCAATGGTGACTGGATGGAGTGTGGACGTCGACCAATTGACTGATTCGCGCAAAAATCAGCATAACCTTACGCTGGTGCCGGTCATTATTGCCCTGATTGTCTGCGGCTTTTTGCTAATCAACGTCGCGCTCGGTTTATTTGGCGTGCTGAACCTGAGCATCGCCAAACGCCGGGGCGAAATCGGCCTGCGCCGGGCGCTGGGTGCCACCGGAAGCGGGATTTCAACTCAGTTCATCGGCGAAATATGGGTACTGGCCACCTTCGCGCTATTGATTGGGTTGCTCTTTGCGGCTCAGTTTCCGCTGTTGAACGTATTTGATGTGCAATCGGGTGTTTACGTAACGGCGATCATTCTTTCAGTGCTGATTATTTACGCCATCGTCACCCTTTGCGCGTTATTCCCAAGCCGTCAGGCAGCTATGATTCAACCGGCTACGGCATTGCATGAGGAGTGAGCGAAGGGCAGGGAGCAGGGTGTACGGAGCAAGGTGCGGGGACTCCATGCACCCTGCTCCGTGCCAAATTCGTATATTGTCGCCTAAATATAGTCTATGGTATACTTTGTATCTGATGTTACGCCCGGTCTATTGCTACCAAAGCTGACGCCCCTACGGGGCTGAACCCGATGGGGTACGACAGGCTACTAAACCTAACGCCCCTACGGGGCTGCGGAATGGTGCTGGTTCAGCCCCGTAGGGGCGTCTGGTTTGGTAGTTGTAGCATGCGTACCCCATCGGGTTCAGCCCCGTAGGGGCGTCAGCTTTGGTAGCAATTGGGCGTAACATCACTTTGTATGAAAAAGAAGCAATTTCGATTTGAAGATTTAGAAATCTGGCAATTTGCTATTGAGTTAGGAGATGACTTGTTGGACATTGCCGATGGTCTGGAAGTAAAACGGTTATATCGTTTTGCTGAGCAATTGAGAGGGGCAACGATGAGTATATCGAATAACATTTGTGAAGGGTCAGGATCCGTCTCGTCAAAAGAATTTTATCAATTTTTAAATTACGCTCAACGTTCATGCTATGAATGTGCCAATATTCTAGTTGTTATTTAGCGTCGTCAACATATTACGGAAGAAATGAAGCAAAGCTTATTTGACAAACTTGAGCATCTAAGTCGAAAAATTAATAACTTCCAGAAAGCACTCCTTCCTTCGTAGCGGGGAGCGGGGGGCATGGAGCATGGAGACGGTGCGAGTACTCCCTGCTCCCTGCTCCTTGCCCCCCGCCCCCTGCTCCATGCTCCATGCTCCTCATCATCGACGACGATATCGCCATTCAAACCTCACTTTCGCTGCTGTTCCGGAAAGAAGGCTTCACTGTGCGCGTTGCCGATGGGCCGTTTGATACCTTCGAGATACTCGAACAGGAATCGCCGGAGCTTGTGCTGCTGGACATGAATTTCTCGGTTGATACCTCCGGCGATGATGGCCTGCGGTTGTTACGCCGACTTCGGGAGCGATTGCCAAACGTGCCGGTTATTCTGATCACGGGCTGGGGGAGCATCGACCTCGCCGTGGAAGGTATGCGGGCGGGGGCAAAGGATTTTATCACCAAACCCTGGCAAAATGACCACCTCGTGCAGTCGGTTCGGACGGCGCTGAATCTGGCACAACCCGTGGCCTCATCGCCCAACCGCCAGAAACTCGACCGGCAGTTTCGGTTCGATAATATCGTGGGCGAAGATCCCAATCTGCTGGCCATCCTGACCACCATCGGACGCGTTGCGCCAACCGATGCGCCGGTGCTGATTACGGGCGAAAGCGGTACGGGCAAAGAGCTTATTGCCGAAGCCATTCATCAGAATAGCCGACGCCACCGCCAGCCGTTCGTGAAGGTGAATCTGGGCGGCATTTCGTCCACCTTGTTCGAGAGCGAACTCTTCGGGCATGTGCGCGGGGCCTTCACCGACGCCAAAACCGACCGAACGGGCCGCTTTGAACTGGCCCACAAAGGCTCTATTTTCTTAGATGAAATCGGTGACCTCGACCCCGTCAGTCAGGTTAAGTTGCTGCGGGTATTGCAGGACCGGACGTTTGAGCCACTGGGTAGCAGCAAATCCCGAACGGTGGATGTGCGGGTTATTTGCGCGACTAATCGAAATCTGGAAGAGATGGTCAGCAAGGGTCAGTTTCGCGAGGATTTATTTTACCGGATTAATCTCATTACCGTTCGGCTACCCGCCCTGCGCGAACGACCCGGCGATATTCCACTGCTGGTCAGCTATTTTGTCAACAACCTGAAAATCATCTACAACCGCCCTGACCTTAGCGTGAGCCCATCGGCGCAGAAGTGGCTGAAAAACCTGGCGTTGCCGGGTAATATCCGGCAACTGAAAAACGTAGTCGAACGAACGGTCCTGCTGTCGGCGGGCGACGAGCTACAGCCAGCCGATTTTGAGCGCAACCTTACCGCTAACCTCTCTGTGGCCCGTTCTGTATCTCCTGCTTCCCAGTCCCTGCCCGACGTTGGTGCCATGACCCTCGAAGAAATGGAGTTTCAGATGATTCAGCGGGCAATGGTGTTTCATCAAAACCGCGTGGCGAAGGTGGCGCGGGCGCTGGGTATCACCCGTTTTGCCCTCTACCGCCGATTGGAGAAATTTGGCATTCCGTATGAAGCAGGGGGCGAGGAGCAGGGAGCAGGGAACACAGTCCCTAATGGGTAAACTCCCTGCCCCCGTGCTCCCCGCCCCGCGCTCCCTGCCTATGAACCTTAGTTTTCGCACCCGCTATTTGCTCTACATCGTCGCTATTCACGTAGCCATTACGGGGTTGCTGTTTTTAGTATTACGACAGGATAAGCTGTGGTTTATTGCCAGCGAGGCTGGGCTTTTACTCTCTATTTACGTCGCTATCAGCATTTACAGGCAATTTCAGCAGCCGTCGGAGTTTATTGCGTCGGGGATCGAAGCCATTCGGGATAAAGATTTTACGGTAAAGTTTGTACCGACAGGCAACCAGGAAGTCGATGAATTGATTACCGTGTATAACCTCATGATCGACCAGCTTCGGCAGGAGCGTACCCGGCAGGTCGAGCAGCAGTTTTTTCTGAATAAACTCATTGAAGCGGCTCCCATTGCCATCCTGATTTTTGATTTCGACGGGCTTATTGCCTCCATCAATCCCAGAGCCAGTTCCCTGCTGTCGGTGCAGCCCGACGAGGTGGTGGGTAAGCAACTGGCTGACGTAGGGTATTCGCTGCTGGCCCAGGTTGCCGATCTGGCCGATGGCGAGTCGCGGGTGATGAAACCCAACGGTATCGAAACGTATAAAGTGCTGCGGGCCAACTTCATGGACCGGGGATTCCGGCGATCTTTTTTGATGATTGAAGAACTGACACCGGAGATTCTGGCCAGCGAAAAGAAAGCCTACAGCAAGGTAATCAGGATGATGGCACATGAAGTAAACAACTCTATTGGCGCGGTCAATTCAATCCTTGATGTCACGCAAGCCTATGTCAGTGAGCCGGATGTGCAGCACGCCGTTCGGGTGGCCATCGAACGCAACAACCGGCTGAATCACTTCATGCGTCGGTTTGCCGATATTGTGCGTTTGCCGCAGCCCCAAAAGAGATCGGCCGACATGAGCGATATTGTCCGAAACGTGGCCTGGCTCATGCAGCCGCAGGCCGACGCGAAGGGCATTCTGCTGACTATGGTAACGAATGAGGCCAATGTACAGTTGGTCGATGTTGAACAGATGGAGCAGGTGCTGGTGAACATCGTGAAGAATGCCCTCGAAGCCTGCCAGCCGGGTCAGCGGGTCGACCTTATCAGTCACGCCCATCATCTGCTCATCCGCGACAACGGCCAGCCCATTCCCAACGAGGTTGCTGCCAACCTGTTCAACCCCTTCTACAGCACCAAACCCGACGGGCAGGGCATTGGCCTGACGTTTACCCGTGAGATTCTGCTCAACCACCAGTTCCCGTTTTCGCTCAAAACCAACAGCGACGGCTGGACGGAATTTCGCATTGAGTTCAATTGACAGGAATCGCACCGAAGGACCGCTTGGATTGGGCGGATGAAGCCGTATAAACTGATGATCCTGGCACGGCGTTTGTTACCGGCGAGGCCGTTCATAGTGCTGACCTAAATAGGGTGTACACGATAGTTATGGAAAAATTCGATGCTGCCGGGCTGATCCCGAACTCACGTCAGGTTACTTCAGGAAAAAAATAGAAAAAGTCTTTAGTGGATTGATAAACAGCCGTTTAGCTTTGGTTATTGGTGAACATTATTGCTGCATCTGACGTTAAATAGATACGACTACTCAACGCCACTGATGCCTGAATTCAATCCGTCGATTATCCTCTATACGGCCGATGCACTCAACGACCGGGGCGAAGCCGTGATGGCTCAGTTCCCCAGTGCCGAGACGCTCGAAGTCAAGCAGCATAACCGCCTGCCAGAGTTGGGCATGAGTCATTTTAAGGTTAAGTCCGACGTGCTGGTGCTGGGTAAACTCAAAACGCAGGACATTAAATGGAGCGGCCGAAGTTCGGATTACATTGCACCGAGCTTAGCCAACGGTTGTTTTGGTGGCTGCACCTATTGCTACGTTGATCGCCACAAAAACGTGAACCCGATCACACTCTTCACCAACGTCGAAGAGAACCTGTCCAGCATTGATACGCATGTTTGCTCATTAGCCTGGCCCAAGCCCGCCAACCAGACAGACCCCCGCTACTGGACGTATGATATTGGCTGCAACTCCGACATTTCGGTGGATTATGAATTGACCGATGGAATTGAGCAAGTGTTTCGGTTTTACCGGGATCACCCCCGCGCCAAAGCTACGTTTGCCACCAAATTCGTGAACCGGGCTATGCTGGATTTTGACCCGCAGCGCAAAGTACGCATCCGGTTCAGCCTGATGCCGGGTCATGTCAGCAAATTAGTCGATGTCCGCACCGATAGCATTGAGAAACGCATTGCCGCCATCAACGACTTCTACGATGCGGGTTATGAGGTTCACGTCAATTTTTCGCCCGTCATTGTGTACAGTGGCCCTGATGGCGACCGGAAAGCCTGGCGGAACGACTACCGCGACTTATTCCGCCAACTCGATGCAGCTCTGCGGCCCGACGTTCGGGCACAACTCAAATGCGAGGTAATTTTCCTGACCCACAATCAGTGGCAGCACCAGGCAAATCTGGCCATCAATCCTAAAGCCGAAGAACTGCTGTGGGTGCCGGAGTTGCAGGAAAGTAAGGTCAGCCAGTATGGTGGCTGGAACATCCGCTACAATCACCAGTTGAAGCGGAAAATGATTGCCATATTTGAGCGGATGCTGCAGGAGGAGATTCCCTGGTGTCAGATTCGGTATATTTTTTAAGAGCGGGGAGCACGGGGCAGGGTGTGCAGTGTAAGGACTCCCTGCCCCGTGCTCCCCACTCCCCGCCCATCAGCGGGCGTGTTGTTTAACATATTCGTCCATTGAAAACCGACCGGATCCAATCACCAGAAAGAGCAGAAGCAAGCTAAGAGCAAGGAGCGATAACCACAGTTCGGAGTTTAACGGCGAGAAACCCTGGCGGATGTTCACGAAGAAAACGGCGGCAATCAGAATGGGTAACTGAATAATGCACATGAGTCGGGTGAGGCAGCCCAGCGCAATCAGGAAGCCGCCCATCAGGTGGGCAAAGGCTACATAATGCACCATAATGACGGGCGTGAGCTGAAAATGCATCCCACCCATTAGTTGCTTCAGGTAGGCGGTGTCACTAATGAAACTGATGCCTTTCAATACCAAAATAATTCCCAGCGTAATCCGCAGGGCATCGGTCCAGGCGGGGTGATGCGTATCCCCCCAATGTTCAATGCGATGTAACATATTCATACCTGTAAGCGGTTTAGTGAAAACTAACCGAATATACACGTCTGAACTATACAAAGCAAGCTGATTATCAGTGGTAAGTAGTTGAAGTCGATAGGTGTTCGTCATTCGTCGTCAGTAGCAGACGCTGGAGTTGCTTTCGCCCGGTCCGCTGTTGCACCGGGCCGCCGGAACAGTCTGCTATTAACCACTATCGACCAATGACGAACGACTACCTGCTGACTTCGTCCAGCGGCCCCACATGCACCGGCGTCAGGCTCGCCATTTCGTCGGGTTCAAACAAACGTGACCGAATCAGAAACCGGACGCCCATCGGAATTTCGAGCGAGAAACTGGCTCCGCGTCCGGGCGTCACGTCAATGGTGAGGTGCGTGTGCTGCCAGTACTCGAACTGATCGCCCGACATCCAGAAGTCGCAGCCGTCGATCTGGCCCAGCCACACATCCGACGCGCCGATGATGAAATCGCCAACGGCATAGCACATAGGGGAGGAGCCATCGCAGCAGCCGCCACTCTGGTGAAACATCAGCGGCCCATGCTGCGCCCTGAGTTTGTTCAATACATCGGCAGCCGCCGGCGTAATGTCGATACGGGTCATAATGATTGAATGATAGAATGACTAAGTGATTGAATAATGAGTCACCTGGAGGCTATTCAATCATTCAATCACTCTATCATTCAAAATTGATTAAAAGAACCCAAGTTTACTTTTGCTGTACGAAATCAGGATGTTTTTGGTGGCGCGATAATGGTTGAGCATCATGTGGTGATTCTCGCGGCCAAAACCCGATTTCTTATACCCGCCAAATGGCGCATGAGCCGGGTAGTTGTGGTAGCAGTTAACCCACACCCGGCCCGCCTGAATCTGACGTGGAACCTGGTAGAGTTCGTGGGCATCGCGCGTCCATACGCCCGCACCCAGGCCGTAGAGTGTATCGTTGGCCATCGCCACGGCTTCTTCGGCATTTTTAAATGTCGCTACCGATACCACTGGCCCGAAGATTTCTTCCTGAAAAATCCGCATTTTGTTATGGCCTTTAAAAATGGTCGGCTCAATGTAGTAGCCATTTTCCAGGCCGCTGTTGAGTTTGGCGGCATTGCCACCGGTGAGTATTTCGGCGCCTTCTTTCTTGCCAATGTCGATGTATGACAGGATTTTTTCGTACTGGTCGTTGCTGGCCTGGGCGCCCATCATCGTTTCGGGGTCGAGGGGATGGCCGACTTTGATGGCCTTCGTGCGCTCGATTACCCGCTCGATGAAGCGATCGTAGGCTTTTTCGTGAATCAGCATCCGCGAGGGACAGGTGCAGATTTCGCCCTGATTCAGCGCAAACATCACCGCGCCTTCCACGCATTTATCGAAGAATTCGTCGTCGGCATCGGCAATGGATTCCATGAACACGTTTGGCGATTTGCCACCCAACTCCATCGTTACGGGAATAATGTTTTCCGATGCGTATTGCAGAATGAGCCGTCCGGTGGTGGTTTCGCCCGTAAAGGCCACTTTCGCCACCCGCTTCGACTGCGCCAGGGGTTTGCCCGCTTCCGGCCCAAACCCGTTGACGACGTTGAGCACACCCGGCGGAATCAGTCCTTCGAGTAACTCCATCAGCACCAGAATCGAGGTGGGCGTTTGTTCGGCGGGTTTCAGCACGATGCAGCAGCCAGCGGCTAAGGCAGGGGCCAGTTTCCAGGTTGCCATCAGCAGCGGAAAATTCCAGGGGATAATCTGGCCCACCACGCCGATGGGTTCTTTCACAATCAGCGACACGGTATCGGCGTCTAACTCGGCCATACTGCCTTCTTCGGCCCGGATCACCCCGGCAAAGTAGCGGAAATGGTCGACCACGAGGGGTAGGTCGGCAGCCATCGTTTCGCGAACAGCCTTGCCATTTTCGACCGTTTCAACGCGGGCCAGGAATTCCAGATTCTGTTCGATAACATCGGCAATTTTCAGCAGCATATTGCTCCGTTCCGTTGCCGACGTGCGCGACCAGGCCGGAAACGCTTTGTGGGCGGCATCCAAGGCCAGGTCGATGTCGGCGGCTTTGGAGCGGGGCACCCTGGCAATCAGGCTATCGTCCATGGGCGAGTGGTTGGCAAAATACTCGCCATCGACCGGCGCCACCCATTTACCGCCAATGTAGTTTTCGTATTGAGTTTTGAACATGGGCCGAGTCAAAATGGTACTCGGGGCTTCGGCTGTTTGCATGAGTGAGAGGGTTTTGCGTAAGTTGATACGTTTTTTCACAAATTTTGCCGTAATTGTACAAGTATAGTTGCGGTAGAGTCTCAAATACTTACTCAATCCTCTCATCCTGTTATTATGGGCAAATTAGTGAAAGCTGCTGCCGTCGAAGCCGTTAGTGCGTGGGGCGCCCGCTTAGATACGCTGGTGGAGAACAAATTGACCCTCAACCACGATGCTGCCGAACTGCACCTCTATGAAACCTTTCAGCAGGCCAGCAGAATTCAGTTACGGTTCAATGCGCCGGTGCTGACGAGTATGCTGACGGGGCGGAAAGTGATGCACCTCAATCAGACGGACCCGTTTAATTACCAGCCTGGCGAGTCGTTGCTGTTACCCTCGGACCGACTCATGCAAATTGATTTTCCCGATGCCACAACGCAGGCCCCAACCCGCTGTCTGGCCCTGACGATCTCCGACGAATTCATTCGCGAAACAGTGGCTGAACTTAACGAGCAGGTGCCCCGCGCCGAAACCACCGATCAGTGGCTTTTGGATACGGATAACTACCTGCTCCAGAACGACCCCGAAATCAGTTCGCTCATCGACCGGCTCATCCGGCTGTTTCGGGAGAATAACCCGTTTAAGCCGTTCTTTATTAAAAACACCCTTCGCGAACTCATTGTCCGGCTCTCGCAAACCCAGGTACGAAGGAGCTTGTTTACCCAGACGAGTCAGCACGTAAACACCAACCGGCTGGCGTATGTGGTGGCCTACATCCGCGAAAATCTGACCCGAACGCTATCCGTTGAGGAGTTGTGCGACAAAGCCTGCCTGTCGAAATCGCACTTTTTCCGACTCTTCAAAAGCGAACTGGGCATCTCGCCCGCGCAGTTCATTCTCGCCGAGCGCATCCGCCGGGCCAAAGCTATCCTGAGCAACCCGGCGAAAAGTATTACCGATGCCTGCTACGAATCGGGGTTCAACAGCCTGACGCATTTCAGCAATGCGTTTCGGTCGGTAGAGCACATCTGCCCCCGGCAATTCAAGCGGCAACTTTTTGGGGTGAATTGAAAAGATTTATGGTGGTTCAAAATAGAACGCAGATTTTTATGATTACTATGACCTACGCGGATAAAATCATAGTAATCATAAAAATCTGCGTTCTATTTTGAACCGGAAATTGCCTAACTTTGGCTACGTTATGGCAACAAAATCTCCTCAGAAATCGGCCTTTACGGTCTCCACGCTCGATTTTCTGAGCGACCTCGTTCAAAACAATAACCGCGAGTGGTTTCACGCCAACCGGCCCCGCTACGATGCCGCCAAAGCCGAACTCTGTGGCGTAGTCGAGCGCGTTTTAGCGGGTCTTAGCCCGTTTGAACCGCTGGCCAACACGGCGGTGAAAGACTGTATCTTTCGCATCAACCGCGACATTCGGTTCTCGAAAGACAAAGCGCCCTATAAATCCAATCTGGCGTTTGCCGTCGGCCCCGGTGGGCGGCACTCAGGTCGAATTGATTATTACGTTCATATTCAGCCCGGCAATCAGTCGTTTCTGGGCGCGGGCATGTGGCAGCCAACCCCCGCTAATCTTGCCAAGTTTCGGCAGGAAGTCGATTACAATGTCGAAGAACTGAAGAACATCATCGAGGCCGACGAATTTAGGGCCTATTTCCCCGAAGCATCGGGCGAGGTGCTGAAAAGTATGCCTAAGGGCTACCCCGTCGACCATCCCGAAATCGACTTACTCCGCCGGAAAGAGTTGTTTTTCATGCACCGCTACACCGACAAAGAAGTCCTGAAACCCACCTTTGCCGATGAACTTGTGCGCGGCTGCCGAATCATCAAACCTTATTGCGACCTGCTGAATTACCTTTTTTACGATGAGAAAGAGGAGCCGGTGACGCTGTAGACCTTTAGCATTAAAAAAAAACCGCCTTAATTGACGGGTCTTTTTCTTTTAATAAACCGTGGGTCCAAACAAGATAATAGGGTTTAGCTTTGCTTATCTGCGCTGAACGGCTGTTGATTACCGGGTCAGCAGAACCCTGCCGCTTTGCTGCACCCCTGCCGCCACAGGCCAGTCTACATTGTCGGCAACCGTGAGTTTATAGAGATAAACGCCCGCCGGGAGCGGTTCGCCGGTGCTGGAAAGGCTATCCCATACCCAGTCGTTTAGGCCTATCCGCGCGGCCTTGTTCAGATGGCGTACTACCTGACCGTTCAGGTTGGTGATCGTAATGGTTGCGGTATCGGGTGCCCGGTTGCCCGCTAGAGAAAATGAAAAAAGAGTCTGGTCGCGGAAGGGATTTGGATAAACCGTCAGGCTGGCGAGTTGTTTCTCCTGGACCACCCGAAAGCCTACCTGATACGGCACGGCCGAATTACCAACGGCATCGCGGGCCGTCACCAATAAACGATACATTCCCTCAGTTAACCTGGGTAATGGATACCGAAGCCGAAACACATTGTCCATTTGGGTGAGTTGACTCGTCGCACTGCGCCAGCTAAGCCGCTCAAATGGAGCGTTTGGGCCGGGTCGCTGCAGGTTCAAGTCCAGCCCGGTCGTGTCGCGCCGGATGAGGGAGCGGTTCTCATCGGCTACCAGTACATCGAGCAGCGGTTGCGCTGATACAACCGATCCTTCCGTAATTCTTGCACCGTCGAATGCCACTTCGAGCAGCGGCCCGAACTGGTCAGGCTGCACCGGCAGGAGGAGGTCGAGGGTGTTGTTCAGAAATGAATATTCGGGCTGAAGGCGTGGGTTGATGGTCAGGATTAGCCGGTTGATGCCCGGCAGTTCTTTCGTAGCAATTCGGGTCGTAACTCGTAAAGTATCGTGACGAAGAAGGGCTTTCACCCGCCACTGACTCGTTTGTGGATTCGATAGGCCACCCGAATAGATCGTTTGCTGAACGACTAATGAATCTCTAAACGGCTGTCGGCTCAGATTCGTGAACTCAACCGGAATGGCAACAACGTCGCCCTGCCGAATATCCGTTGGCAGGGCCTTCGCCAGGCGTATCTGGCCTTCGGGCAAAGCCGCCGATGCACTATCGGGGGCGTACACAAACGAACCAATCAGCACCTCGGCGATGGCCTGGTTATTGGTATGATTCGTTTCCGTCATCGTTGCCGGAGTGCCAACCGGATTGATCGTTACCGCAAACTGATGCTGACCATTGGCTCCCTGTTCGTTGGGGAGGGTGAGCGTCAGGGTGTCGCGATAGGCAACGGAATGGGGCAGCGTCAGGTTAACGCTACCCAACTCGAGTCCGTTTATGAACCGACGCACCCGAACCGGCAACGGCCCGCGCCAGTATTGCCCTACATTCTGGACAATAGCCCGAATCTGTACTGAATCGCTACTGGTCGTTAACGGCTGTTGATCAGTGCTTTGGATAGTCAGGCCACCGGCGGTCAGCACGTAGTCGGGCGTTTGGAAGGGAAATAGCCGAATGGCCGGGTCGCCCTGCAAAACCATCTGCTGGCAGTTGGCTGCAGTCCGCCCGTCGGAGGTTTGCGCCAGCACCCGCCGAATGGTTTCCTGCTGAAGCTGCCCGATGGATTTGTGGAGCTGCGTGCTGTCGGTCAGGAGGGTATAAACCGCCGAACTGTACTGATGCAGCAAATCGGCATACCCCGAATGGCTGTGGGCAATGGCGGCAATGGCGCCCCGGTTGGGCGTGAGCACCCAATCGGTGGCTAATGTTGGGCGGCCGAAGAAGAAATTCCCAATGGCGCACCCATTCACGAGCAACACTGGGTAGCGGGCTTCGTTTCGGTAGCCGAGGGCATCGTTCGAGCAAAACCCAATGTCGATGTCGGTGATGTCTAAGCCCGAGTGGCCAAAGAACGTCATCAGCCCCACGCCCTCGTTGACCGGCTTTGCCACATTGATTTGTTCGGTTGACTTATCCGTTGCTTTCGAAATCGTGGTTACCCGTGCTCCCAGCGAGTGAGCCGCAGCCTGTTGGCCATAGGCATCGACAAGCTGGCGAAACAGGACCAGTTCGCCGGGTGCCTGGCCCCCGCTCAGGTGCAGCAGGTTTTTGCGCCAGGCTGCGTCGGACTGGCGTTCATACTCGGTCACTTTGTTCAGGTAATCCAGTACTTCCTGTGGCGTTCCGGCGTTGATGCGGCCCGTTGGAATGGCCGGTATGTTCGGCTCGTCCTCGTTAAGGCCCTCTGTAAAAACGACGTCAGAACCGGGGAAACCGGCGGTCATCACCATGTCGAGTGTGGCCTGCTGCGGGTTTCGCCGAATGCCGGGCGTGCTGCGACTGCGGCCAAGCAGCAGCAGGTACTGCAAGGCGTTCCCACTTTGCCGAAGCATCTGCCTGGCAAACCGCCGGATTGCCAGCGGGTGCCGTTCGCCGTAGCTATACTGGTCGATGAGTTGCTGCATGGTCACGGTCAGGGTATCGTGCCCGCCACCGGCTGCCGAAGCCCGATAAGCGGCATAGTCCCGAACGGCATTGGTGGTGCCTGCCGACTGGCTGATCGGCTGCATCAGGGCTTCGTGGCTGACAATCAGATAGGTCGGCTTACGGGTTTCCCAATTCGTGAATGTTACGGGTCGAATACCGGCAACCGTTTTGGGTTCACTGGCAGCCAGAATTGTCCGGGCTGTACTGGTTGCACGAACAACCAGATGAATCTCGCCCGGCGAAGTTGTAGCCGCACCCAGTTGAATGGGCGCGGCTGGGTCTGAAATGTCCCAAAAACGGGTGCCGGGTACTACACCCGTTAGGTTTAGCAACGAACGCCCGGCAGGATTCGGTGCGAGTCGCATGTGTTGCTTAGCCTCGCCATGCAGGGAGAATTTCTGCGGATACCGGAGCCGTATGTACGATACCGAATAGGCATCGGTGCTGGTCGATTCTCCCCGCGAAACAGTTGAAACAGCGAGTTGCTCATTGGGGGAGATGTCGTTCCAGGTCAGCGTTTGCTGGCTACGGGCATTGTCGAACGGCGCAAACCGGAGGGTGTCTATCAAGCGGCTGTTAGCTGGCGTCGGTCCGGCAAAGCACTCGACCCGGTGGTTTGTGAACCCGCGCCCAACCAGCAACAGGTCGAGTTGCGGAGCCGGGCCATTTCGGAAAGGATTGGTCAGGTAAAATGCGTTGCTGTAGGGTTTGTCTTTTGGCTGGATAACGCCCGTGTAGCCCTCGCCCGATTCGTACTGGCTGACTTCGACTTTGTTCGTCAAGCCGTGGGGCCAGCCGGGGTAGTCGTCGGTAAACAACCGCAGTTCGTCGGCCCAGTGGTACGGTTCGGGGGTTAGGCCCGCAGAGGCCGTGTCGGTATAAGCAGCCATGCGTTTGCCGGGTTTGCCGTCGGGTTGCCAGGTCAGAAAATACGCGGTGGTGTCGTTGAAGAGGCTATAGTAAGGGTGGGGTTGTGCCGTATGGAGGGGCGGTCGGTGTACGGCATCACGGTCCTCAGCGTAGAGCAGCGAATCCGGAGCGCCATCGTTGCCGCGTCCGTAGAATTCAAGAAAATCACCCGTATCGAAACGCCGGTCGGCTTCACCTTCCACAAAAATCGCCTGCTCCACCCCCCGGTGAAACAGTTGAAGGGTTGTCGGGTCGATCTGGTTGATGGGCAGACCGGCCTTTTATAATTCGACCGTGGTAACGCGGTAAAGGCTGGCCTGGATTGGCCCGGCCTGAGCAACAGGAATTTTGTAATAGGTCTGTGAATAGTTGATCCAGCGCGTCGGGTCGGGGTCGTTGCGAATCGATTGTGCGTTGAGCGACAACGCATTGAAAAATAGTAGGCTACAGGCTACTTGGCGAGTGGTAGTCCATTGAGGCATAGGCGAATAATGAAGAATAGCCTTAGGACGCACCTCATCGGCTATAGTCTCACAACCACTCATCTCCTTTTTTTACCATTAGTACCAGAATATTGATAGAAAATGACAAAGTACCTTGCATCGCATAGTACCTTATTGTACCTTTGACATAAGAAATTAACGAAATCATATACACCAATGAATATCGAAAACGCTCAGGTGCAAATGCGGAAGGGCATTCTGGAATTCTGCATTTTGCACATCATATCGCGGGGCGAAGTGTATGCCTCCGATATGCTCGACGAGCTGACCTCCGCCCGAATCATGGTGGTAGAAGGGACCTTGTACCCGCTGCTCACCCGATTGAAAAATGCCGGTCTGCTCGATTATAAATGGGTTGAATCCACATCCGGCCCCCCACGCAAATACTACATCCTGACAGAGCTTGGCATCAACTCCTTAGAGTCGCTCAACGAAACCTGGCAGGAATTGGCCGAATCGGTGAATGCCATTATCGGGCGGACGGGTAAACACCAGAAACCGGCCAACGGGACAACGCCCATCGTGTTTTCATCGGACCCAACTCTCCCCCCAGCCACCGCTTAACCTATTCTCTTTACAAAACCGCAACGTCGGACCGCAATGAAAAAGACAATAAGCATCAATATCAGTGGCGTCATCTTCCACATTGAAGAGGATGGCTACGACAAACTGAGAAATTACCTGACAACGGTACAGCAGTACTTTTCGACCTACGAAGACAGTCAGGAGATTGTAACCGACATCGAAAATCGGATTGCCGAGAAACTGCTTGCCAAGCTAAAAGCGGCTGATAAGCAAGTGGTTTCACTCGACGACGTGAACGAGCTGACAGCCGCTATGGGTACCGTTGCCGACTTTGAAGCCGTTGAGGAAGAAGAGGTGTTAGTAACCAGTGGTGGCCGGCATTCGGCAACGGGTGCGGGTGCTTCAGGCGCGGGGCCGGGAGCACGGAGCGCGGGCGCTCAGAGCACCGCTCATAATCCCATGCCCCCTGCTCCAGGCGCCTTGCTACAACCCCGCCGGTTAGTGCGCGACCTGCGCCGGAAAACCCTGGGGGGCGTGTGCGCCGGACTGGCTCACTATTTCAACATGGATGTGGTGTGGGTTCGGCTGATTTTTCTGGTCCTGTTTCTGGCCTTGCCGCCGTTCGGCGAAGGCTTTGGCGCCAGCGTATCGGGCTTTACGTTCGTTATCTACATTGCCATGTGGATTGCCCTGCCAGGGGTGATGACGATTGAAGACGACAAAACGGTAAAAAAGTTTTTCCGCAACCCCGAAGATAAAGTACTGGGTGGCGTGGCGTCGGGGATAGCCGCTTATTTTGGGGTCGATACGGGTATTATCCGCCTGTTGTTCGTGCTCGGTATTGTGCTCTTCGGCGTTGGTTTCCTGCTTTACCTCGTTCTGTGGATCATTGCGCCCCAGGCCAATACGCTCACCGAAAAGATGGAGATGCAGGGGCAACCCATCACGCTCTCCAACATTGAGCAGAGTATCAAGCAGAATCTGAACATCAACGAAACGCCGAACAACGAAAGCACACTGACGCGCATTCTGCTGTTTCCGTTCCGGGCCATTGCCACCATCATTGGCGGGCTGGGCAGCGCCCTGGGGCCGTTATTGACGGGTGTGGTGTCGCTTATCCGGGTATTTGCCGGGGTGCTCCTGCTGGTCATAGCCTTTGCCTTAATGATGGCCTGCCTGGCGTTCCTGTGGTCTGCCATCGTTGTTGGGTCGGGCGGGTCGTTTATGAGTAATGATTTTCCGGTCGAATTTATTCGCAACGACATTACGCTCCCCATGGTGCTGTCCAGTTTTCTGGTCGCCTTCATTCCCGCCTTTGGCTTAGCTATTCTGGGCGTCATGCTCATCACGACCCGTTCGGTGCTGAGCAGCCGCACGGCTCTTACGGTAGCCGGTGTCTGGTTGGTGAGCTTAGTTGTTTTTGCCGGGACGGCCGCACCACTCATGGCCAGTTTTCAACGCCGGGGCACTGTTGAGGCAACAAAAATCCTGAACGTGCCGGCCGCTATTCCGACCTTCGCCATGAACGACGTGGAGAATGACGATAACTGGCGCCCTTCTATCGACGTAAAAGGCTATGACGGCACGACGCTGAGCTTAGTGCAGTACTTCCGGGCACAGGGGCGCAACCGGGCCGAAGCGCAGGGCAATGCCCGTCAGATAAAGTATGCCTACACGATTAAGGACTCGACGGTACGTTTCGATGAAACGCTTGAGCTACTGCCCAAATCCCGGTTTCGGGCACAGGATTTAGACATGGACCTGATGGTTCCTTACGAGAAACCATTCCGCATGACGAAAGAGTTTGCCCGGTTCATTCGCAATGAGTTTGGCGCCAAAGAGTTGGACCGGATGGCCGCCAGTGTCTGGAAATTCACGAAAATGGATGGCCTGGTTTGCATCAACTTCCCACGCGAAAAAGACCGGAGTTACAACGACGAAGACAATGACGTGACCGACCTCACCGACGACGTGCAGAGCGCGGTAGCCAGCGAACTCGGCGACGACTTCGACCGCATCGGCGACCACACACGCCAGTTTAATAGCAGTGCCTTCGAGAAGGTAGACGTGTCGGGGGCGTTTGTGGTTCGGTTCCGCAAGGGCGATAGCTACAAAGTGGTTGCCGACGGACGTGAGGAGGACATGAGCGATATGGACGTTCGGGTAAACGGCAGCACGCTCGAAGTGAAAATAGACCGCCGGGGTGGACTGTTTGACTGGAATAACCGGAAGCGCGTCGGCCTGACCATTACCGTTCCCGCCATCAGCGAACTCAAACTATCGGGAGCCTCGAAGGCCAGCCTGATGGGTTTCGGTAAGTACAATGCCCTGACGATTGACATGAGTGGCGCGTGCCGGACGGTCTTTGATGGCGACGTGAACGACCTGAATGTTTCGCTCACGGGTGCGTCGAACGTTGTGCTGCGTGGGCACGCCAATCAATTGGAAGCCGACCTGACGGGTGCTTGTAAACTCGAAGCAACGGGCATGAATGTTGGCAAAGCCTCGGTGGATGCCAGCGGAGCCAGCCATGCAAATATGGGGCAGGTTGGCACGCTCGATTCCGAAACCTCAGGCGCCAGCAAGGTAACGCGGCAGTGATTGGTTGATTAGTTGACTGGCTGGCGCACACACCCAGCCAGTCAACTAATCAACTAATCAACCAGTCAACTATTTACTCTTCTCGGCCGCTTCCTCTACTTTCTCTTCAGCAGCAGCGGCCTCTTTTTCCTGTTTTTTGTTTTCCCGCTCAAATACGTGAATCAGCACGATGAAATAGGAGAGGAGAAGCGGCCCGACGACTAAACCCAGAATACCAAAAATGGGCACCCCAAGCACAATGCCCGCCAGCGTAACGAGCGGATGAATGTCGCCCATGCGTTTGGCCAGCATGATCCGGAGCAAATTGTCGATGTTGATAATGACGACCACGCCCACCACTAAAATACCGATGCCCTGCCCCGTATTCCCCTGCGAGAGCTGAATCAGCCCGGCGGGTGCCCATACCAACGGCGTACCCAGCACCGGAATAAAAGCCATAAAAAAGGCGACAACCCCCCAGAACGGCGCGTCGGGTACGCCGAAAATCCAGAGTGTTGCCCCCGTCAGAACACCCTGCACCAAACAAACTAATAATTGACCCAACACGTTGGCATTCACGTTGTTTTTAAGCGATTCGCCGAGTTCTTTTTGGGTGTCTCGCTTGAAGGGCAGGTATTTCTGAAGTCCTTTTTGAAAGTCCTTCTCCTGCACAAACATGTAATACATCGTGAAAAACATCAGACCTAAGATAACGATAAAGTCTAATGCGCCACCGGCCAGAGAAGGCAGCAGCCGACTGGCATAAGAGCCGCCCTGCTGGAGAACAGTCTGAATATTTTTCTGACTGGTAATCTGGTAGCCGGTCAACTCCTCGGCTTTCTTAACTAAATTCAGAATATCCCCTGTATGCTGACTGTAGTATTGAATCCGGTCGATAAGCAGCAGGCTCAGCGTCAGAAACGGCAGGATGATAACCACTAACGAAAAAATAATCAGCAGCGTAGCCACGAGCGGGCGGCTCCAGTTTCGCTTGATGGCCAGCGCCGTAAACCAGGGGCCGAGGACGACGTACAGAATACCTGCGCCCAAAAACGCCGACACGTAGCCACGAAGCCCGAAAATAATGAAGCCCGCAATGATGAGCAGACTCGCAATGAGCAGAATCCGTTGTTGCTGGGGCGTATAGATATTGGTCATAAAACTGAATCACCGGGGTCGATGGCGGTGGTATGGTAAAAAAGTAGTAAAGCGGCTGAATTGTTTCAGGTTTCACATTCCAGGTTGGCTGGCGCATCACTACCTCTTGCGCCAGCCAACCTGGAATGTGAAACCTGAAACAAAAACCGCCTAACATTCCGTGGCGCTCAGGGCCAGGCCCGCTTCGGAGGTTTCTTTGTATTTCGTGGACATATCCCGGCCAGTAGCTTTCATTACTTTGATGACCGAATCGAGCGAAATCTTCTGAAACGAAGCCGCTCCCGATGTTGCCAGCAAAAACGCGTTGTAGGCTTTCACGGCTCCCATGGCGTTGCGTTCGATGCACGGAATCTGAACATAGCCGCCAATGGGGTCGCAGGTCATGCCGAGGTGGTGTTCGATGCCGATTTCGGCGGCTGCTTCAATAGCGCCAATGTCGCCGTTGGGCTGGGCACAGCGTGTCAGGAAAGCCGCGCCCATGGCCGACGCCGTGCCGATTTCGCCCATGCAGCCCATTTCGGCCCCCGAAATACTGGCATTGTGCTTCACTAAAAAACCAATCATGGCTGCCGCCAGCATCCCCGACCGCAGCGTGGCCTTGTCATAGTGAAAATGGTGTTTGGCTAAATACGTCAGCCCCGGAATTACGCCCGACGCCCCCGACGTGGGGGCTGTCACGACGATGCCCCCGGCTGCGTTTTCTTCGGAAGCGGCTAAACAATAGGCATTTAGAAAAATCAGAAAGCTATCCGAGCGGAGGGCCGCCCCCGGATGCCTCATGCCTTTTGCCTGCTGAAACAGAATCGGGGCTTTTCGGCTCAGTCGGATCGAACCGGGCAGGACCCCTTTGTGCCGTAGCCCCCGCCGAACGGCCTTGTGCATGAAGCCCAGAATCTGATCGAGCCGGGCGTTTACCTCGGCGCGGGTGCGGTCGGTCAGCGCCATTTCGTTGGCCATCAGCAACGCATCTAAGGTCAGTTTATGACTGGTAAGCTGGGCTTTCAATTCGGCCATCGTCCCATAGGGATAAGGCACCATCCGGGCATTGGCACCTGCTTCCGGCTCGCCTTTGCGGATAATGAACCCGCCCCCAATGGAGTAGTATTCTTCTTCGGCTAACGTCTGCTCACCCGCCATTAAGTTGAGTACCATTGTGTTAGCGTAGGGCGAAATGTACCGTTTGCGCTCGAAATGAATATGTTGTGGCCCAACGCCGATAGCCTGGTCGCCAAACGAAACGGGATACAAAATGGTAGGGTCGCGCAGCAGTTTCAACAGCGCGTCGGGGTTGGTGGTTTCGGGTTGCCAGCCCATCAGCCCAGCCACAATGGCGCGGTCGGTGCCGTGCCCTTTGCCGGTGGCACTGAGCGACCCGTAGAGGTGAATGGCAAGGGTATCGGCCCGCTGCCGATGTTGGGCAGGGAGATCGGCCAATCGTTGCCGGAAATCGAATGCCGCCTTCATCGGACCAATCGTGTGCGAACTCGATGGCCCCGGCCCAACTTTAAACAGGTCAAAAACAGAGGTGGTGATGGGCGTCGTCATGGTACGAATGTAAAACGAATTTGGCTTAGGGGCTAATGTGTCCGGTTGATCGGCTGTTCGTGTCACTTCACGGCTCTTTTTTGGTGATTGAGGGGCTGGTGTCTTGTATTTCAAGTCAGTTACACGACATTTGATTGTGCTTCACAGATAATATAAACCAACTGCTATCCAGTCAATTAACCAATACTGTCATGAAACTTTTCTCCTCTTTTTCTCTCGCTCTGCTGGTTGCCACAACGGCGTTCGGACAAATCGCCAATGAGAACACATTATCCGTTCAGATTGACGGTAAGGAATACAAGACGCAGCCCCGTCGCATCCGGATTGGTAACTACTGGTGGATAACTGCCAACAGCAACAAGCCCGACCAGTCGCTGCGGATTTGGCTGGGCAGTTATGATAAAAGCGACCTTGTTGAACCCGGCACGTATTTAGTGGTGGATGCCGACAAGCCCGATACGCGGGAAAACAAGGAGAAAGTGATGACATCGGGCCAGTACAAAGGCATTGCAGTTATCAAATACGTACTCGAAACCCGCGAACCCCGCATGGAATACCACGTCGGAAAATCGCAGAACAACAGCGAAACGATTACCGTCACCACGGGTGCAAATGGCTTTCTGGAAGCATCCTTCAGCGGTTCATTAGCCGGTTCGTACTGGAAAGAAAAAGCCACCGCCACCGTTTTTGGCGGCATGGGTCGCCTGATTAACAAAATGGAAGATAAGGCCATTACCAAAACCACCGGCTACGATTCGTCGATTGACCCTGAAGGCAACGGGTATAAAAAGCAGAGCCAAACCGACACCATCGTGCTGACAAACGGTACGGTTACGTTTAAGCTGAATTAACAGTCTCTCCGCAGCGTTCCCTCACCGACCCGTCGGTGAGGGAACCTCCCGATTATCCAGACTCCGAATCTGCCCCAGGTACTCGGTTGGGAGCAAAATCCGTTGCAGCATCGACCGCAGGCCAATCGCATTGAGCACTTTATAGAGACCAATGGAATATGACAGCAACGGCTTTTGGGGTAAGGCCAGCAACCGGCTCACCTGTTTGGGCACCAGAACCGCCTGCGCCTGCCGGAGCAGCCCATAGCGCCAGTTGCCCAATTGCTCCCGATAGCGCTGGAATAATTTATCGGTAAACGAGCTGCGAACTAAATCCCGGTTAAGGTGAGTTTGCCGATCCAGGCGCCAATCGGCATAGGTGTCGGGTAAATCGGAAACGTGCATGCCCGCGCCTACTTCCCGAAACGTGCTGAACAGCTCGTCGCGTTCGGGGTTGGTGAGGGGCCGGTACAGGGTTTCGTAGGCCCGTTCGGAGTAGTCGATGAGCATATAGAGCACGTCGCGGTAGGCCCAGTCCGGGATCTGATAGCCTCGCTTTTGCTCGACGCCTACGTGGATGGAACCCATGCGGGCGATGGTCTGCCGGGCCTTATCGTCGGGCAGAAAGACGATTTCCTGCGCGTACCGAACGGTCGAAAATAAGCGGGCAATCGGGTCGGCGGGGAGTTTGCCCGTAAAAAAAAGCCAGTCTACAGCCCGGTTCAGCGCGAACTCTGCCGACGAACCGGCAAAAACCAATAAAATAACATCAGCATCGCCCCAAATCTGGCGAACGATGGAGCCGGGTTTTACAAAAAAAAGCATGGGTTGTCGATAGTCATTCGTCGTCAGTTACGCGCCAGTCCCGGCGGGGCAACACATTAGTGCCTAACGACTGACGACTTACATCGCTAAGACAACGAATTCTACCCGTCGATTCTTTCGTTTATTTTCTTCTGAATCATTGGGAGCCGCCGGTCGTTTGCTGCCGTACCCGTTGTGGCGCAGGCGTTTTTCGGGAATACCATTGCGGACTAAGTAGTTGGTGATGATTCGGGCGCGGTTTTCCGACAGGGCCTGATTGAGTTGGCGGTTGCCTACGTTATCGGTATGCCCCGCAATTTCGATCACTAACTTGGGGACGGTAGCCAGTGTTTTTACCAATTTATCCAATTGCGGATACGATTCGGGTCGCAACACATAGCTGCTCTGGTCGAAATAGACATTATCGAGCCGGAAGGCCTGATTCACCTGCAAATTCCGAAACACGGTATCGGCGGGGTCTTCCTTCTCTAATCGAACGGTATACCCATAATCAGCGCAGGTATCGCACGAAACAACCATCACCTCTTCGGCTTCGTAGTAGCCGGGTGCGTTCGTAATGACGGTTAAGGTATCGGTTCGGGTGAGAATAAACGAAAACGATTTGCCCATCTGACTCTGGCCCTCAAATTTCTTTTTCGCCTGTTTAGCTTCGATACGGAACGATGCGGGTAGCTCAGCCGAGGTTTTATCATCGACCGCACTAATCATGAAAAGCGTTTTCTGCGTTTTCACGGGCAGTGGCTGACTGATACCCAAAAGGGGCAGCCCAAGCAGGAAAGCAAGGATGATACGCATTGCGGAACGATTATTGATGAGTCCGCAGAACCATACCGCAAAAAATGGGCCGGATTTCTGAGCGTGTAAACGAAGAAAAACGCGGGTGACCTGGAACAACCGGATCAACGCAGATAAAATCGGTGAAAATCCGGTGCCGCTATGTCATCCGCGTTCCTCTCTGTTCCCGTTAAACGGGTTCTCTGGATTTGGCGCCGTCGCGCAGGACTACGCGCTCTATTTTACCAACGATGAAGATGTAGGAACAGGCACCGATTAGCCCCAGCGTTCCGATGAAAATAAGCGCCGGTTTGAAATCTCCTCCCTTCACTAAATAACCAATCACAATAGGCACCACAATGGAGGCCAGATTGCCCATGAAATTGAAGACACCGCCCGTGAGGCCAATCAGATGCTTCGGGGAGAGAAGCGACACAAAAACCCAGGAAATCAGGGCCATGCCGTTGCCAAAAAATGCCAGGGCCATGAAGAAAATAATCAGGGCCGTATCATCCGTGTAATTGGCGCCGATGATGCTGACCGACAACAACATACCGACAATAATCGGGGTTTTTCGGGCGATGCTGACCGACTTGCCCTGCTTCACTAATTTATCCGATAGAAACCCCGACAAGAGCAAACCCGCACAGGCCGCCAGAAAGGGGACAGAGGCTAAGTAGCCGGATTTAATGAAATCCAGGCCCCGATATTTGACTAAATACGTTGGGAACCAGGTCAGAAAAAACCAAAGCATCGAATTGACGGCAAACTGACCAATATAAACGCCCCACAACGTTCGGCTCGAAAACACCTGCTTAATATTCGCCCATTTCCAGACCGACGTTTGCGCCGTGGCCGCTTCCCGTTTTCTGAATAAACCGCCCCCTTCTTCAATATAAGCCAACTCAGCCTGATTGACCCCCGAATGCTCCAGCGGGTCGCGGTAAAACACATACCAGACAACGCCCCACACCAACCCAACCAAGCCGGTGCTGATGAATAAACCCTGCCAGCCTGCGTAATACTGAACCGTCGCCAGCACCGGCGTCAGAAACGCCAGACCGATAAACTGACCCGAAACATACATAGCGATGGCCGATGCCCGTTCGTGGTCGGGAAACCAGCTCGTTACCACGCGGTTGTTAATTGGATAGGAAGGCGCTTCAAACGTGCCGGTCGCCAACCGAAAGGCAAAAAGAGAAGCAAATCCTCTGACAAACGCCTGGGCAATCGTTGCCAGCGACCAGGTAATGAGGCAAAACGCGTACAAAACGCGTGGCCCGAAGCGGTCGGCGATCAGCCCTCCCGGAATCTGCAAAGCCGCATAGGCCCAGCCAAACGCCGAAAATATATAGCCTAACTCAACCGTCGATAAGCTTAGGTCTTTGCTTAGGGCGGTGGCCGCCACCGAAATGTTGGCGCGGTCTAAGTAGTTGATGGCTACGTTGACAAAAACAAGGGCCAGCATCCCATATCGGGCACGGGTTGGTTTGCTTATGCCGATTGATTGTTCCATTAGGGGGAGAGTGGTTTAGATACGTAAAGAATCAACAGAAATAATAGAATCTTTTGAAACCTACCGTGCCGTCCAGCCACCATCGACGGTGAGCATGGAGCCAACCATGTAGGTGGCGGCATCACTGGCCAGAAAAATGGCGGCTCCCTGAATTTCGCGCAGATGCCCCCAGCGGCCCAGGGCCGTAGCGCCAACAACGAACTTTTTGCCCTCTTCCGTGTCGGCGATGGCCACGTTCATATCGGTCAGAAACGGCCCCGGGCAAATGGCGTTGACGTTAATATTGAAGGGAGCCAATTCCAGCGCCAGGGCGCGGGTCATCTGCACAACCGCCCCCTTACTCGATGTGTAGGGCGTTCGGTTCGCTAATCCGACCAGCCCAAGCGTGCTGGCTAAGTTGATGATTTTGCCACTTCCGGCTTGTTTCATGTAGGGCGTCACGGCCCGACAGCAAAGCCAGGTGCCCTTCACGTTAACCTCCATCACTTTACTGAAATCGTCCGGGGAAACTTCGTCGATGGCCCCCCGGATGTTGATGCCAGCGCTGTTGATCAGAATGTCGATTCGTCCGAACGCGTCGATGGCGGCTTTGGCCATTGCTTCGGTTTGTTCGACATTGGTAATGTCGGCGGGGAAACCGATGGCCGGTGTGCCAAAATCCTGATTGAGTTGCCGGGCGGCTTCAGCACCTTCGTCGGCGGTTCGGTTCACCAGCATTACACAGGCCCCTGCCGATGCCAGTCCGGCGGCCATTGCCAGACCAAGTCCTTTGGAGCCACCGGTAATAATGGCCACTTTGCCCGTGAGATTAAATTGGTTGATTCCGGGGAGTCGTTCGTTTGTCATTTCGAGGAGAGATGGAACATGGAACGCAGATTTTTAGGATGCTTATGATTAAAATGATTTGGTACTCTGACAATTTTTGTGGTTGAGGGCATCCTCGGCCTGTGTCCTCACAGGACGCTTATACGTAATGCCCATTAAAGCGTCCTGTGAGGACACAGGCCGAGGATGCACCCGCTTACCCAAATGGACCGATTACTTAACCACAAAAATTGTCAGACAACCAATGTTTTTTATCAGGGTAAATCAAAAGCATCCTAAAAATCTGCGTTCCCATCCTTTTTACGTAAGCCCCAACGCTTTTTTACTGTAAGCCAGCGATGCGAGGATATTGTCTTCCTCTGCCGCCAGCCTGCTTTCGGCATCCAGTTGGGAGACTCTGGGAAGTGGGATTTTGCTTTGCTGTTGGTTGACCATGCGGAGCGTCCGGGCCAGGTCGGTGGCGGGCACATCGGCGAATGTTGCCCAGTAGTCGTTTTTCAGGCAGGGAATTTCCAGCGGGTCGCGGGTGATCATCTCAAGACTGAACGTAACGGCGGGGTTTTTCTGCCGACACACCTCAATCATTTTCGGCAGGTCCAGAATGCCCTTGCCCAGCGGCACTTCCGACAGCAGAAAGCCGTCGGCATATCCCTCAACGGCCATGTCTTTTATGTGGGTGCTGAACGCATAGGGAGCCAGGTTCTGCACAACGGTCATGGGGTCTTCCAGCAGCGAAATGTTATTGCCGAAGTCAACGGTTACGCCAATCCACTCGCTGCTAAGCTGCTTGAGCAGACTCGGCAATTCGGTCCCCCGCCAGTCTTTATGGTTTTCGACGCCTAATTTGACCCGGTGTTTACGCAAAACCGGCTCGGCCAGTTGCAGCGAAGCCAGTGCGTTTTTCTTCATTTCCTGAAAGGCTTCGGCTGAGTGATACGATTCGTAACGCCGGCCCGACGAGCAGACCGTCCGTAACACCTGCGCCCCGGCTTCTTTGGCGTTAATCACTTCCTGCTCAAATTTCGACACGCCATCCGCATTTTTAGGTACGCCAATGGAACCCTCCAGATACAACCCCAACTTCTCCCGCCGGTCGCGAACGGTTTTGGCAAAATCGGCAGTCCAGCCATTTACGACCACCTGCACGCCACCTGCGCCAATCTGATGGCAGTGCTCAAGCAAATCAACGGCATTGGTGAAGCCCGCGTATTTTGTGCTCGGCGTCTTTGAATTCCAGCGATTTCCGTAGGAGTGTACCACAATACCCATCCGTCGGTCGGCGAACAGGTTGGGCAGAGTCGGCAAAGAAAAGGCCGCCGTGCCTATGGCGGTATTCTGCAAAAAATCGCGTCTGTTCATCATTTTTCGCCGGTGGCTTTTGCCTGTAAAGTGTATTTATTGAGTTCTTTAGCCGTCCAGGGAACAACGCGCCCCTGCGAGGTAACCCGGGTTGTGCCGACAACGCGCCGGCTCATTGCCCCCGCCTGATTGCCCCATTCATTTCGGATGTAGGTCAAAATAGCGGTGATGGCGGCATCGTCCATCGTCGAATGGGCGGGCATCACTGGCAGGATGTCGGGCGCATTGTACTGTTTTCCCACCACGTCGACCGGACCTTCCATGCCATGCAGGAGAATCAGCGTTAACCGCCGTTGGTCGCCCAGCACCCAGTCGGAGCCGATCAGTGGCGGGGCGAATCGGTTCAAACCGGCTCCGTCGTTCCCATGACACCCGGCGCAGGTACTCAGATACAGTTGTCGGCCAGCCGCAAACTGCTTGAGGTCCTCGTCGGTTAAGGGGTTCTTTTTTACCGAAGCCGTCTGGTTAACCAGATGGCCGGGCCACTCGAACAGGGCCAGCAGTGAAGGTAGCCGCGAGGGATCGAGTTTACCTTTCGACTGGGTTAACAGGCCGGGGACGGCTGCGAGTTGAATGGGCTTCAGTTTGTTATTGCTGCCGCCAATCGACAGGCCGGTAAGCACCGCTTTCTCCCGCCAGCCCAGCGATTCACCACCTGAATCCAGCATAACGAGCAACTCGGCTACTTCGGCGGGGTTGCGTTTGCGGATAATGGAGGTGGCCAGCATCTCAAAGAAAATCTCTTTCGATGGGTCCTGTGTTTGCCAGTTGGATGACGCCATCAGGCGTTGAAGGAAGGCAAACTCCTGATTGTACAGACTGCTCAGGGCGGCATCCCGAAGCAGGGGCACAGCGCCGTACTGCTCCATGATGTTCGCCAACAGTTGTTGCGCTACAGGCGGGTCGAGGACGCCGGCCGTCAGCGTCATCTGAAGAATTTGCTCGATGGGGGCCTTCTCCCATTGGTCGAGAAGTTGCTGACCAAGCCTGGCCCGAAGCGAAGGGTCGGCCGTTGCAAAGGGTTCCAGCAGGCGCAGGGCTGTTGTTTTGACAAGTGTATTTGGGTCGGCAACTAAAGGCAATAAGACATCAGGATTGCTCAGTTTCAGCCCATCGAGCGTCCATAATGCCTGAAGCCGGCCTAAGGGGTTGCTGCCTTTTACGGCCAGATGGGTTAAAGCCCCGCCAGCGCGTTTGTCATTTCGTTCGACCAGCAACCGCTGCGCCATGTCGCGGTGCCACCCGTCCGGGTTGGTCAACTCCGCCACCAGTTCATCCAGCGAGGCTCCCGACAGTTTCCGGGGCTGCTGTGCTTTCCAGTTCTGGGGGACTATGCGCCAGATTCGGCCCCGGTTGACCGGTTTATCCAGATTTCGCGCCAGCGTTTGCTCTTTCAGATAGGGCGTAACATAGGCGCCATGCTGAATAAGCCCCCGGTACATATCGGCCACATACAATGCCCCGTCGGGACCGGTGGCTAAATGAACGGGCCGGAATCGCTCATCCGTTGAGGCTAAAAACTCCTTGCCCGGATGCGGGTCATTCGCCGAGAGCAGAAGTCCTTTATCCTCAACAAGGTTGCGTTTGATGAGATTTCCGGCGGGTTCGCAGACAAAAACATTGCCATAATAGGCATTCGGCAGCGCCTTCCCCCGATAGAAAAGTGGGGAACAGGCGGCTGTAAACTCCTGTAAATGACCCGCTTTGTCCAGCGTTCCGGCAATGTATCCCCGATTAACCGCCGGATTGGGGCGAATTGGATACACCCGCCGGTCGAGGGTAAGCCCGTGGTCGATGCCCGTAGTGGGTGTGTGGTTCTTATTGCGCGACAGGTAGTTGGGTGGCACTAAGTCGGCGTGCAACTGCGACCAGTTGTAATTGTAATATAGGTGGCCTTCGTCGTCATGACTCAGGCCCCATTGTCCGCGAAACTCGGTACTATCGCGCTGCCACGTTCCCTCATTAAGTCGATACCGCATGCGTGACTTGGCGTTGTAGTACCAATTGTCCATGCTTCGCCAGAGGCCGTTGGGGGCATGTTCGGGCAGGGATTTACCAGCATAATTCGCATCAATCAGGGTTTTTGTATCCGCTTTTAAATCACCGTTCAGGTCTTTGGTTAGCCACAGTGCTCCATTTTCGGCAATCAGCGCCCCGCCCGGAACCAGAGCAAGGGCACGGGGCATAATTAAGCTGTCAAGATAAATTTTGCTGACGTCCATTTTTCCGTCGCCATTCGTATCTTCCAGCACCGATACGCGGCCAACGGGTTTATCTTCGCCCGTACCGTCGATGGTAGGCATGAACCCACGCATCTCGACCACCCAGAGCCGGCCATCTTCATCGAAGGTGATCACGACCGGGTCCTGAACCATCGGTTCGGATGCCACGAGCTGGACCGTTAAGCCCGGCTCAACCCGAAACGAAGCTAATTCCTGGGCGGGTGTTCGGGCTGGAGAAGGCCCTTCGCCTACGGGATTGCCCAAAATGCCGGTGAAACTGATTAGGCTCCAACCGCAAACGCTGAGCAGAACGATGTATAAAACAGGCTTAACCATAAGACGTTGTGTGGGCTTCTGACCCCCTGCGTAGTGTTAGAATAAAGGATACAGGCTTTGGCAAATACTCCTGTCGCTTCTATAAATTTTACAACCTATAAACAAAGACGAACAAGCAGTATATAAGGCCAGACCTGGCCTTAGAAAGATAAAATCGCTGTACAAACAATTTGTTTAACGGGTTAAATCATGACAAATCGGTTTGCAAATCAGGTAGCCATTGTTACGGGCGGTGCCGATGGTATTGGGAAAGGTATTGCCAGGCGCCTTGCTACGGAGGGCGCTACAGTCGTGCTGTTCGACATTAACCATGTGCTGCTCGAACGTACCGTTGCCGAGTTTGCCGGTCAGGGCTTTAGCGTGAAGGGGCAAATTGTTGACGTTTCGCAGGAAGAGGCCGTTATGAAGGCCGTGCAGTCGATGGCGGGAACCTTTGGCCGATTAGATATCATGGTCAACTCAGCGGGCATTGTTGGACCAACCGGCACCAGAATTTCGGATTATTCAGTCGCCGATTTCGACAAGATGTACAACACGAATCTGCGCGGGGCCTTTCTGATGACCAAATGGGCCATTAAAATCATGGCCCCGACAAACTATGGCCGGATTCTGCACTTAGCGTCGATTGCGGGCAAAGAAGGCAATCCCTTCATGACGGGCTATTCGTCGACCAAGGCGGGTGTGATTGGGTTGGTGAAGGGTATTGGCAAGGAATACGCTGAAACGGGTATCACCGTCAATGGCCTGGCCCCGGCAGTCATCAGTACGGCCTTCAATCAGGAGACCGCTCCCGAGCAATTGGCCTACATGACTGCTAAAATTCCCATGAAACGCTTAGGCACGGTAGAGGAAGTAGCGGCTATGGCATCCTGGATTGTTTCGGAAGAAGCGAGTTTTACCACCGGCTTCATCTTTGATTTATCGGGCGGGCGGGCGACGTATTAAGGGTGCGTGGAGAAGTTGATACCCCTCAATCGCTAATGCGTTAACCGATGGCTGCTTCTTATAGAGCACCTGTTCAGGAGTATGCGTCAAGGACCTAAACGCATTGGTTGACCAGTCAGTTTACCCCTACATCCCCTGAAGGGGATGTAGGAGTAAAGCCGACCAGAAAAATGTAACTACTAAATAACTTCCAATTGTTTTCCCGGCTTTTCAGTTATTATTTCTTCGCTCCCCAAACAATCGCGCATTCGGTCTATATGGTTAATACCCCGGATTTTGCTCAACTTTGGCGTTGAGGTTGGCGTCGATAAATTTCTGCGGAATCGGGAACAGTTCGTGATAGGGCTTGATGGTGGCGGCACTTTTGGGATTATATTTTTTCACCCGTTCGACTAATTTTCCCATTCGGCTAAGGGTTAACCGGCGTAATTCTTCCAGCATCAGTTCGCGGCCGCGTTCGTCCAGAATGTAGTCGATAGTGACATCACTGGCAAGCACGGGTTTGGCTTTGGCCCGGCTGCGTACCACGTTGATATCATCGGCCGCTTTTTGTTTGTCGCCTTTCAGCAAATACGCTTCGGCCCGGTATAGATAGGTTTCAGCCAACCGCATCAGGTAATGTTCCTTAAAGGTTCGTCCGTAGGTAATACCGGCCAAAGCTTCGCCTTCAACTTTGCGGATATACGGGTAATAATACCACATCGTATCCAGGTCTTTCGAGGTAGCCGGGTTGACTTTTTGCCTGAAATATTTGGATGTCGGTTCGTTGTAATAAAACTCCCGGCGGATATTATTCGTTGAATTGCGGATATCCGAGGCATCCGACCAGAGCGTGTATGTGTAATAATTCGTAGGGCGAAACCAGCCGACGGGACGCCCTAAGCTATCGCATACCGCCATTGCCGTTTTTCCGTCCGGGTCTTTGATGGCAAAGTAGCGGGGACCCCACGCCCGCAGGAAACCATTACCTCCGCCCGGCTTGTAAATTCCGCCCGGTGTCTGGTAGTCAAACTGGAGGGTCCAGATGGTTTCTTTGTTGCCCGATGTGCTCCGGTTCTGATTGTTGTCTTTAAATAAATCGGAGAAGACATCGCCTGGTTGGGAAAGGTATTTTCCGAAGCGGGTGGTCATGAGTTGATACTGCCCGTCGTTAATTACCGCCGATGCACTGGCAATGGCTTTATCGTATAATCCCTGACTGATATACAACTCGCTCAATAAATGGTCGGCGGCCGCTTTCACAACCCGACCGTCTATGGATGTGGATTTTGGAAGCCATTGCGATGCAAATTCTAAATCGGCTGTTGCAAAGGCATAGACCTCTTTTCGGGGCTTCCGCACAAAATCCAGAACGGGCTGAGTCGCTACTTTCTCCACAATCGGTACGTCGCCGTAGAGGTTGGCGAGCACGTTGTAAGCATAGGCCCGGAAAAACCGTGCTTCGGCAATGATGGCATTTTTCTCAGCATCATCTTTCCAGACCGCCGTTGGCCGGTTGGCATAGTCGATGATGGTGTTGGCGCGGGGAATAATGGTCTGGTAGGCCCATTCCCAGTGATGATTGACGGCGGTTAAGGTAGGCGTCTGCCAGATTTGGTAATCTTTAAACATATTCTGGGCCGGGTCGCCCGTGGTGCCGACGTCCGTACCGACCTGAAAATTCCAGATGTTAGTGCCATCTACAGAATTATCATTGAAAAAATAGGCGTCCCGAAGACCTGCGTGCAGGGAAGTAATGTAGGTGTCGAACCCGGTTTTATTGATTAATACGGCTGACGGAGACAGAAAATCTTTCGGTACTTCGTTAAGCACATCGTCTTTGCAGGCGCTGTTCAGGCCCAGAATTGCCAGGGCACAAAACCCTGCCCGAAAGGCATTGGCGAGCGAACGAAAATAAGTCTGATTCATTGGTTTATAGATGGTTACGACGGTGAAGGAAATGAACTTCAGGTCGGTGGTTTAAAAACTCAGATTGATGCCAGCGGTAACCGAACGGGCCAATGGAAAGCTCCCCCTGGCATTAAGCGGGTCGATACCCACTTCGGGGTCAAAGCCGAGCCAGTTGGTGAACGTGTACAGGTTTTTACCGCTGACATACGCACTCAGATTGCCCAGTTTAAGCGATTTGACCAACGCTGCCGGAAACTGATACGTCAGGTTCACATCCTGAATGCGGATGAAATCCCGGCTTTGGTAAAAGCCATGACCAAGCGGGTTGATGTACGTCAGTGAGGGGCGGGTAGTCGAGGCATTTTCAGGCGTCCACCACCCGGCGTCGAGTCCGCTAACAGGGCGGTTCGGGTAATTTATCAGCCCATTCGTTTCTAAGAGTGGCAACTGCTGCGACCAGCCCTGCATGGCATTGATGAAAACCGACAAGGACAGATTGCCGTATCGAAACGTATTGCCAAATCCCCAGCGGTATTTGGGCTGTTGCTGGCTAATCACGCTCCGGTCGGTGGGGGTTATTTTGCCGTCCCCATTGATGTCTTTGATTCGGTAGAAACCGGCTTTGTAGCCCGTCGGAATCTCATCATTCACCTGATACACGCCATCCAGGGTGTAATCGAAATTGACACTGACGGGCTGACCGATAAACCACCGGTTGCCTAGGTCATCGTCTTCTTTGCCGTCGCCATTCGTATCGCTGCCGTACAAATGGGTAATCTGATTGCGGTTAGTAGAGAAGAGTACGTTGCTGCTCCACTCAAACTTGCCCCGCCGGAAATTGACCGAATTCAGCGACAGCTCGAAGCCTTTGTTGTTGGTGGCCCCTAAGTTGGTTGTCACCCCGGCAAAACCCGTTGGGCTGGGCAATTGCCGATACAGCAGCAGGTCTTTGGTGTTGAGGTTATAATATTCGATAGTGCCGCCCAGTCGCCCTTTAAACAGGTCAAAATCAACGGCTACGTTGGTCGATTTGGTGGTTTCCCAGGTCAAATCCGAATTTTCCATCGAGGAAGTAAACACGCCCGTGCTGGTGCTGCCCCCATCGCCAAATACATACTGAATCGTACCGGCCCGGCTCAGCGACTGGTAGGGCGCAATGGCCTGATTACCGACTAAACCGTAGGAAAGCCGGAATTTGAGCAGATTGACGAACGAGAGCGATTTGATGAACGGCTCATCCGATGCCACCCAGGCCAGGGCTGCCGATGGAAACGTACCGTATTTGTGGTTGGCCCCAAAAACCGACGTGCCATCCCGGCGGGCCGTTAAGGTCAGTAAGTACCTATCCCTAAACCGATAGTTTAACCGGAGCATCGAGGAAATGCCTTCCTGCGACTGTGCGTTCGAGGTAGTCTGCTGAACCTGCGCCAGATTGAGGTTGTCCCAGCCGAGCACATCGGTAAAAAACGTGGCTCCGCTGGCGATAGTGGATTCAAAGCCCCGGTGGTTGCGGCCATACAGGGCCGTTACGTCGAGGCTGTGGTTGTCGTTGATTTGTTTGGAGTAGGTCAGGATGTTTTCCAGTACCCAGTCCAAATCTTCGCGGTTGTATTTGCTGGCCGTGCCTTTGTTATTAATACCGTACTTCTGATAAATCGGGGAGGAGTTGTAGGTATGTTCCCAGCGGTAATTGGGTGAGTAATTGACCCGGTAGCTCAATCCCTTCAGAAAGGGCGCATCGACGATGGCGTAGAAATTGGCGAACAGATTGTGCTTAATTTCTTCGTTTTTGTTCAGTGCCGGATACAGTAACGGATTGACCGACAACTGGTCGTCGGACGGATACGGTATTCGCTCCGTTTGGGTGGCATCGCTGTATAGCTTTCCGTAAGGACTTACCCAATAAGCAGCCTGCATATCCCCCTCCTGACCCGACAAATCGCGCCGGGCATAGAGGGAGCTAACCCCAACTTTCAACCACGGACTAATGGTATTCTCCAGATTCAGCCGGAGCGACGTTCGGTTGGCATTGTCGTTGTAAATAATGCCCTTTTCATACACCTGAGCACCCGAAAACAGGTAACTCGTTCGCTCGGTCCGGCCCGAAATACTCAGGTTATACGATTGAATCGACCCTTGCTGCGAGACCACATCATAAGGGTCGATGGTTTGGCCGTTTTTGTAATTCTCGGCTTCTACATTTTGCAGATAACTGGCTACCTGCGTCGGGTCGGACACCTGCCCGTTCTGCTTGCGGAAATCCAGAATACGCTGTACGTAGCGGTCGGGGCTTAGCAATTTCTGGCGGTGACTCCAGTTGGAAACCCCCGCGTAGGTGCTCAGTCGGATGGTTGGTTTGTCGGTGGTGCCGCGCCGGGAATTGACCAAAATAACGCCGTTGGCCGCTCTGGAGCCGTAAATAGCAGCCGCGCTGGCATCTTTCAAAATCTCCATCGACTCGATGTCGTTGGGGTTAATGTCGGCCAGACTGCCGTTGAAGAAAATCCCGTCGAGAATGATGAGCGGGTCGTTGGAGGCCGTGATGGAGCGTTGGCCCCTCACCAGAATACTACCGCCCTGTCCCGGACGACCCGTGTCGATAAACTGCACACCGGCTACGCGCCCCCGCAGGGCCTGAGAAATGTTGGTGTTGGGCAGGTTCTCGGTTTGTTTGAGGTCTACTTTCGCGACCGACCCCGTTACGTTGCGCCGGGATTGGGTGCCGTAGCCCACGACCACCACCTCGTTGAGGGTTTTGTCATCGGCTTTCAGGCTGACGTTCACGGTGGAGCGGCTACCGACCGTTTCCTCCCGCGAAGCATAGCCAACAAAGGAAAACACTAAAATGGCCGGTCCGTCGCCACGTTTACGGTCGGGAATGCTGATGCGGTAGCTGCCCTGGGCATCGGTATTGGTGCCTCGGGTGGTGCCTTTAACCACAATACTGACGCCCGGCAGGGCTTGCCCGCCCTCATCGGTGACTGTTCCGGTAATGGTTTCGTCGGCTGGTAGAGCAACGTGCTGAGCCTGTTTTCCAGCATCTTCAGCGTAGGTAAGACTGGCAAACACTGTTGCCAGACAGAAGGAGTAAACGATGAAGCACGTAGCTCTCCACGGTTGGATGGGAAAAAGGTTTGGCATAATTTTGTTTGTTTTTGTTAGGAATAGACAAAGACGCCCCTGCCGACGAAAGTCAGTTTCACGCGAAACGCAGGGATACTTCCGAGCCGACGGTGCTGGACCCACTGTCGGCTCTTTTTAGACTACAGGCATTCGTGGTTAACTCATAGGCGTTTCTGTTAGTAATCCTGTGGCTGGCTAACTTCCAACGAGTGGGGCAACTCCACTTTTTTCATCGTGGGTAAGATTAAATGAATCAGGACCCAACCGATTAAGTACGAGGAACTGGCAATCAGAAAGAGGGGTAAATACCCATATTTGACCCGGATAACGCCCGCTGCGGCTGCCAGTAATACCCCTCCCAATGCCCCAGCCATGCCGCCAATACCCGTTACCGATGCCACCGCCGAGCGAGGGAACAAATCAGCCGCGAAGGTGTACATGTTGGCCGCCCAACCCGTGTGGGCCGCCGTTGCCAGCGAAATCAGGGCTACGGCTACGTAAATACTGTGTGTGGTGGACGCTAAACTGATGGGAACTACACAAAGCGCACAGATGAACAGCGTCGTTTTGCGGGCGCGGTTCAGCGACCAGCCCATGCTTAGAAATCGGGACGATAACCACCCAAAAAATACACTGCCCACGTCCGACACAATGTAGATGACCAGAAACGGCAACCCAATGGTTTTCAGGTCAAGCTTTTGGTCGAGGGCTTCGTTGCTGTTAAAAAAATCGGGTAGCCAGGTGAGGTAGAACCACCATATAGGGTCGGCCATGAACTTACCGATGGCAAAGGCCCACGTTTGCCGGAATTTCAGGAGTTGAAGCCAGGGTATTTTCGGCGCAGTCTCTTCGTTCTGTTCGGTAGCATTATCCGATTGAATATGAGCGCGTTCGCTATCAGAAAGTGCCGGGTGGTTTTCGGGTTTGTGATAAAATTTCCACCACAGCAACAGCAGAAGTAATCCTAAACTGCCGGTCACTAAAAACGAAGCCCGCCAGCCGTAGCGGAGCGTCAGATACGGCACCACCAGCGCGGTAATCATAATCCCGACGTTGGCCCCCGCATTGAAAATGCCCGTTGCTAAGGCGCGTTCTTTCCGGGGAAACCACTCGGCTACCGTTTTGATGGCGGCTGGAAAATTGGCGGCTTCACCAATGCCCAGTGAGGCCCGGAGCCACCGTAAACTACCCAGCGAACCCGCCAGCGCGTGCAACGATGCGGCTATACTCCACAGGAAAATCCCCAGACTGAATCCGCGTCGTGTCCCAATCCGGTCAATCAGCCAGCCCATCGCCAAAAAGCCAAAGGCATAGGTGAACTTGAACGCCGAATCGACGTAGCCCATCTGAATTTTGAACGCATCATTGATGGCCTGACTCAACGGAGCATCTGCTGCTACGCCCATCATCTCTTTTTTAAATCCAGCGTCTATCATCGTGAACGACAGCACGTTCCGGTCGATGTAGTTGATGGTGGTGGCGGCAAAGAGCAGGCTAAGAATACGCCACCGGACGCTGGAGTGTAGGCGCATACTCAGTTTGTTTGCTGGTAAATACGCTGCGATTTGTCTAAGAAATCGGCCGAGTCAGAAATGCCTTTAGTACCTGCTTTCAGAATCATGTCGTCGTCCACAACATCCAACGGCGTGTAACTTGATTCCTGAACCGGCAAGTACGCTTTGTTATCAATACGGTTGTAAGCCGAGATAATCGACCAGCGGGGATTCTCGGAGGTATTTTGCCCCGAACTGTGCAGCAAATTAGAGTGAAAAAACAGCGCGTCGCCCGGTTCCAGTTCGCAGTAGACCACGTCTTTTAATTTGGCGTATGCATCAACCTTGGCCTGGTCGGCCCCGACCTGTTCGCCCGTATTGAGGTGTTCGACGCGGCCCATTTTATGCGAACCCGGCAACACCTGCAAACAGCCATTTTCGATGGTCGAGGGCGTGAGGGCAATCATGACGCTGAGCATATCGGGGAACAGAAACCCGTTTTTATACCAGTAGCCGTAATCCTGATGCCACTCCCAGGCCCCACCCGTGCGCGGGGCTTTCTGCATCACTTTGGAGTGATAATGCGCCACGGCCCCGCCCAGTAACTGCTCCACAGCGGTTACCATCCGGCGGCTGCGCGACATCATGCCGTACACATCATCGCCGGGCGTATACCACAGGGCCAGCCGCGTTTTGAAACCGCTGGCATCTAATAATTCATACGATTTTTCGGAAATGACCGTATCGCTGACAGAGGTTTGGTGAAGTAATTCGGCTTCTTCTTTGGTGAAAAGTTGCCGAACCGCCACGTAGCCCTGCTCGTGGTATTCCTGAATTTGCTGTGCTGTCAACATAATGATATAGTGTTTATTGCTTTTCGGCGGCATACCGTTTTTTGTAGGCCTGCCAGGTTTGAACTGACTGGTTGAGATGGACCGTTTTTTCCTGTTTGATATTGTAGCACTGCAACCCAACCGGACCCTGGAAACCCATGTCCCAGAATGTTTTCAGAAAACTGTACGTGTCGTATTTGCCTTCGCCGAGGGGTTGAATCAGCGTGTTCCAGATTTTGCTTCGGTCGTCGGAAGGCGGTGGAAAATCGGCTCCGTTTACGCTCACGGCAAATAAATACGGTTTAGCTTTGGCCGCCCACATCGGAAAATTTTCGACCGGATTCTGCCCGGCATTATACTGCGTAGCTAAATAATGGGCCAGATTGAACGTAATCCCCACATTTGGGCGGTTAACTTTTTTCGTCAGACTAATGCCATGCTCCACCGTTTCGAGCCAGAACCAGACGTGATGATAGAGCGTCACTTTCAACCCATACCGCTGCGCCATATCCGCAATTTTCTGCACAATTGGCACCGCGATGGCGTCGTTTTCGACCGACGAGGGCTTGTATTTTTTGCTGGTGATAAACAACCAGGGCATGGCCTGCGTCCCCTGAATGGCGCGGAAGGTTTCTTCCAGACGCGGGTCGAAGGGCGTTTTCTCATCGTCCAGATTCACCTCTACATATATCGTGTAGAGTTTCAGGTGATTGGCTTTCAGTGCCTGGTAGAACTCGGGGAAGTTGTTGAGCCGGTTTTTCTCGACCCCATCGAACCCCATTTTGGCCGCCAAAGTCACCTGCGCTTCCGGCGACTTATACGCCGATGTATCGCTAAGTCCATTGTTCATGACAAAAAATGGGCTTCTGACTTCGTGGGTCTGCGCGTTACTATTCTGGCTGATTAGGGCCAGGCAGATAATCAGGATAGTAAGCACTTTACAGGCTGTTCCGTTTGTCATTTTTCTGAGTCTTTAGTAGGGACCTGGCTCAATAGGTTGAAGGGAAATGTTCTAGTGGTGCCGGTTTCGTTTCAGTGGTGTCGGTTTCTCAAAACCGACACGTGAAGTTTCTTAAAACTTGGCCTGTGGTACGACGAGGTTTCTTGAATCGCAACGGCGAACCGTCCTCGCTGTGTCAGGTTTAAGAACCTGACACCACTAACGAGAACCGGGCCGAGGTCCGGCTGATACCACAGATTACGCTTACCAGCCAAATGTGTTTTTTACATACGACCGACTCACTTCCCAAACTTCGTGCAATGGTTTTTTAGGTACATAATTCGCGGGAAAAGCCAGTTCGATTGCCGCATTTCCACTGAAGTTTTTGGCCTTCAGGGCCTTCGCAATCGCCGGGAAATCGGTAGTTCCCTGCCCGACCGATTCGGTCCAGACACCATCGGCATACTGGTCGCGAATGTGGAAATACGTCATCCGGTCGCCGTAGGTATTGATGAACGCAACCGGGTCTACGCCCGCCCGAATCAGCCAGTTCAAATCGGGACCTAACCTGATGTCGGGCAGTCGGGCCAGCGTACCTTTCAGGTCGTGCAGCCCATTTTCGACCTCGTATGTGTGATTGTGCAGGTTTGGCTCGATGTTGTACTGTTTACAAACCTGGACGATTCTGGTCAGTAATTCGGCCTGTGCATCTAATTCAGCATCCGTTTTTTGATGCTTTGCATTGCCCACGGACAGTCCCAGATTTTTGCCTTTCAATTGGCTAAGTCGCTGAATAACGGTGGTTATGTCGGCTATAATTTCCGCGTGTTTTGCGGTGTTCCACATATCGGCCCCGTAAGAACAGCCGGTAATGGGCAGTTTATATTGGGTAGAAAGCTTGCCGATGCGTTCCACGGCATCGTCATGCCGAAGATTAACCGCCATCAGTTCAATACCATTGATGCCGGTTGCCTGCACATCTGCAAAGGCGCGTTCTAAATCTGGCGTCGCGTCCCAGTTGGGTGGGTGAGCACTGGCATATATCCATAAGTGGGCGCTTATTTTTGGGGTAGTTGGCGCGAAAGCAACGCCCTGATAGCCATCCGTCAGAAAAAGCCCAGCCAGTACCGCGCCTGATTGTTCGAGAAAGCGTCTGCGGGAGGAGGATGTAGTCATGGTTAATGTTTTTTCTGGTTGGAAATGGCTTTTAGTGGTGTCGGCGGGGCCGCCCGCGCGGTTCTCAAAATCTTGCAGTCAGGTTTAAGAACCTGACTGCACAGTCTACTCACACGTTCCACGGATTCCTGGATAATGGAGCAGCCAGCAGCGCGTTGGCCTGATTGTTTCCGTCGAATAGCTCTTTCTCTGGATTCCAGGTTAGTTTTTCCTCTAACTGACAGGCAATCAGTCCAATCTGCGAAATGGAGATGTCCCGATGGCCCACTTCGATGGGAGTCATAGTGGGCTTATTGGCTTTAATACTGGCAATGAAGTCGCCCTTATCTGACAAATTTGTCGAGAAATCCAATTCCCCTTTTTCTGTCTGGTGTGAAAGAATTTTAGGGTTGCTGGCTGTGGTCGTGCCATTATAGCCATCCACCAAAATCCACCCGTCCGAACCCGTGTATTTCATGCTTGGTTTGCTGGTGGGTGTCTGCTGGCAGGTCATCACCACCCCGTTGGCATAGCGGTAGCTTACCTCGAAATTAATCAGGGTGTTCCACAGACTTTTGGGAAATTCGCCCTTTCCCACTACCTCAACCGGCCCCGTGTATTCGGTGTTATTGGCCCACTGCGCCATGTCGAAATAATGCGCTCCCCAGTTGGCAATCATGCCCTGGGCGTAGGTGCTGACCCGCATCCAGTTGGGGCGTTTCAGCAGGTCGAATGGCGTGTGTACCCGCATGTCCGTGTACGGCACGTAGGGAGCCGGGCCTAACCACATTTCGTAGTTTAGTTCTTTGGGTACGGGCATATCGGCCTGAATGGGAACGGGCGTCGGGTCGGACGGGAAAACGATGTCTATTTTCTGCAATTTCCCGATATGGCCGTTTCTGACCAATTCAACGGCCCGGTTGTGAATCCGCATCGAGCGAAACTCACTATCAGTGCGGTTAATAACACCCGCTTTTTTGATGGCTTCGACCAATTCCCGGCCCTGATGCACACTCAGACTCAGGGGCTTTTCGGAACTGATGTGTTTTTTCGCCTTAGCCGCCATAATGCCCATCGGTACGTGCCAATGGTCGGGGGTTGAAATCATCACCGCGTCAATGTCTTTGCGGTTAAGGATTTCCCGAAAATCGAGATGGGTCGAGCAGCCTTTGTACTTGCCAGATGGGGAATCTTTCGCATAGCGGCCATCCACTAATTTCCGGGCTTGTTCCATCCGCCACGAATCCACATCGCAGACGGCCACCACCTGGGCATCGGGCAGGTCGAGTAAGCCCGGTACGTTGGTAATCCCTTTTGCGCCCTGAAGATTCTGGCCGTATCCCTGTCGGCCGGTACCAATCATACCGACTGTAATGCGGTTTGACGGCGCATTTTTGCCAAACACCGAAGCGGGTACTATCGTTGGCATACCAAGCGTACCAGCGGCCACCGTGGTAACGGCTAATGTGCTGTTTTGGAGGAATTTTCTGCGGTCCATGGTATAATTTGGGATTTGGGATTTCTGATTTCGGAATTGCTGTCACCGGAGGTCAATCCGAAATCAGAAATCCCAAATCCGAAATCATTTTGTTTTTCTGATTTTGATAGTCTTGAACGCCACACTGTGGCCGTGGTCCTGGAGTAAAATGTGGCCTTCGGGAATCTGACCAAACCCCTGATAGTCGTTAAACTTGCTGTCGATAACGCCCTTTTTGAAGGCTTCTGAGTCCCGGTCAGTCGCTAAAACCCGCTGGCCGTCTAACCAGTGTTCAATCCGGTTTTTATGGACGATTATCCGCGACGTATGCCATACCTCCACCCGGACATCGGGCTTTTCAGCAGGAATCACGTCATAAATCGACCCGGTTTTTAAGTCCTGCGGCAGATGTTTGCCGTTGTAGATGTAGTCCGCATCGTCGATAAGCTGGTATTCATACCCCGCCTGCGAACCAGCAGGTTTTGGTTGACGCTCTTCAATGAAATATTTAACGCCACTGTTGCCACCCTTGCCCAGTTTCCAGTCGAATACCAACTCAAAACTTTGGTAGGTATCGACCGTCACAATATCACCGGCGTCGCCCGATTCGGCCCCATTACTTAGTTCTCCGCGCAGTTCGCCGTTGACTACTTTCCAGCCTGTTTTGGGGAAGCTATTTATGTAGGCACCGCGCCAGCCATTCGTCGTTTTGCCATCGAACAAGAGTTGCCAGCCCGCTTTTTGTTCGGCAGCACTCAACTGATTAGCCGATTGAGCCATTGAGAATTGGGCGATGAAAATCAGAATTCCGCAGTACCAGCACATACCAGATTGTTTCTTGCAAAATTCAAATAAGTTCCTGTATGATTCTAATAGACTTTTTGCAGAAAATATTGTTTAATTTGCAGGTAGTGTTATTTTTATCTGGTAATTGCAAACTATGAAACACTTAGCTCCTAATTCAGCTCTATGCGCCCGAACTTACTGACGGTTCCACAGAATGAAACCCGCTCGTTCGATTTGCGGCATGAGCAGGTGGCGTATTTCACCAATCCCTGGCATTTCCACCCCGAACTTGAACTTAACTTCGTGGTTGCCAGTGCCGGAACGCGGTTCATTGGGCAAAGTGTCGAGCAATTTGACAGCGGGGAAATCGTGCTGCTGGGGAAAAATCTGCCGCACTACTGGCGGAACGAGGCTGCTTATTATAAGGGAGAAAGTCCTCAGCCTGCCGAAGCCATTGTAGCCCGGTTCAATGACGATTTTTTGGGGAAAGACTTTTTCACTCTTTCCGAGACTCGTACTATCCAGCGGCTTTTTGACAAAGCTTCCTGTGGTCTGAAACTCAAAAAACCGCTTTACAGCCGTATTGCCGACCAGTTATACCAGCTCACTGAAAAAGAAGGCTTTGTCCAGTTAATGGCCTTTCTGAACATACTCTATGAAATGGCTACCCATCCTGACGACTGCGAAATTATCTCGCCAAACTACGTGCCAAGTCAATTGCTTATCAAACAAAACGAACGACTTAGCAAGGTCATTACGCATCTAATCGAACACTTCACCGACCCCGTTTCACTGAATCGGGTGGCTGAACTGGCCAATATGAATGAAGCGGCTTTCTGCCGGTATTTTAAGGCCCAAACCGGCAAAACACTCACCCAATACCTCACCGACCTGCGTATTCAGTATGCCTGCGACTTGCTGAGCAAAGGCGAAGATTCCGTAACGCAGGTTTGCTATCAGGTCGGCTTTGAGAATGTTTCGCACTTCATCCAGGCGTTCAAAAAGCAACGCCATCAAACGCCCTTCGAGTTTAGAAAACAAACGAATCGCTTATCGGAAAAGGGCTGATTAAGCTAAGCCGTATGGGAAACTGGTTGATAGAAACGCAAAAAAGACATAGCGTTGAGCCGGGCCGCCCTTGCAGTGCAAAAACATTAATTACCCGCTCTGGCTGTGTCTGGAAAAGTGCAGGATAGAGCCTGTCAACAACAGGAGGCCGATGCCAAGTATGAATAAATTCATTTGCCGACACAGCGACGCAGCACTAATGCTTCACCAAAATAGAGTAGGCTCTCCAAACAAACGTGTGATATACAACCTGAATTAATTAATCTTCAACACAGCCATAAACGCTTCCTGGGGAATCTCGACGTTGCCGACTTGCCGCATCCGTTTTTTTCCTTTTTTCTGTTTATCCAGCAGTTTGCGCTTGCGGGAAATATCACCGCCATAGCACTTGGCCAACACGTCTTTGCGGAGGGCACTCAAGGTTTCCCGAGCAATAATTTTCTGGCCAATGGCTGCCTGAATCGCGATTTCAAACTGTTGCCGGGGGATTAACTCGCGGAGTTTTTCGCAGAGTTTCTTGCCCCATTCATACGCTTTGTCGCGGTGAACAATGGCCGAAAGAGCATCCACCGGTTCGCCGTTGAGCATGACATCTAACTTCACCATGTTAGACTCGCGGTTATCAATGAACTCGTAATCCAGGGAGGCATACCCGCGCGAAATGGTTTTGAGCTTATCGAAGAAGTCAAACACTACTTCGGCCAGCGGCATCTCGAACTGCAATTCTACGCGGTCCTGAGTCAGATAAACCTGGTTCTTGAGCAGGCTGCGTTTGTCCATGCACAGGCCAATGATGGGGCCGACATAGTCGGACTTGGTAATGATTTGGGCTTTAATAAACGGCTCCTCAATCCAGTCGATGGTGCTGGGGTCAGGCATCTCGGCGGGGGCCGACACCTGCAGATTTTTGCCTTTGGTTGTCATCACCTCAAACCGCACCGAGGGAACCGTCGTGATAACAGTCATGTCGAATTCGCGTTCTAAGCGTTCCTGCACGATTTCCATGTGCAGCATTCCCAAAAAGCCGCATCGGAACCCGAAACCCAAAGCGGCTGACGTTTCGGGTTCCCACACGAGGGCTGCGTCGTTGAGCTGGAGTTTTTCCATGGCATCGCGCAAATCCTCGAACTCACTCGTTTCGACGGGGTAGATGCCTGCAAAGACCATGGGCTTTACCTCCGAAAACCCCTGAATGGCTTCGCTGGCCGGGCGGTCGAGTTCAGTAATGGTATCGCCAACTTTAACTTCCTTCGCTACTTTAATGCCCGAAATCAGATAACCCACGTCGCCACACTCGATTACGCTTCGGGGCACCTGCACCAGTCCCAGTGTACCGACCTCATCGGCGGTATATTCTTTGCCGGTGTTCATAAATTTGACCCGGTCGCCTTTGCGGATGCGGCCGTTCTTCACCCGGAAAATAACTTCAATGCCCCGGTAGGAGTTAAAATGCGAATCGAAAATCAGAGCCTGCAATTCACCGTTGGGATCGCCTTTGGGGGCCGGTATCCGCTCCACAATGGCCGCCAGAATTTCGGGAACGCCAATACCCTCTTTGCCACTGGCCGGAATAATATCGTCCCGATTACAGCCGAGCAGGTCCACCATTTCGTCTTTGACTTCTTCGGGCATGGCGCCGGGCAGGTCAATTTTGTTCAGCACCGGAATAATGACCAGGTCGCTGTTCATGGCCAGATACAGGTTCGAAATGGTCTGTGCTTCAATGCCCTGTGCGGCATCTACCAGCAAGAGTGCACCCTCGCAGGCCGCAATTGAGCGGGACACTTCGTAGGAAAAGTCAACGTGGCCCGGCGTGTCGATTAAGTTGAGCGTGTAGATTTCGCCTTTGTGGGTGTAATTCATCTGGATGGCGTGGCTCTTGATGGTGATGCCGCGCTCCCGTTCCAGGTCCATGTCGTCCAATAGCTGGGCCTGCATGTCGCGGGCGCCAACAGTCTTGGTAAATTCTAATAACCGGTCAGCTAAGGTGCTCTTGCCGTGGTCGATATGAGCGATAATGCAAAAATTACGGATATGTTTCACAGAGGGGAATTCGTATAGTTCCAGGTTCAAGGTTGCAGGTTTCAAGTGTCAACAAGCAACTGGAACATGCAACGTTGAACCTGAAACAACCTTAATAAGGTGCAAAAATAGGCATAAAAAAACAAACGCCGGACTCATCGGGGAGCCGGCGTGTTCAATTACACTTCATCAACAAACTAAAATCAATATTGGTCAATTTGCCGGAACGCCGGAGCGACCAAAAGCTGTAGGAGGGGGACTCGAACCGCCCACGGTGCAGTTAGCTACAGTACAACTCTGGTGGTCAACCCCAGTCGCCTTAAAGGCGGCATTATGCTGCGTTTATCCTTTATCACCACCCCCGAGACAGGAGGGCACGTCTGCCAATTTCGACATCCTACAGTGTGAGGAAAATTGTCAAGAAGATCGGCGTGTGACCCCGCTCGATCAACTTAACAGGACAAAGATAGGCTGTTGTTGATATTTGTTGCAAATTTCTCATAAAAAAATCTTAAAATTTATAATTCATTTAAAATTTACATAGTTTTGTTGAGACTCATCAAAAATAGCTAAGAAATGAGCGAAAAAAATTTAGAAATTGATAATACTGATCTGAAAATCCTGAGTCTGCTCATGCAGGATGCCAACATGGCCTACACCGAAATCGGTAAACGCATTTTTGTGTCGGGTGGTACCGTGCATGTCCGAATGAACAAACTCAAACAAATGGGCATTGTGCGCGGGTCGCAACTGGTTATCGACCACGCCAAATTAGGATGGGACATCAGCGCGTTTCTGGGTATCTATTTAGACAAAAGCTCGTTATACGAGGAAGTCTCCCAACAGCTTGAGAAAATCCCCGAAGTGGTCAACGTACATTATACGACGGGTATCTACAGCATCTTTGCCAAAATTGTCTGTCGCGACACCCAGCACCTGCGCGAAGTGCTGCACGATAAAATCCAGAAGGTGAGCGGTATTCAGCGAACCGAAACGTTTATTTCCCTCGAAGAGAGCGTCAACCGCCCCATTCCGTTTGCGGAAGGTTAAGAGCATGGAGCAGGGAGCACGGAGCATGGAATACAAACGCAGAAACCCATGCTCCATGCTCCCAGCCCCGTGCTCCCCGGCCCCGTGCTCCCTGCTCCGTGCCCGTTTGAACCCTAAACCACTTCCGGCGCGTTATACCCCCCAACAACTCAAAACACATGCAACCTAAAATTCACGCAACGACGGTGGTCGGTATTCGGCACAAGGGACAGGTAGCCCTGGGAGCCGATGGCCAGGCTACGATGGGAAATACCGTTGCCAAGAGCAATGTTCGGAAGGTGCGCGTCCTGATGGGCGGCAAAATACTGGCTGGTTTTGCCGGGTCAACCGCCGATGCTTTCACGCTCATCGAACGCTTTGAAGAAAAACTTAATGCCTATGGCGGTAACCTGAAACGAGCCGCCATTGAACTGGCAAAAGACTGGCGGACAGACCGTTACCTGCGTAAGCTGGAAGCCATGCTGATTGTTGCCTCGAAAGATGATCTGCTCATCGTATCGGGTACGGGCGATGTGATCGAACCCGATCATGACATTGCAGCTATTGGCTCCGGTGGCATGTATGCTCAGTCGGCGGCCATCGCCCTGAAAAAACACGCGGCTGAGTTGACTGCCGAAGATATGGTTCGGGAAAGTCTGCACATTGCCGCCGATGTCTGTATCTATACGAACCATAATTTAGTCGTAGAAACGTTATAGAAAAGAAGCCGTTTTCTACCTTTGCTAAGGTAAGTAACCCGACGTTATGAACATTTCAGCTCAGTTCACTCCTAAACTAATGAACCGGCGTATTGCGCTCGGATTTGTTATTGCGATGGTGTTGATTGCGTCAGGCTTTGCCATCTCGTTTTATAGTTACAGCCGGTATCGCGACGATACGGAGCGGGTTAAGCATACCTACGAAGTGATTGGCGCACTCGAACGGACACTGTCGATGGTGAAAGATGTTGAAGCCAGTTCGCGAGGGTATGTTATCACCAACGATAAGGCTTATCTGGAGCCTTATAAAGCGGCTCTGCTCCAGTTGCCCGCCCAAATCGACCAACTTCGTATTCTGATTACCGATAATAAAAAACAGGTTCAACGGCAGGTTTTACTGGAAAAACTTATCAGCGATAAATTAGCGATAACCGAAGCCCGCATCGACGTTGGTGTTTTCGACCAGCGAAGCAATACCGTTAGTGCGGAAAGTCAGCGCCGAATGGACCTCTTGCGGAAGCAGGTAGCCCTCATGGTTGACACGGAGCGCGTATTGATGGAAGTCAGGAATCGGCAGGCCAACCACTCCTTTAGATACACCCTTGTTATTATTTTTTCCCTCTCGTTACTCACCTTTCTGGCGCTTGCCGTTTCCTACCGACTCCTGGAGCAGGAACTGGCCCGACGCCAACAAACGGAAGATCAGCTTCGTTCGTATGAAGATCAGCTTAAAAGCCAGATTCGGCAACTCGAAAGTTCCAACGAAGAACTGGAGCGGTTTGCCTTCGTGGCGAGTCACGATTTACAGGAGCCCTTGCGGAAGATACAGTCGTTTGCCAACCTGATTACCGACCGGTATGGCAATCTGTTCGATGCCGACAGCACCATGTTCATGGGTAAAATATCAGGTTCCGCCGAGCGAATGTCCAAGCTCATCAAAGACCTGCTGAATTTTTCGCGTATTTCCAGCCATCGGGAAAGCTTTAAACTGGTTGAGTTGGGTGGCATTATTCGCCGTATTCTGGACGATCAGGAGCTGCGGATCAAAGGGCTTGATGTGCAGGTAGAGGTGGGTAGTATGCCCGCCATCGAAGCTGTTGCCAGCCAGATGGACCATCTGTTTACCAACCTGATTTCCAATGCCCTCAAGTTCACACGGCCTGGCGTTCAGCCACTGTTGCGTATTCAGGCACAGATGGTAGATGGCAGTCGGTATGGTGGATTAAACGCCAGTCAATCGTATGCTGAAATTAGGGTGGAGGACAATGGCATTGGGTTTGACGAAAAATATACAGAACATATCTTTAAAGTTTTTCAACGATTACATGGCAAAAGCACCTTTGAAGGGACCGGTATCGGACTGGCCATCTGCAAGCGGGTTGTTATGTCGCACCACGGATACATCACGGCACATAGCCAGCCCAATCAGGGCACAACGTTCGTCGTTGTTTTACCAGAAAGCCAATTAGTACAACACTATGACCGACCAACCTCAACAGAAGCCCATTCATATCCTGCTGGTTGACGACGACGAGGACGACCGCTACCTGACTCGTGAAGCTTTTCAGCAGCATTACCCATCCAGCCGCATTTCATTTGCTGAGGATGGTGAGGAGTTACTGGATTTTCTGCGGTACGAAGGGCGGTACCAGGGGGCAGCGCATCCATTGCCCGAACTGATTTTGCTGGACCTTAATATGCCCCGCAAAGACGGCCGTGAGGCCCTGCGTGAGATTAAAGCGAACGACCATTTTCGTCACATCCCCATTGTGGTGCTGACGACCTCCGATGCAAAAGACGATATTGAAACGTCTTATTTCAATGGGGCAAATAGTTTCATTACCAAACCGCCAACCTTCCAGCGGCTAAGCGAGGTCACAAAAGCTATCGGACAATACTGGTTCAATGTCGTCACGGTCTGTGAACACCCGGAAGAATAGTGAAAGAGTGAATTACCGGCATTAGCCCTTCACTCTTTCACTCTTTCGCTCTTGCCCTGCAACCCCACCAGTCCCACAAAAATCTTTTCCAGCCCGCTCGTGACGACCCGGTTCTGGCCGGGGGTGAATTTGTTGACCAATAGGCAGAAGCTCATTGGTTCGCCATCGGAAGCGGTGAAGTAGCCCGCATAGGCCCTAACGCCCTCAATGGAGCCGCTCTTGGCTCGAATATTGCCCGCTGCGGGGGTTCCCCGTGCCAGGCTTCGCACCGTACCGGTCTGGCCTACCACCGGAATTGTTTCGTAGAATAACGGAAATGCGTTTTCCCGGCCCATCGCACTCAATATACCGGTCATGTTGTCGGCGGTGAGCGCGCCCACGGTTGATAAGCCGCTGCCATCCCGAATTCGAAAGCCCTCTACATTGGCCCCCTTATTCTTCCAGAAGTCAGTGAGCACGGTTAAACTGGCTTCCGTCGACCGGACGCTTTTATTCAGGGCCAGTGCCGTTGTCCGGAGCAGGGCTTCAGCGTACAGGTTAATGCTCTGAAAGTTTGTTTGCTGCACTAAGTCAATCAACGTTGCGGACTTGTTCTGATTTAATACGGTTCGTTTACCCGCTGACACTACGCTTGTCGATGAACCGCCACCCACCGAAACGGGCGGGCCGCTGATGGTTACATTCGCCTGAATGAGTTGATTCTGGAGGGCGTTGGCCGCAAAATAAGCCGGGTCGGGCAGGGCACCTTTCACGCTGAATTCATTGGCTGGTTCGCCAAGCGGCACTTTCCCCGTCAGCCATTGCTGGTTCATAAAGGGCGCCCCATAAATGTTCACCTGATCGCCGGTGTTGGCCGCGTCGGTTGTAACCGTATTGCGAAACGTCAGGTAGGGCAGGAGCGGATCAGTCCGCAGGACAGTAGCGGCTGTGCCAACCGATTTGCCCGGTCTGAAGAAAATACGGTACAGGTTCTCATTGATATTCAGCGCGCTCAGGCTGGCGCCGTAATAATTGCCCAAATCGCTGAATGGCCAGGAATCGGGGGTTGTTAGGTCGTCGTACAGACTGGCATCGCCCACGACCATGCCCTGAATTCGGCGGATGCCGGCTGCCCGAACGGCCTCCGACCAGCTTTTGATCAGCGCAGGTAAATCATCGTAATTCGCAAAACGCCAGCTACCCAGCGAAGGGTCGCCTGTGCCGCGAATGTAGAGGTTACCCGTGAGCACACTGTCCTGAATAGTTCCATCATACTCCAGGGTTGTGGTGTAGGTATAGTTGCTGCCGAGCACGACCAATGCCGTTGCCGTTGTAATAAGTTTCAGCGTCGAGGCCGAGGGCAGGCTCATTCGGGCGTTATAGCCAATGAGTTCTTCCCCGTCGCGTACCCGCCGAACCGACAGGGCGACCGTGCCAAAGCGGACCGCCGGGCCAGCCTGAAACGCTTCGACCAGGTTGATCAAATGCTGGGTAGCCAGCGAGTCGGGCGGTCGCTGCTCCTGCGAATAAGCGCTTAACGAAACCAGACAGGCCCACAAACTGGTAAGTAGACTGAGGCCTAAACAGGCTGAAAAACGGGGTATAAAGTGCATTTGGAAACAGTTAGGCGATTCGGGCGGTATTTCGTACTTTTGCAAACTTACGAAATTGGCGCCACCCGATCTGCGTTGTCCATCCATCTCAAGACATCAAATACACGACACTGAATAGTTAACGTTGTACGCATGAAATTATCATTTCTGGGGGCGGCCCGGCAGGTAACCGGTAGTATGTATCTGCTGGAGCTGGAGGATGATTACCGCATCCTGATTGACTGTGGTTCCGATCTGGAGCGCTCCAGTTCGAACGGTCAGACGGCCCCCGTCGTTACTCATCCGGGATTTTTTCCGTTTGAGGCTTCAGCCATCAATCTGGTGTTGCTGACCCACGCCCACATTGACCATTCGGGCAACTTGCCCAATCTGTTTCGCGAAGGCTACGAGGGGCAGATTCTGTGCACCGAACCCACCTTCGCACTCACCAATGTGCTGCTCAAAGATGCCGCTTCGCTGAACCAAAAACGCATCAACGAACTGAATGCCAGCAAGAAGTTGCGGGTGAAAGAACGGCAGTCGCAGATGCAGAAAGATTTGTTTCTGGATAAACAGGTCCGCGATGCGATGGAAAACGTGGTGCCCATTGCCTTCAACCGAAAGTTCAGGGTGGCCGATGGCGTCGATGTCACGTTTATTCCGGCGGGGCATTTGCTGGGCGCAGCGCACATCGTGATTAACGTGATGGAAAATGGCGAGCGCAAAAGCATCTGCTTTTCGGGCGATATTGGCCGGAAAAATTACCCGCTCTTAGTCGACCCCGCGCCCGTGCCACCGGTCGATTACTTAATCTGCGAAAGCACGTATGGTAACCGGCTTCACGAACACCATATGTCGCCCGAAGATGCTCTGGCCGATATTATTCAGCGGACGTGCATTGACATTCCGGGGCGGCTCATTATTCCGTCGTTCAGCGTTGGCCGAACTCAGGCGCTGCTGTACACCCTTAACCGGCTCTATACCGAGCGCGATTTTCCACCAATCCGGGTCTTTTCGGATAGCCCGATGGCGTTTGAGAGTTCCAAGATTTACCTGCAGCACGTAAAAATGCTGAGTGGCGAAGCCAAAGAGTTTTATAAGGAAAACGAAACACTGTTCGATTTTCAGAATTTCCAGTTTCTGGAATCGTCGAAAGCCAGTAAAGCTGTTTCGAACTACGGCGAACCGTGCATCATCATCTCCTCGTCGGGTATGGTACAGGGCGGTCGGGTGGAGTACCACGTTGCCGAAAACATCAGCAATCCCTACGCCACCATCCTCATTATCGGTTATTGTGCCGAAGGAACGCTTGGCTGGCGGCTGCTGAATGGACAGCAAACCCTGAGTATTAAGGGGCAAGACCATCAGGTACTGGCCAATATCGAAAAGATTGACGTGTTTAGCGGGCACGGCGACCGCAATGACCTGCTTAATTTTGTGGGGATGCAATCGCCCGAAACGCTCAAATGCGTTTACTTAGTGCATGGCGAATATGAGAGCATGGAATCCTTCAAGGCGACTCTGGCCGAAGATGGTTACCCGCAAGTGATTATCCCGAAAAAAGGCGAACGCTTTGACTTATAAATGATGAATTATGAATTATGAATGATGAGTTATGAGTAATGTCTTGTAGTGAGTCATTCATAATTCATAATTCATAATTCATCATTGAATGAGAACATACCTCGATTTTGAGAAACCCATTGCCGACCTCGAAGCGCGGCTGGAAGAAACCAAACGGTTGGCCCAAACCAGCAAGGTTGATGTGAGCGAAGCCGTTTTGATTCTGGAGCAGAGCATCGATAAACTGCGCCGGGAGATTTTCCAGAACCTCACGCGCTGGCAGCGGGTTCAGCTATCACGCCATCCCGACCGGCCCTATACGCTCGATTACATTTCGCTCATGTGCGACCAGTTCATCGAACTGCATGGCGACCGCACCGTTCGCGATGACCCGGCAATGGTGGGCGGTTTTTGCGAATTAGACGGCCAGACGGTGATGATTATTGGGCAGCAAAAAGGCCGCAACACCAAGCAGCGACAGTACCGCAACTTCGGGATGCCCAACCCCGAAGGCTATCGTAAGGCGCTGCGGCTGATGAAATTAGCCGAGAAATTTAATAAGCCCATCATCACTATGATCGACACGCCGGGCGCCTATCCGGGTCTGGAAGCCGAAGAGCGCGGGCAGGGCGAAGCCATTGCCCGCAACCTGAAAGAGATGTTCATGCTGACGGTGCCGGTCATCTGCATCATCATCGGCGAAGGCGCATCGGGCGGTGCGCTGGGCATTGCCATTGGCGATAAAGTACTGATGCTCGAAAATACCTGGTATTCGGTTATCTCGCCCGAAAACTGCTCCACAATTCTCTGGCGAAGCTGGGATTTTAAAGAACAGGCCGCCGAAGCCATGAAGCTGACCGCCCGCGATATGAAGCGGAACAAACTGGTAGACGAAATCGTCGAGGAACCGCTCGGTGGCGCTCATAATGACCATCAGCAAATGGCTAATCACCTGAAAACGGTCATTCTCAACACAATTGCCGAGCTAAGCGCCCTCGACCCGCAGAAACGCATTGACCAGCGCATTGAGAAGTTTTGCGACATGGGTATTGTGCTGGAATAAAGTTGTTTCAACCGGGCCGCCGGTGGGGTTTCCTGTTCGGGGCAAAAAAAGCCGCTGAGTTCTGCTTAGCGGCTTTTCTTATGTAGACAACCTGCTTCACCTGACCGGAATTGCAGCTAAACCCGGCTCAGCGTTGGCTTATGGAGGAAGTGGAGGTGCTTTTTCAACTATTTTTAGAAAAAAAGGATTAAAAACGATCAAAAGTGCCATTAGTATATACGTGCGCTTTGGTTGGGCCAGCCAACTTCTGACTGGATACAATCAGGCGTGTCTATTCTAATTAATCCAATATACGCTGTGCCGTCCGCCCTGATCCATACTGACCTGTGGTACGCTTTTCGTCAGGGAGACCAGATGGCCTTTCAGCAGATTTATCGATTATACGCCCGCGATTTGCTGAACTACGGCTATAAAGTAACGAATGATGTGCCTCTCATCGAGGATAGTATCCACGATCTGTTTATCGAGTTGTGGCAAAGTCGGGCCAACCTGAGCGATACCGACTCAATCCGGTTTTACCTGTTCCGGTCGCTGCGGAATAAAATTACCAAAACTCGCAGCCGGGATTTATTCTTCCAGGCATCAGACATTAACGCCGTGCCCATGCCGGTCGATGATTTTATTATCGAGAATAATCTCATCGAAGGAGAGGAGACCCAACGCATGCACCAGCAGCTTCGCAAGAGTTTTGCGCTGCTGACTTCCCGCCAGCAGGAGGCCCTGAACCTGCGTTTTTATCAACACTTCACCAACGAGGAAATCGCCCAGATTATGGGCGTCAACTACCAGTCTGCCTGCCGGTTCATTTACGCAGCCCTCAAAACGCTCCGCGAAGTCGTTCGGATTGTATCGGTGGGTCTGTTGTGGGTAGGATTGGCTGGTTTTTAAGGATACAACACTATGAACTATTATCAATTCAACGCAGAAGACCTGGCGGCCGACGATTATTTTAAGGAGTGGGTCTGCACGCCTACGTCCGATACAGAAGACTTCTGGACGCAGTTCTTAAACGAGTACCCTGAGCGGTATTACCAGGTGGAGGAAGCCCGGCAATTGATAACCGGACTTCGGGAAATTCAGCCGCAACCCGGACAGGCACACAGGGTCGAAACCATCTGGCATAAAATCGAACACACCCTGGAGCAGTCACGCCCGGTTCCGGTTGTGCGCTGGCTGACGGGGCAGCGGGGCTGGCAGGCGGTAGCCGTCGTGCTTCTACTTCTGGGGGCCGGGTGGTTGGGGAGGCAGCAACTAAAGAGCAGCCAGACGCCCAGAAAAGTGCTGACTCAGGCCGGTAGTGAGTGGACCGAAACCCTCAACGAAGCGAATCAGATCATGCAGATTCAACTGGCTGATGGCAGCCGGGTTAACCTGCAGCGGGGGGCGCGGCTGCGCTACCGGACGGAGCTGGCGGGTGCTCAGCGGGAAGTCTATCTGACAGGAGATGCTTTCTTTTGCGTTAAAAAGAACCCAAAGAAGCCCTTTGTGGTGTATGCCAATGGCTTAGTGACCAAAGTATTGGGAACAAGTTTTCGGATTAATGCACCGACCGATGCGTCGACGGTGACGGTGGATGTGAAGACTGGGCGGGTTTCGGTCTACCCCAACCAACCCAGCCGGGTACATGACCCCGAATCGAAAGGGATGGTGCTGACACCCAACCAGAAAGCCGTTTTTCACCGCGATGCCGCCACACTCGACAAGCTATTGGTTGAAAGCCCCAGCCTGCTCATTCCTAAAAAAGAACTGCAATTGTTTGTCTTTGATGATGCCCCCGTAGCCCGCGTGTTTGGGGCCATTGAGCGGGCCTATGGCGTCGATGTCATTTTTGACGAAGAAGTGATGCAGCACTGTACATTGACCCTGAGTCTTAACGACGAAGACCTTTTTCAGAAATTAAACGTCATCTGCAAAGTACTTGACGCGCAGTATAAACTCATTGATGCCCAGATTGTCATCTACAGCAAAGGGTGCCTTACCGGGAATTAATTGCTTCTAACTCTCTAACAACCAACGATCTGATATGCCGAGCCGCTAAGGAGTATTCCTGAAAAAAGCACCAGCCGTGCTCGTAACACGACTGATGCCAACACCCCCATGCTTTTGGTCAGTGAATCATCCCATTCTGGACGCAGGGGCTTTTTTGTCTAAAAATTAACAAAAACACTTAAAGCTAATGAAAAAACCAATACCAGGTCAAACCCTCTTTTACCTCATGAAACTCACGCTGGTACAGGCACTTCTAACCCTGATTTTCTCGGGCGTTTCGCTGGCTTTCGATGCCACAGCCCAGGAAATCCTGACGAAGCGGATAAGCTTCCGGCTTGAAAATCAGGGCTTACGCAGGGTGTTCAAAGAAATCGAAAATCAAACCAACATCCGCTTTGCCTTTCGGCCCCGGCTCATTCCATATGACCACAAAACGACTATCATTGCTTCGAACGAAGCCCTGGGCGATGTACTGAATAAGATGGTCAAGCCACTCCGGCTCCGTTATGAGGTCGTGGGCCGGCAGATAATCATCAGCCCGATTCCGCAACCGGCTGAGCCGGAGGCTTCCCTGCGTCTGCTGAGTGGGCAGGGAATCTTATTCAGTGTTGCCGACCAGCCCGTTACCGGTACTGTTTCCGATGAAGCTGGTCAGGCGCTGCCGGGGGTGAGTGTGGTCGTAAAAGGAACGAGCCGGGGAACGTCGACCGATGCCGCCGGCATGTTCCGGCTTTCCGTGCCCGACCTGAAATCGGTGCTGGTGTTTTCCTACGTTGGCTATGAGCCGCAGGAGATTGCGGTCAACAACCAGACGGTTTTTACCATTTCCCTGAAAACGGACAACAAATCGCTGAACGAGGTGGTTGTTGTGGGCTACGGTACTCAAAAGAAAGCCGACCTGACGGGCGCTATTGCCACCATCTCGGCGGATAAACTCAGGAGCCGTGCTGCTGTATCCTACGGAGAAGCCTTAGTGGGGCAAATGGCGGGTGTGCAGGTGCAGCAAACCAATGGCGCCCCCGGGGGCGAAGGCTTAACCATCCGGGTACGGGGCACGGGGTCTATTGCTGCAGGCAGTAATCCGCTCTATGTCATCGACGGCTATCCGATTGATGGCAGCGCCTTTTCGCTTGTCAACCCGTCTGATATTGAAAGTATTCAGGTATTGAAAGATGCCTCGTCGACGGCGATTTATGGTTCGCGCGGGGCCAATGGGGTCGTTATCGTGACGACCAAAAAAGGCAAAATTGGCGCTCCTGCCATTTCCTTCAACACGTTTTATGGGGTGCAGCAGGTGGCCAAAAAAATAGCCGTCATGAACACCCGCGAGTACCTTCAGTTTTTCAAAGATGGGCATAACCAGGCCTGGTTAGACCGTGCAGCGCTGCCCGGCGATGCTCCGCACACGATCAATGACCCCAACGCCATCCGGGAAAAATACACCAACTCCAGTTTCTACGTCATCCCCGAAAATTTTAATGACCCCAACAATTTCCCGGATAATAACTGGCAGGATCAAATTTTCAGAACGGCCCCTACCCAGCGCCATGAACTGTCCGTAACGGGGGGCGTCGACAAAACACGGTATGCGGTTTCGGGCAGCTATACGAACCAGCAGGGTATTCAGATCAACAGCGATTACAAACGCTACAACCTGCGGTCGAGTATCACCTCGAACCTGAGTAAAAAACTGGAGGTCGGTGTGACCATCAGTGGCTATTACTCCGAAAACAACAGTGTTGATAACGGAAAAGACAGCCCCCTGGCCTACTCACTTTATTTGCCTCCTATCTACCCGCTCCGAAACGCCGATGGCACCTACGGTTCGCAGGTGCGTAATTCCGAAATCTGGGCGGGCGACGTGGCCAATCCGGTCGGCATTGCTGAAAACATTACCAACTACACCTCCCGAAACGGTCTTATCGCTTCGGGCTATGCTCAGTACGAACTCCTGGATGGCCTGACCTACAAAATAAGTCTGAACGGCTCGCTCGAAAATCAGCGGCTTAAATACTACCGGCCTTCGTTTGTGGATACTGATGGCTCCCGCGCGCCTAAAACCGCCGATGCCCGCAACGAAACGACGATGGCCCGGGACTGGCTCGTGGAGCAGACGCTGAATTACAGCAAAACTCTGTTTACCAAACACACAATCAACCTGCTGGCGGGCTATACGACCCAAAAATCATATGGTGAATTTGCCCGGGTAAATGCCCAGAACTTTCCGAACGATGTGGTTCGTACCTTGAGCGCGGGGCAGATTGTGGGTGGCACCAACACAGAAAACCAGTACTCCCTGATTTCGTATTTAGGCCGGTTTAATTATGCCTACGACGACAAATACCTGTTTACGGCCAGTATCCGAACCGATGGGTCGTCTCGGTTTGGGGCCAACAATAAATGGGGTACATTCCCCTCCGTTTCGGCGGGCTGGCGGGTCAGCAGCGAATCGTTTATGCGAAACGTTCGCCCGATTAGCGACCTGAAACTACGGGGCAGTTGGGGCTTAGTGGGCAACAACCGAATTGGGGATTATGATGCCATTGCCCGCACCAGCACCGGCTATAATGTCCTCAATAATGGGCTGGTCAATGCCGTTAGCCCGATTAATTACCCGAATCCTGACCTGGGCTGGGAAAAAACCCGGCAGTGGAACATTGGCTTCGACCTGGGCCTGCTGAACGAACGGATTCGGGTTGAGGCCGACTTCTACAACAGCCGCTCGGTCGATTTACTGCTCAACGTGCCCGTGCCGACCCTGACGGGCTACGGCACCCAGCTTCAGAACATCGGCCAGATTGAGAACAAAGGCATGGAATACCTGCTCAGGACGCGCAATACAGTCGGCGCCTTTAAATGGTCGACCGATTTTACTAGTTCTTTTAATAAAAACACAGTGCTGGCCCTCGGCCCCGACCAGCGGCCTATTTACGCGGGCGCGCCCAGCGCGGGCAATACGTTTATCACGACCATTGGTCAGCCCATCGCGACATTTTACGGCTACCAGTACGACGGTGTCTTTAGAAATCAGGCCGAACTGGATGCGGCTCCGCATTTAGCCAACGACTTCCCCGGCGACCCCCGCTACGTGGATGTCAATAAAGATGGAAAAATCACGGCGGATGACAAAACGTTCCTCGGCAACAATCAGCCTAACTTTATCTTTGGCTTCAGCAATGATTTCTCCTACAAAGGCTTCGATCTCAACATTCAGTTGACCGGGTCGCAGGGGGCCAAACTGTTTAGTTTCTTTAACCGGATGGTCGGCATCTATCATGGCGACCGCAACGGGCTTGTCAAATTAAACAACCGCTGGCGTTCTGAAACGGAGCTGGGGTCGGGCGATATTCTCCGGGCCAACCGCGACCCTAAAGGCCTACAAAAAGAGCCGTCGAGCTACTGGGTGGAAGATGGTTCGTTTATGCGTATCCGAAACGTATCGCTGGGGTACTCTTTCGATAGCGGCATTGCGAAATACCTGCGGGTCAAAGGGTTACGAATTTATGTTACGGGCCAGAATCTGTACACTTTCACGAAATATCCGGGTTACGACCCCGAAACGAGCAGCGAAGGGGGCGGTTTATCGCGCGGTGGTGATTACTTAGGCTACCCTTCGGCCCGCACCCTCATTGCGGGTCTTAACGTAACGTTTTAACTAAATGAATAATGAATAATGGACAATGAACTACTTCTGATTACCAGCCATTATTCATTATTCATTATTCATTATTCATTATTCATTATTCATTATCATTTACTGAACTCTCCAGAACATGAAACGATTACTTATACTGGCTATACTCACGTTGGCCTCTTTCTCCTGCGGAAAAGAATTTATTGACCTCCAGCCCATTTCGGAAATGAACGCTGGCACCTTCTACAAAACCGAGCAGGATATGAATCAGGCGGTGATGTCGCCCTACGCATCCCTGCGGGCACTGTACAACCAGGTGTTTATTTACATGGGCGAAGTTCGTTCGGATAATACGACCTTTTCGTGGGTGCCGGGCAACTCCAAAGACATGACGTCCATCGACAACTTCGGGGATGTGCTGCTGTCAGATAACGGCTTTGTGCTCACGGTCTGGAACAACGCCTACAATACAATTCTTCGGTCGAATATCGTGCTGGACAAAATCGACGCCGTTCCGTTCAAAGACCCTAAACTCAAAGAGCAGTACAAAGCCGAGGCAAAATTCATCCGGGCGCTGATGTATTTCTGGTTAGTACGGGTTTATGGCGATGTGCCGAAGGTCGAGAAGCAGGTATCCGTTAGCGAAGCGTACACACTGGGCAGGGCGCCAGCGCCGGAGATTTATGATTATATCGTTGACGACCTGAAATTTGCGGAAGCGAATCTCCCCGCCAGCTACGCAACAGTCGACAAAGGACGGGTGACGCTTGGCGGGGCCAAAGGGCTGCTGGCAAAAGTATACATAACAATGGCCGGTTATCCGCTCAAAAAGGGAGCGCCTTATTATGCGCTGGCTGAAGCCAAAGCCCTGGAGGTTATCAATACGCCACAATACTCGCTCGTTCCCGATTACAAAACGCTGTTCGACGTTACTAAGAAAAACAGCAGCGAGTCGTTGTTTGAAGTGCAGTACAAGAAAGGCGGAACCAGCACGGGCAGCCCCTGGAACAATGATTTTGCCCCCCGTTTCTCCAACAAAGAAGTTGTTCTGGTGGGCGATAAGGGTGGGTTCAACGCCCCAACACCGAGCATCTCCAGCGCCTATGAACCCGGCGACCCCCGCAAGGCCATTTCCATGAGTGATGGCTACGTGGCCATACCGGGCAACAAAGCCGTCAACGAGAAATACGTGAAGAAATATTACGATGTGTCGTTCGCGGGTTCCGATAACGACAACAACTGGATTGAACTGCGCTTAGCTGACATTTATCTACTCTACGCCGAAGCGCTGGTGCGGCAGGCCAAACAGCCGGATGTTGCCCTAACGTATCTCAACAAAATTCGGCAGCGGGCCAGAAACAGCACGGGTGCCGCGCCGGGTATATTGCCTGATTACGCGCCTTTTAGTTCAGGCGCTCCGTTTTTGCTGGCTATCGAAAAAGAACGGCGCGTTGAACTGGCCTTTGAAAACCACCGCTGGTTCGACTTGGTCCGAACCGAGCGGGCCAAAGAAGTAATGATTCAGGAGCAGAAAGAACAAACCGGATTCAATCCCTCGGCCTGGAGCGACAACATGCTCCTGTTCCCGATTCCGTTGCAGGTGATTCAGTCTAATCCCGAAAAAATCAAGCAAAATCCTGGTTATTAACGCACATAAATTAGCTGAAAATACCCCCCTGAAGGGGGCTTTGCTCACCCTCAGACTAAGCCCCGTTCAGCGGGTATTTTCGGGCCGGTTGTACACTATTTTTAGACAGCTTCTCATGAAATTACCCACAGTGCGTTTACGTTCACATTTTTTGCTGGCCTGGCTAATGCTGCCAGCCGCCGTGTTTTCTCAACAGATGAACACGTTGACTCCCAACGAGAAAAAAGACGGTTGGGTGCTTCTGTTCGATGGCAGCAGCACTACCGGCTGGACAACCTCCGGCGGCAAGCCGGTTCCCGCTGGCTGGGTGATTCAAAACAGAACGCTCACCGCGAAGAAAGGGGCTAAAGGCGGTGATATTATCAGTGTAAACCAATACGCTGATTTTGATTTGATGCTCGACTATAACCTGGAACCGGCGGGTAATAGTGGCGTCAAGTATTTCTACACGAAGTACGAAACGGGTGGCAATCTGGGTATGGAATACCAGATTCTGGACGACAAATTAGCAGAGGACAACAAGAAGGCCAATCACCTGACGGGTTCTTTTTATGATGCAATACCGCCTGATGCGTCGCTGAAAAAGGTGAATGAGCCAGGCCAATGGAACACAGTACGCATTATGGCCAAAGACAACAAGGTTGAACACTGGCTCAACGGGGTAAAAATTCTGGAATTTACGCGGGGGGCGCAATCGTTTACCGAAGCGGTTGCCGGAAGCAAATTCAACAAGGTAATGCCTGCCTTCGGAACGGTCGAAAAAGGCCATATCCTGTTGCAGGAACACGGCCACGAGGTCTCGTTCAGAAACATTAAAATCAAAGCCTTATAAGGTCAATTTCATGCAAGACAGACGCGATTTTATGAAGAAAGTAGCCGCCGGTTCGGTGGGTATGGCGATGGGCGGGTCCACTTTTGGATTCAGTGCCAAAAGTTACAACCGGATTATTGGCGCCAACGAACTGGTTCGGGTAGCGACCATTGGGGTCAACAGCCGGGGAAACAGCATGAGCGGCACGTTTGCCGGTCAGAAAAATGCCGAGGTGGGCACCGTCTGCGATGTCGACGAGCGGGCCATTCCAAGAGCCGTTCAAACCATTCTGAAAACCAAACAGACGCTGACGCCCAAGTCTGAAAAAGACTGCCGGAAGGTGCTGGAGGATAAATCCATCGACGCCATCTACATCGCTACGCCCGACCACTGGCACGCTCCGCTGGCGATTATGGGCTGTCAGGCGGGCAAACACGTCTACGTCGAGAAACCGTTGAGTCACAATCCCCGCGAAGGCGAGATGGCCATTGCAGCCGCCCGTAAGTACAACAGGGTGGTGCAGATGGGGGCGCAACGGCGGTCGGCTCCTACCCTGACGCAGGGCATCGAGGAATTGCATAAAGGCATCATTGGGCGGGTGTACCTGGCCAAAACCTGGTACACCAACAAGCGCAAAGCAACGAACCTGAAACCCGGCACGGTGCCTTCCTGGCTGGATTATGAGTTATGGCAGGGGCCGGCACCCCGAATGCCCTACAAAGAAGGGCTGATTCACTACGACTGGCATTGGTTCTGGCATTGGGGCACCGGCGAAGCCCTCAACAACGGCACCCACGAGGTTGATGTAGCCCGCTGGGGACTTGGAGTCGATTTTCCGACGCGGGTCAGTTCTGTTGGTGGCCGGTATGAATTTAAAGACGACTGGGAAACGCCCGATACGCAGGTTGTTATCATGGATTATCCGGGTCGGGTGTCGCTGATGTGGGAAAGCAGAAGCTCAAACGGCCGGAAAATTGAAGGGCTGGACCGAGGCATTATTTTCTACGGCGAAAACGGCAGCCTGGACACGGGTGGCGACAGTTACAAGGTGTATGACCTGGATGGTAAGCTGGTTAAGGATGTGAAGCCCCCGGTGGCGGAAAGCGATATGCAGGGGCGAAACACGGCCAGTCCCAGCTTAGGGATGGATAGCCTCCACGTAGCGGACTTTCTGGACGCCCTCAAAAACAACCGCCGTCCTAACTGCGATGTTGAACTGGGCTACAAGAGCGTGGTCGCCATGCAATTGGGGAATATTGCCTGGCGCGTTGGCCGGGACTTAAAGGTTGATCCCCAAAACGGCCATATCATCGACGATAAAGAGGCTCAAAAACTCTGGGGGCGCGATTACGAAAAAGGCTGGGAGCCGAAAGTTTAAGTTAGGATGAGATTGCTTTTTCTGGATTTCGACCATATGAACCAGAGGCAGTAGAATTGATAGATTCTGATTTTACGCAGGTCGAGTTCACACATATATTACAGAATGCCCTCTCCAGGTTGCCTGGAGAGGGCATTTTTTTCGTACCCTGCGGGCCGTGAATACCGTTGTTTTGACCCATACGTCGGTCTCCAGAATCAGGCCGACGTTCTTCGCTGTCAACTTTGCCAGTGCCTTTCCCGTTTGTCTGCGAATCTAACCTTATCTTTGGCTCCCGGTTCCTATAAGGCTCGAACCTCCCCCACACATGGAGTCCATATCCAACAAATTACCGCTTAAAAACCTCATTTTCGACCTCGGCGATGTCATTATCCCGATTGACCTGACCGCCCCCGTCCGTAATTTCGCGATGCTGGCGAACCTGTCCGAAGAGGAAGTTCGGGCCATCTGGCAGCAGCACGACATTTTCAATCATTACGAAACGGGCCTGATCGACGATGATGCTTTTCGGAATCACATCCGGCGGGTGCTGCACAACCAGTACGACGGATCGGATAGCGAAACCACATTGGCAGCCCGGTCGGACCGCTGGGCCGATGAAGTGATCGACACCGCCTGGAATACGGTTTTGCTCGACTTGCCCGTTGAGCGGGTAGAGCGGCTTACGGAGTTGAAACAGACCCACCGCCTGTTCCTGCTAAGTAATACCAGCCCGATTCATATCCGTAGAGTCAACCAGGTGCTGACGGCCATGAACCAGCCCACTCTGGAGGAACTCTTCGAGCGCGTTTTCTATTCCTACGAGGTTCGACTGAAAAAACCTTCTCTCGAAATTTATCAGTATGTGCTGACCGAAGCCGGTCTGGTTGCCGAAGAAACGGCCTTTTTCGATGACAATGCCGCGAACATCCGGGCCGCTGCCGAGTTAGGTATTCAGGCCGTACATGTGCAGCCACCTATGACAATTCTGAATTATTTAGAAAATGTATAATGGATACTGTAAAAATGGGTGCCTGTACTGTGTAGGCATTATCCATTTTACAGTATTCATTATCCATTATTCATTATGACCCCACGCACTCGCACGTACCTCCTGCATGGAGGTCTTTTTTTGATTACCCTCATCACAACTACCCTGTCTGGCGCTGAATGGATGTTTGGGCGGTTATTTATTCCGTTTGAAGGCATGGAACCGCTCGGCTGGGCGGAGTTTGTGGCCGGGTTTCAGTTTTCGGTGCCGTTTCTGGCGATCCTGACCGTGCATGAATTTGGCCATTACCTCACGGCGAAGGCGAACCGGGTTCGGGTTACGCTGCCCTATTATATTCCACTGTGGTTTGGTATTGGGCAGAGTATCGGCACCTTAGGCGCGTTTATCCGTATTCAGGATTTTATCAGTAGCCGCCGGAAATACTTCGACATTGGCATTGCCGGGCCGTTGGCCGGGTTTGTCCTGGCGTTGGTTGTGCTCTGGTACGGCTTTACGCACCTGCCGCCCCCGGAATTTATTTTTACCATTCACCCCGACTACCAAAAGTGGGGCCTCGACTATGGCAGGTATGCCTATCAGAATCTGCCACCGGGTGGGGCCTTTGGTCTGGGCGACAATCTGTTGTTTTCCTTCTTCAAAACCTACGTAGCTGACCCAGCCCGTGTGCCGCATCCTTACGAGATGGTTCATTACCCCTACCTGCTGGCGGGGTATCTGGCCTTGTTTTTTACCTCCCTTAACCTGATTCCTATTGGGCAGTTGGATGGCGGACATATTCTCTACGGGCTGATTGGGCCTAAGCGATTCCGGTGGGTAGCCCCGGTTTTGTTTATCGGGTTTGTTTTCTATGCCGGGCTGGGAATTTATAAGCCTGCCGATTTTGCGGTGCCCTCCGACGAAGCATTTTTTACGGAGTTAGGCTATTTTGCGCTGTACGTCGCCTTTTTATTCCTGACGTTTTCGCGAATCAGTGAAACCCGGATGACATCGCTGCTCGTCACTCTGAGTGTTGTAGCTGCCCAATTGGTGGTATCCTGGTGGCAGCCACAGGTTGAGGGCTACTCTGGTTTTCTGGTATTTGCCTTCGTATTAGGGCGATTCCTGGGTGTTTACCACCCCCCAACTGAACTGGAAGAACGCTTAGATCTGAAGCGTCAGGTGCTGGGCTGGATTGCGTTGATTGTGTTTGTACTGTGTTTCAGCCCGCGCCCGTTTTTGTTAGGATAAATTAACGAGCGAAAGAGTGAAAGCCGTGCTGGATGGTCTTCGCTCCGCTTCGGCGGTCCGATTTCACTCGTTAAGTCTGAAACCGTCGCTCAGCGTAAACACTTCTTTCAAACACTGAGCTGTGAGTACGGCATCTTCCAGCGCATTATGAAACCCGTCTTCGCGGGCAAAACCAAAATAACTGGCTATGGCTGTCAGGCTTAGCCGGTCGGGAACCTTGCGGCCATTGGCTTTCAGCACCCGAAAGGTGAAATAAGCCAGCGTATGCAAGTCGAGCAAGACGCGGGAATAGGGCCATTTGAGCTTCTCGTAGCGATAGGCTTCCTTCAGAAAGTTGATGTCATTGATGACGCTTTGCCCGCAGATAATTACATCCCGCAAAAACGGAGTTCGGTCCAACTGACCCTTCGGCACCCGCAACCCCAATTCGGTACAAATCCACTCTTCCAGTTCGGGCAGCACGTCATACATCATGGGGGCATCCTCCAGATCGGCCAGCGACAGGTTATGAATTTTTTCGGACGATGACGAAAAGGCTTCCTTATTCTCTGGATACACATTGGTCAGGTAACGGCCTTTTTCGACCCAGGCCTCATCGAACAGCACGGCTCCTATCTGAATAATTTCGTTGTAATCCGGCTCCGGACCGGTCATCTCGAGGTCAAGTACTAAATAGGGCATTAGATGAAAAGTTTTTAATGGGTTATGATGGGTCACACTAAGTAAATTTTGTTAATTTGTTGAAAAACTATTGACTAATTTTTCAACCGTGCAATCTTTCGCATACATTATGCGTTTTACCTGTGTGTCTGCTTTTAATCCCTGGTACCGGAAGGTGCCGGGGATTTTTTGTTTATCCGTTCCACTAACTTTCCAATATCGCTGCTAACCTGCTGAATAAATGCCAACTGGTCGGTTAGCAGTGGATCATCGGGTAGATTCGGCATGGCCATACCTGAGCTGACCGGCTCACCAGTAACTTTATTCGTTGTGTCACCCAACCGACCCAGACTTTCGGTCAGCGCGAACAACGCCCGTTTAACAGGGCGCAGCAGTGGGGTGGGGCAGGCTTGCGGTTCGCTTGCCAGCCGGGCCGAAATAATCGTCGCCACGTTAGCCGACAGAATGTGGTTCAGGACGACAAATTCATAAATCAGTTTCTCGTTGCGCTGCTTGTGTTTAGGCTCCGACACCATCCGCTCGAAGGCAGCCGCCATGTTGGCCGAGGAGACATACACTTCTTTACGGGCGAGTTTGTAATCGACAACCTGTATTGGCTTACCCGACAGGCTCTCAAACAGCACCTGTACATAGCGCAGGTTGGCTTTCAGCACATCGGTCATAGGTTTGGCCAATTGTCCCGACTCCCACTGCGGAAAGAGCAGATACCCCGCTACCAGCGCAATAAAACCGCCCAGCAGGGTATCCAGCAGTCGTTCTTCGGCCACCCCTACGTAGCTGACGCCCAGAAAGCTGAATAGAATCAGGACAAACGGAGTTACGCAAAGAACCATCACGATGTAGTTGATTCGCAGCGCACTATAGGTGCCCAGCATAAACAGAACCATGAAGGCGAAATGCACGGTTTTGTTAGGAATAAACGTCAGAATCAGTAGGCCTGCAATACCCCCGGCCAGTGTTCCCGCAATTCGTTCCGTATTGCGCTGTCGGGTCAGGCTGAAAGCCGGTTTCAGAATAACCGCAATGGTCAGCAAAACCCAGTAACTATGATGTCCATAGTCGATGGCTTTGGTCAGGATAAACCCAAGCAGCATGGCTATGGCTACCCGGATCGAATGCCGAAACACCGATGAGTCGAAGGTTAGATTATCCTGCAGGGATTTCAGGTCAATTTCCAGGTGCGATACGAACCGGCCAAACTCCATAGTCTGGCTCCGTCCCGGATTGACAATGGTCTGCGTCAGGTTGTTTTGGAGGGTCGCCATTCGCTGATTCAGTGTACGCAGATTCACTACTATTTTTTTGAGCACTAAGGTATTGCCTTCCTGGTCGCCCAGGGCGTCGATCTGGCGTTTGAGCACCTCTAAGCGGGGGGTCAGATCAACAGGTTGATGAAACGGCACCGGCGACTGGATGGCCAGGCCCATATGGTCAAGTTCGCCCGACAGCCGGCGAATCAGTTGGGCAATGGTGTCGAGAACGTCGGTCTGGTCGAACCGCGCGCGGATAGCGGCATAGTCATAATACATGGCGATGATCTGCTCATACAGGTCGACCACATCCGAGAACGTCAGCAGTAATAACTGGCCCGTTCGGGTTGACTCGGTTACGATTTGCCGACTTTTGTAGAGCACCTCGCGCACAGCATCCTGTTTTTCGCTCACCACCACCTGCTGGGCAATCAGCCGCCGGTAATTGTCATCCAGCGATGTAGACAACGTATAGAAATCGGCTTTAATCGCCATCAGCCTGGCGATTTCATGAATGCACTGACCCAGGGCCTGCTGAGCCAGTCGGTAGGGTTGCAGTTGTGATACCAGCAGGCTGATGGCCGTGTACCAAACGCCCCCGGCCAGCACCAGGCTGCTTTCGCGCACCACGCCAGCCGCATCGAGCGGGCGGTCGAGCATCAGAATCATAATGAGCAGAGCCGCCGTGCCGATTGATGTGGCCCGGTTTCCCCAAATGGCGAACATAGAGAAGAGAAACCCAAACAGCAGAATTTCCAGCCCGAGCAGGTAGGCGTTCGTCCGAACAAAACCCGTAATGAGCGTCACCAGAAACGTAATGAGCACCGTGATAACCATGCCGTTGCGCCGGTGCATGACCGGACCGGGGGCATCGCTAAGACTGGCCGTGAGCGCCCCCAGCGACATTGCCATGCCAACTGGCAACTGACCAACCTGCGCCAGCAGCAACGACGGCAGCAGGATTGACAGCGTGATACGAAACCCGTCGGAGAAATACTGGCTCGACAGAAAATAGCTGATTTGCCGGGTGCGATTGGTCATACCGGAACGTTTGGATTAACACCCCGAACCGGTTCCGGTTTGCGTTCGCCAATCTGTTGCCGCCACATGGCATAATAAAGCCCTTTTTGCACAAGCAGCGCATCATGACTGCCCGTTTCAACAATCTTCCCTTTTTCGAGCACAAAAATCGTGTTGGCGTGTAAAATCGTGGAAAGCCGATGGGCAATCAAAATCGTAATCTGCTCGTTCAGGGCCGATACCTGCCGAACGGTGGCGGTAATTTCTTCTTCCGTGAGTGAATCGAGGGCCGAGGTCGCTTCGTCGAAGATCAGCAGCCGTGGGTGCCGGACTAAGGCGCGCGCAATGGAGAGCCGTTGTTTTTCCCCGCCCGACATTTTAAGCCCCCCTTCGCCAATTTGAGTGTCAAGCCCTTTTTCGGAGCGGGCCAGCAGATGATCGCAGGCTGCTTTGTCTAAGGCATCGAGCATCTCAGCTTCGGTGGCGTCGGGTTTGGCGAACAGCAGGTTTTCGCGGATGCTTCCCGAAAACAAATGCGTGTCCTGGGTGACGAAGCCGATTTGCCGGCGCATCGGGTTAAACCGAATGTCTTTTGTGGAAATGTCGTTGTAATAAATTTCGCCACCCACGGGCCGGTACAGCCCAACCAGCAACTTGACCATGGTGGATTTGCCCGAACCTGAAGGGCCAACAAACGCGATGGTGTCGCCCAGAGCCGCGTCGAACGAGACACCATCAATCGCATTCTGACCCGCCCCGTTGTGCCGAAAGACGACATCGTCGAACCGAAGCCGCTCCAATGGGCCAATCTCTATGGGCGAATCCGGATTCCGCTCGATGGGCCTCTCCATCAATTTTCCGAAGCTGCTCAGGCCCGCTTCGGCTTCCCGGTAGGCCAGAATAATGTTGCCTAATTCCTGGAGGGGATTAAAAATAGCGACCGATATAAACTGCATCGAAATAAGCTCACCGGTACTCAGCACATGGCGGAAAATCAGCCACAGCAGCGTAAAGAGAACGGACTGTTTCAGCACGTTCAGGGTTGTGCTTTGCCAGAACGACAGCAGCCGAACGCGCCGGACTTTGAACATCTCCAGCTCAAAAATACGACCCGTTTGCTCCTTCAACCGCCGGATTTCCGGGAACGTCAGGCCTAAACTTTTGATCAGCTCAATGTTCCGCAGCGATTCGGTGATCACCCCCGACAGCAGGGCCGTTTCGCGGTTGATGGACCGTTGAGTTGTTTTGATTTGTTTACTGAGCAGACCCGTCAGGCCCCCCAGCAGCAACACACCAATCAGAAACACCGGCACCAGGGCCCAGTGTTTGGTAACGGCATACCAGATCAAAAACCCCATGCCCACGACGGACGAAAACAGTACATTCACGAAGGAGTTGATGAACTTCTCGGTGTCGGTACGGACCTTTTGCAGAATGGACAGCGTGGCGCCACTGCTCTGATCGCCAAATTCCTGGTAGGAAAGCCGCAGGGTTTGTTTCAGCCCGTCGTTGAAGATGTCGGTGCCAAACTTCTGAACAACCAGCCGCGTTGCGTATTCCTGAAACGCTTTGGTCACGTTTGCTAAAATGGCTACGCCAACGGCAATGGCCAGCAGATACAGAACCCCTCTGACTTTTTCAGTTTCGGTTTTCTGACCCGGATTGGTGGCGTATTCGTCGATAAGTTTCCCGAAAATGATAGGGTCTACCAGGGCCAGAATCTGGGCAACACCCGCCAGCAACAGCGCCAGTACAGCCAGCCAGCGATAAGGTTTCAGGTAGTTCCAGAGAATGGGCATAAGCGTAATGGATAATGACTATGGATAATGAATTGATCGATGGTAGCGTATGCGTTTCGTATTATTCATTATCCATTATCCATTAATACGTGTCCAACTGCTGAATGCGGGTGAGGTGGCGACCACCCTCAAAGGGCGTATCGAGCCAGATTTGAATTAGTTTCAGGGCGGTTTCTTCCGACATCATCCGTTCGCCAATCGAGATCACGTTGGCGTCGTTGTGCTGCCGGCACAGCCGGGCCGATTCTTCATTCCAGCATAGCCCACACCGAACGCCCCTCACGCGGTTGGCCGCAATGGCTTCGCCGTTGCCCGACCCCCCCAGCACCACCCCCCGCTCCACCGCACCGGCGGCAACGGCTTCGGCAACGGGCCGGATATAAACCGGGTAATCGACCGATGGACTTTCGGCATAGGTGCCTTTGTCGATGACCTCGTGCCCGAGGCTGATGAGGAACTGTTTGATGGCTTCTTTGTAGCGGAAACCGGCGTGGTCGGAGCCAATGGCAATTTTCATGTCGAAGATTGAATTAAACAGAAACGTATAGTGACTAAGGTAAAGTTAGTTTACAGCAGTTATCTGACCGCACCGGCAGACCGCCCTGCAGGGGTCAAACGTTGCTCAATTAGTCAACGCCAAGCCATACTGATCGACAATGGTCTGGAGCATATCGGTCGTCAGCGGTTTGATAAAGTAGCCATTCACGTCGGGCAGCAACGGAGCCTGTTGCGCGTCGCGGGGGGTGAGTGCCGTTGTCAGCACCAATACGCCAAACCGGCTTTTAAGCTGGTCATCGAATTGACGGTACTGCTCCAGGAACTCGAAACCCGTCATGCCCGGCAATTTTATATCCGTCAGAATCAAATCCGGGCGGATATATTCGGGGTGGTTCGGGTCGCTCAGATACCGCAGTGCATCCCGGCCTGTTTGGGCTACCCGAACCTGATCGCACAAGCCCGAATCGTCGATAACGAGCTGATGCAGAAAGTTATCGTCCGGGTCGTCGTCAATCAGCAGAATGCAGCGAATGGGTCTGAGCATAATGGTGTAAGGTTTTAATGTGTTTGGGAATGGTGAAATAGAACGTGGTGCCTTCGCCAACGGTGCTCTCCACCCAGATTTGGCCGCCGTAAATATCGACAACTTTTTTGCAGGTCGCCAGGCCGATGCCCGTGCCCGAGTACTCATTCCGTCCGTGAAGTCGCTGAAAAATCTGGAACACCCGCTCGAAGTACTGCCGCTCGATGCCAATGCCGTTATCGCCAACGGAAAAGCGAACCTGATGGGGTTCTTCGACCGCCCGGATAACGATATGCGGGGGCACCGCTGGCCGTCGGTATTTAAGACCGTTGGCAATCAGGTTCTGAAATACTTGTTTCAGGTCCGTGTAATGAGCCGTCATGGTGGGCAGGGAGCCAGCGTCGATGGTGGCTCCACTGGTTCGGATCTCGGTCTGTTGTTCTTCCAGAATTTCGGCAACCAACTGGTTCAGGTTCACCTGCGTGAAAGCGACATCGCTGCCCACGCGCGAAAAATCGAGCAGGTCGCCAATCAACATTCGCATTCGCTCGGCCGCCTTCGTGGAGGTCGTAATGAGTTTGTGAGCTTCGTGGGGCAGTTGATCGGTATATTTGCCCTGCAACAGCGTGAGGTAATTGGAAATGGTTTTCAGGGGCGACTGGAGGTCGTGGGAGGCTACATAAGCAAACTGCTGCAACTCTTCGTTGGACCGGGTCAGTTCCTGCACAGCCTGCTGGCGGAACGACAGTTCGTGCTCAAATTCCTTAGAGGTGCGTAAGCCGACGGCTTCGTCGAAATACCGGAAAAGAGCCACGACGGTGGCAATCGAGACCACCCCCGTCAGAAAACGAATCAGGGCGCTGATGCGGTAAACGGGCACCCAGAAGATCACCGCATCAAGGAGGTGGGTGAGACCGCAGAGTAAAATAAAGGCGCCGAAAAGCCAGAAAACGCCCGGCAGCGGTACGCCCTTTTTCACGAACAGATAGCGAATCAGAACCAGGGGAATAACCATGTAGGCCAGCCAGATCAGCAGGTCTGACGTGATGTAAAGCCATCCGTGAAAATCGGTCCAGCGCCCACAAAACCAGCGCGGTGGCCAATCGCTGGTATCGGTAAGACGGCGAAAAAATTCGATTACCTGTTCCATAGAATTTTCCTGAAGCGGGCAGAGATAAACTTAGTTTTAACCGATAAAGATAAGTCCTCTACGAAATAACATCAGGCAGACTGACCAAAAAAGTTCGCAGGAATGGTTTTTGGGCCAGGAAAGCAGCATTCCCGACAAACCAATTGCCAAATGGTAATCCCGTAAATTTGGTCAGTCGGTGGCTCATCAGTAATTTGCACCCGCCAACCGACCCGATCTATGATTCCAGCAACCAATCAGCGCCCAGCCGCCACCATTTTGTTCATCTTTGGCGGCAGTGGCGACCTGAATCTCCGTAAGCTCACCCCCGCCCTCTACAACCTGTATCTCGACAACTACCTGTCCGACCGCTTTGCCGTTGTTGGGTTGGGCCGAAGCCCGTATACGGATGAGTCCTTCCGGGAGCGGTTGCTGGAGGGCGTGCAGTCATTCTCGCGCCGAAAAAATGGCCCCGATGATACCTGGCAGTCGTTTGCACCTGCCGTGTCGTACCTGCAGATGGACGCCGGTGATGCCACTACCTACTCGAAGCTGGCCGATTTCGTAGTCACCAAAGAAGCCGAATGGAGCGTGCAGGCCAATGTTGTGTTTTACCTCGCTGTTGCGCCCCAGTTGGTGCCGGGCATTGCCACTAATCTTGGCAAACTATCGCTCTGTGGCGATAAAGGGCGGGTCAGGATTGTGGTTGAAAAACCCTTTGGCCGTGATCTCAAAACGGCGCAGGAACTGAATACCCTGCTGGGTGGCCTGTTTGCCGAAGAGCAGATTTACCGCATCGACCATTATCTGGGCAAAGAAACCGTTCAGAATATTCTGGCCCTTCGGTTCGCCAACTCACTGTTTGAACCCATCTGGAATCGGCGCTACATTGATTATGTGCAGATTACGGCCTCCGAAACGGTGGGGCTGGAAGGACGCGGAGGCTACTACGAAGGGTCCGGCGCCCTGCGCGACATGATTCAGAACCACCTGCTCCAGATGCTGTGTATGGTGGCGACGGAAGCTCCTATTTCGTTTGATGCCAACGAGGTTCGGAATAAGAAAGTGGATGTGCTGAACGCCATTCGCCGGATTAAGCCCGAACAGGTGAAGGACATGGCCGTGCGCGGGCAATACGGACCCGGAACAAAAGGGGACGAGGTCGTTCCCGGCTACCGGCAGGAGGAGGGCGTGAAGCCCGATTCAACCACGGAGACCTTTGCGGCCATAAAACTTTTCGTCGATAACTGGCGGTGGGAAGATGTGCCGTTTTACCTGCGAACGGGTAAGTCGCTGCCCGAAAAAGCAACCGTTATCACCATTCAGTTTAAGCCCGCTCCCTATTATGCCTTCCCCGACGAAGCGACGCAGAACTGGCAATCCAACCGGCTGACCATCGGCATTCAGCCCGCTATGGACATCCGGCTGCGGTTTCAGGCGAAGCGGCCCGGCCAGACGCTCGCCATCGACCCGGTTGAGATGGTGTTCAGTTACCGCGATGCCTATGCCGGGCAGGAGCCGGAAGCCTACGAAACACTACTGCTCGACGTGATGACCGGCGATGCCACGCTGTTTATGCGGGCCGACCAGGTTGAAGCCGCCTGGAAGGTTGTCACGCCAATTCTGGAAGCCTGGGAAGCCGAAACACCCGACTTTCCCAACTACGGACCTGGTTCGTGGGGACCCGAAGCCGCCAGGCAACTCGTTGAAAAAGACGGCTTCCAGTGGATGGCGAAGTAATGGTTCAAGGTCAAACCTTTTCTCATGCAACTCATCGTCAAAAAGAACCCGGCTGAACTGGCCAAAACGGCGGCTGATTTTATTGCCAAACGCATTAAGGATACACTCGAAAAACAGGAGCGGTTTACGATTGCCCTGTCGGGTGGGAGCACGCCCAAAGCCCTGCACGAACTGCTGGCTAAATCGCCTTACGTTGAGCAGATTCCCTGGATGCAACTGCACATTTTCTGGGGCGATGAGCGCTACGTGCCTATCGACGACGAGCAGAGTAATGCCGGGATGGCCTACGACACGCTGCTTGGGCATGTATACACCCCCGAAAGCCAGATTCATGTGTGGCGCACCGACCTCGAACCCGCTGCCGCTGCCGCCGACTATGACCGTATTTTACACGACTATTTCGGTTCGGGCGAAGCGTCATCCGGCCCGACGTTCGATTTAGTGTTGCTGGGCATGGGCGATGACGGCCATACGCTCTCGCTTTTTCCTGGCACCGAAGTTGTTCACGAACAAACAGCCTGGACGAAGGCCTATTTTCTAACGCAGCAAAACATGTACCGCCTGACCCTGACCGCCCCCGTCGTGAACCGGGCGGCCTGCGTGTTGTTTCTGGTGGCTGGCCCGAAAAAAGCCGAACCGTTGCGGGAAGTGCTGGAAGGCGTCTATGACCCCGATAACTATCCGTCGCAGGTTATTAAGCCCCTGAATGGTGAGTTGCTATGGCTGGTTGATGAGAAAGCGGCTGAGTTAGTTAGAAAAACGATGCCCTGAGCTGCTCTTACGAATAAAAAAAGGCCCGCACTGTTGCGGGCCTTTTTTTATTAATGGCCGGTTCCTGATTATTTAATCGAATCTTTCTTCGTCGTGTCACTCATCATTCTGGTCGAATCGCTCATCATACTGGTTGAGTCCGATGTGCTCATCGACGAGCTGCTCATGGCTGAAGTTGTATCAGTTACTGTTGTTGTTGAACCGGTCGATTCAGTCTTGGTGCTGGAGCAGCCAGTTGCTAAAGCCAGCATCGAGAGCGCGAAAAATGCAGATTTTGCCGTGTTTGTCATGAATTGAAGCCGTTATAGAGATTGGAGTTAATGATTAATGCGCCAAAGCCGGAAAAGTAACCCACAGGATTCTATGTTTTTCTAATCAGGCCGAAGAATCTATCTTTATCAGTCGGTAAAACTGAATAGCCTTCTGATAGACAATCAGATAGGGGAATAAATTGTTTTGTTTTTTTAGTAAATGACCGCCTATGCCAGCCTGGCCTTCAGAAACGTCAGCGTTTGGCTCCAGGCTAATTTGGCGGCTGCTTCGTTGGTGCGGGTTGGCGCGGTGTCGTTGCAGAACGCGTGTTGTGCGTTCTCATACCCATGCAAATCATACGGCACCAAAACTGCCAGGGTGTATGGTAAAACACAAGCCCCCGCCTACCTTTGCCAATAAACTTAATGAGCGAATGACCGGGCTGGCGTTCCAGCGAAAACCCGTCGCCTGCTTAAATCGCTCGTTCACTCTTTCACTCGTTAATTCATGGAATACCGTATCGAAAAAGACACCATGGGCCCGGTGCAGGTGCCCGCCAATGTGTATTGGGGCGCACAAACCCAGCGCTCTATCGAAAATTTCAAAATCGCTCAGGACATCAACAAAATGCCCCGCGAGATTATCCGGGCGTTTGCCTACCTCAAAAAAGCAGCCGCTCTCACCAACCTCGATGCGGGCGTGTTGCCCCAGGCCAAAAGCGACCTCATTGGGCAGGCCTGCGACGAAATTCTGGATGGGAAATTAGACGACCAGTTTCCGCTTGTCGTCTGGCAAACGGGTTCGGGTACGCAGTCGAACATGAACGTGAATGAGGTGATTGCCTACCGCGCTCACGTCCTGCAGGGCGGCCAACTGGGTGACGAGAAAAAGTTTATGCACCCCAACGATGATGTCAATAAATCGCAGTCGAGCAACGACACCTTCCCAACGGCCATGCACATTGCGGCCTACAAAATCCTGCTCGACGTGACCATTCCGGGTATTACCAAACTGCGCGACACGCTGGCGGCCAAGTCGAAACAGTTTATGCACGTCGTCAAAATTGGCCGGACGCACTTCATGGATGCTACCCCGTTGACCGTTGGGCAGGAGTTTTCGGGCTATGTTTCCCAACTCGATCATGGGCTTCGGGCCATCAACAACTCGCTGGCGCACCTCAGCGAACTGGCGCTTGGTGGCACGGCGGTTGGGACGGGCATCAACACCCCGCCGAACTACTCCGAAAACGTGGCCAAACACATTACCAGCGTAACGGGTCTGCCGTTCATCACCGCCGAAAATAAGTTTGAAGCCTTAGCCGCGCACGATGCCATTGTGGAAGCGCACGGCGCTCTGAAAACCGTTGCGGCCAGCCTGATGAAAATTGGAAACGACATCCGGATGCTGTCGAGCGGTCCCCGCGCGGGCATCGGCGAACTGCATATTCCTGATAATGAGCCGGGTTCGAGCATAATGCCGGGCAAGGTGAACCCCACGCAGTGCGAAGCCATGACAATGGTGGCCGCGCAGGTGATGGGCAACGACGTCGCCATCAACATCGGCGGCATGAACGGCCATTTTGAACTGAACGTGTTTAAGCCGGTCATGATTTACAACTTTCTGCACTCGGCCCGGCTCATCGGCGATGTGTGTGTGTCGTTCAACGACAAATGCGCCGAAGGTATTGAACCCATCGAAGCCAACATCAAAAAACACGTCGATTCGTCGCTGATGCTGGTAACGGCCCTGAACACCAAAATCGGCTACTACAAAGCCGCCGAAATTGCCCAGACTGCCCACAAAACTGGCTCCACGCTCAAAGAAACCGCTCTCAAACTCGGTTATCTGACGGAGGAGGAGTTCAACGAGTGGGTGAAGCCGGAAGATATGGTGGGCGGTCGGGATGCCGCACCACCGACGATTCGGGAGGTGACGGGTCGGGCGTTGATATAAGCGATTATAGAGTTTATGACATTTGACGAGAGAGGGTTATTAACTCCAGCAAATATGGTCTCGCTGACTGCTGTCGGGTTTGAGGAGTTATTTGTCAATGCATTTCCTGATTCAGCAACTCGGCGGCCCATATTTGCCAGTTATCGACAGTTTACTGAACAGTTTTCCGATCAAGTTTGTAGTACGTTTACACACTGGATAGATGGCAGCTTTGTTACGAATAAACTGAATCCCAATGATATTGACATCGTTGTTTTGGTTGATGATTCACTATATGATACCAGACAATCGGTGATTGATGATAGTTTTCGGTTAGCTGGAGCCAAACGATTGTTTCCGGGTTTGGATGTGTACACTGTTCGTTGTTATCGGGCGGAAAGTCGGAAGTATTATATTACCGAATATGACTTAGCTTATTGGTATAACTGGTTTACGCAAACCAAGCCAAACCGTTTCGGTAAACGTTTTAGAAAAGGATTTGTCCAACTAATTTACAATCCTGAGTGATTATGGAATCGGAGGAGATGACCTTAGACGTTCGCCTAAATGACTTATTGAAGCAAATCAAGTCGTTAAATGAGATGATTGAGTTTCATCAGCAGCATTCCAACGACTCGTCAATGATTACTCAGTATGAGTACATGAAAACGGATTTTATCAGTAAAATGAATCAGACGCTAAAGGCTTATCGGTTAGAGGTAGTAGCCACATCGGTTTGAATAAATCGGTTTTGTTATAGATATGGTGTCGGGAGAAAACGTCCGGCACCTTTTTGTTTGGTTTTTACTAATGACTCTATGTATGACATCAAGCGTATAGACAATGACTACTTTGGCGAGTGAAAATTAACCCCATGTCTCAACTCCGCAACTACTTCACCGTCACCCAACCCTTCTCCGCTGATGAGTGGCAACGGATTGACGCTGCGTTTGTGTCGAAAACGTACCGAAAAGGCGAGTTTTTACTACAGGCCGGGCAAACTGACCGCTATATCTGGTTTATCGAACGCGGTATTGTGCGCGTTTTTGAGGAAACGGAAGGCGGAGTTGAGCATACGTTTTACTTTATGAGTTCGGGGCAGTTGGTGGCCGATATCGAGAGTTTCAATCAACGACTGCCTACGACTGGCAACATTCAGGCCGTGACCGATTGCCAGGTGCGGGCAGTCAGTTATGACGGGTTTCATCAGTTAGCCGGGCAAATTCCGCTCTGGAACCCGACCATTCAGCGCATTACCGAGAGGGCGTTGCTGGAAAAAGTCCATAAGCGCAGTCGATTGCTCTATGAAGATGCTAAAACACGCTACCAGCGTTTGCTGATCGAACAGCCCGACGTGGCGCAGCAAGTACCCTTAGGCGTGATTGCTTCGTATCTGGGCATTACCCTCCCGTCGTTAAGCCGACTGCGAAAGCAACTATCCGTAGAACACGCCTGATTTTTCAGGATGCCTGCGGTATTTCATACGCCATATCTCCAAGATATGGCGTATGAAATACCGCAGGCATCCTGATTTTTTGCCATTTGGTAAAAAACGGGAGATGGGAAAGCCGGACGTTTGCTGAATCAACTCAGCAACGAAACGAATGGCTTCTCAAACAATTATTATTACCGGTGCCACCCAGGGGCTTGGTTACTATGCCGCCCAAACACTGGCCCGGCAAAACTATACCGTCGTGATGGCGGGCCGTAGTCAGACCAGGAATAAGGCAGCCGCCGACGCTATCCGTCAGGTGACAAATAACCAGAAGGTTCATGCCATGATGCTCGACCTGGCGTCGCTGACATCCGTGCGTCAGTTCGTCCAGGATTTAACGGCACGTACTGATTTTCCGCCCTTGTTCGGTTTGGTTAACAACGCCGGTTTGCAGATTATTGGTCCAGCCGAATACACAAACGACGGCATCGAAATGACGTTTGGCGTCAATCACCTCGGCCATTTTTTATTGACGAATCTGCTGCTGCCGCACTTCGCCCGGAATGGCCGCATCGTGGTTGTTAGCAGTGGAACCCATTACCCTGACGAACCCTTTGCGAGGGCGCTGGGTGTGCCGCCACCGGCCTACACAGCAGCCGAAGCATTAGCGCACCCAGAACCTACAACTGAAAAGCCGCAACAGGTTGGTGCTGAGCGGTACGCGACCTCGAAACTCTGCAACCTGCTGTTTGCCTATGAACTGATTCGTCGGATGCAGAAGCAGGGACGAACGGATTTGACCGTCAACGCCTACGATCCGGGTTTGATGCCCGGCTCTGGCCTGGCGCGTCAGGCGGGAGCGTTGGCGCAATGGGCCTGGCGAAACGTATTCCCCATCTTACGTTTGTTTCCCAATGTTGGTAGTGTTCAGACCTCCGGGCCGTTGCTGGCGCAGTTGGTTAGCGATCCGGCCTTCGCCGATGTGACGGGTAAATACTTTTACTTTTACCACGCCAACGACAGGCGCGAAAAACCCTCATCGCCGGAATCATACGACCTTGCCAAAGCCCGCGATTTGTGGGAAACCAGCGAACGGTTGGTTGCCGAACTGGCTGTGCCTGAAAAAAGCCTGCCTGACAAATAACCCAGTTCGTATCAACAACCAGGTCCTGATTAGTCAGCCCAAATTCATTTGCCAGATTACCGGATTGAGCCGCTTCGCCAGCGGCTTTTTCCGGTTCATCCCATCGGCACTTCCACGCCTTGAAAGGGGCTGGTACCTTTAAATCAGGTAAACGACAAACCAATGAAAAAGATCCTGTTATCGCTGCTTATGCTGGCAACAACCCTGGCCTGCACAACTCCCCAACCCGAAGCCATTACGCCGGGCGGAACAACCCCCGGAACCTCGCCCGGCGGCACCAAAAAGCCGTCGGTCACGATCACGACCATCGCAGGCACCGATGCCCAGAAAGGTTTCGCTGACGGCAAAGGCACAGCGGCTATGTTCAGCTACCCCGCTCAGATGACCATGGACAAAAACGAGAATCTGTACGTCATCGACCAGAAATACAGCTATACCGGGGGCAGCGTTATTCGGAAGGTCGACCCGGCGGGCAACGTAACGACCTTTGCGAAGGGGTTGTTTTCCGTCACCGACATTTGTGTAGACCCGCGCGACGGGATAACGCTCTACGCCATCGAAAGTGGCGACGCGAATGGTGTTGCCAACGGCATCTTCCGAATCAGCAGTAACGGGCAGGTGACCCGCCTGAGTGGTGGCCCTGACCCGGAAGGCGGCTACTCGTGGGGATACCGCGATGGCCCGCTGGCCACTGCCAAGTTTAATTTCCCCAGGGGTATCGCGATGGATAAGTCGGGCAACCTCTACGTTGCCGACGCGTTGAACTATTGCCTGCGTAAAATCGACCTTAACACCAACATAGTGACTACGCTGGCGGGTAAGCCATTGGAAAATACATCGGTTTGTAAATACGCCGATGGCAAGGGCAGTGCGGCTCAGTTTTGCATGTTCGAGGACCTGACCCTCGATGAAGCGGGCAACATCTACATACCCGACTGGGGCAACCGCTGCGTTCGCAAGGTTACGCCCGACGGCATCGTTTCGACCTATATCAAATCGGGTGTTGGCTACAACCCCGATGCGCCCCGCAGTAGTGCGGCTGTTATTCAGCCATACCGAATCCATTTTGACGCAAACAGCAGGCAGTTGTTTATCGTAGACGGAACCGGCAATACGCTGAAAGTGGTAACGCCCGATGATTATTTCTACCACCTTAGCCGGTACATTGTCAAAAGCGATTTCGCGGATAATAGCCCGGCAGCCGATGCGACGCACGGCTACTTTGGAGTAGCGGTCAACAAAAAAGGCGACGTGTTTTACGTCGATCAGTACAGCCACTGCATCCGCAAAGTGACCACGACCTGGCAATGACGCCTTGTTAGGAAACAGTTGTTGAGGTCTGGTTTATATCTCGCCCCAACAACTGTTTCCTAAGCGAACTATCGTGTTACGTCGGGTGTGAATTCATAAACGCCCAGCCCCAGCACCTCACTCGTATGCTTGCGGAGTGCCTGCCCAAGTTGCGAATGGATAGCTATAGAGCTATTCGTTTTTTGCTTAAACTTCTTCGATATAGCCGATATATATCGGCTACTAAAATCCACTTTTGGAGCGTGAATCCAGATAGGCAGCCAAAATGGGCTGAAAGTCAGCCAAACGTACAACCATTACAGAAGGAAATGGGACTATTTGTAATAGCTGAAAGTGCCGGTCATTTGTGATAATGTAATCCGCATTTGAGGCAATAGCGGTATCAACGAATTTGTTGCGGTCCGTCGTTACGGTCGTCAGGGTTGTTCTCAACTAATAGCCAGTTAAAATGAAGGGGGTTTATGTGAATTATATTGGATAAATTGACCAGTGTTGATAGAACGTACCCGGCATAGTCGGGGGCGTAGAATAAACCAAGTTGTTCCTCATATTCCAACAAGATTTCCGTGGTTACGGCTAACTCCACATTGCCGACCAAAACCGCATCGTATAACCACCTGTACTGAGACCGACGGGGTACGGATGCTAACAGGCAATTTGTGTCAATGACCAGACGCATCAGCGGGTTTTCGTAGGGAAGCGTCCAGAATTTCATCCATCGTTTTTTCTGTGTACTCCCGCTGTTCCCATAAATCGTCCATTCGCTGGTCGGCTTTTTGAGCATAGTAATCAGTGATGATGCGTTGAAGTTCGGCGGTTTCACTATCGGAGACAGGCCGCTCACTGAAGAATCGCAACAAGTGCAGTTGAATAGCACTTAGTTTCGTATGAGTTGACGGAGTTGTCATGCTTATTTGGGTTTTTATATAACTATAGGCACAACTGAAAAACAGCGGGTTTTGTACGGCTAAACAAATTATTCCTCCTTTTTATCCCGCCAATAGCGGGCTTCCAATTCAGCCCTGTCGCGTTCAGCTTTATACTTTTCTACTTCCAGTTGCAGTTTCTCGATTTCTAATTTGGCCTTATCTAACTGGTGTTGCAGTTCGCGCTGGTCGTAGTTATTAGTCTGAGTGCCGTTATTCAGAGCAACTACACCAGTACACTGGTCAAAAAAATTAGCCATTTTCTCCGAGAAACTGAAGATATCCATAACCGATATACCCAGCACGTCGGCTATTTGCTTCAAGCGAGAATCGGTTACGTCAGTTTTACCCCGCTCAATATCGCCGTAGGCCAGTCTCGACAGCCCTATCATGTCGGCCATGTTATCCTGGGAAAGACCTTTCAATGTACGAATTGCTCTGATTTTTTCTCCAGTATGCATACGGTCTGCAAGGTGTATTGTTTAAGCCAACTAAATGTAAAGGTCTGAAAAGGTAACGAAAAATGGGGAGTCTCTATGTTTGTGGGTACTAAAAACGAAAAGACTTTCCTCCATCATGGCCTTACAATTAGTCAAAGCTGGTGACCGCATCAACCTGTCGAAAGAGCAGGCTGGTCTGAAAAAACTCAAAATTGGCCTTAGCTGGGATGTTAAAGAAGGCGTAACTGCTGATTTAGACGCGTCTGTTTTGATCCTCGATCAAAACGAAAAAATGTTGACTGAAGACAGCGTAGTCTTCTACAACAAACTGGAAGCCTACGGTGGAGCGATTAAGCATTCAGGAGACGAGCGCACCGGTGCCGCCGATGGAGACGACGAAACGATTACCATTGACTTAGGCCGTCTTCCTAACGATGTACAGATAGTAACGGCTGTCATCACTATTTACGGTGTCGGACAAATTTCGCCGGTAACGTTTGGACGAGTCAAGAATGCGTCTGTTCGACTCTACAATGCCGACACGAATCAGGCTCTTTATCAATTCGACTTAAGCGAAGATGCGTCGCGGGGTACAGCCGTTGAAATGGCCCGTATTTATCGGAAAGATGGTGACTGGCGGTTCACCACGTTAGGCGATATTGTTGGTACCTCAGCCAATGGTCTGGAAGACATTATCAACAAGTATAAGCGATAAGATTTTCTCCATGCCATGCTGAATCTAACAAAAGGGGATAAACTCGACCTCCTGAAACGCGATGGGTCACAACTAACTAATTTTTGTGTTGGGCTGAACTGGGGGGCCATTGTAAAGTCGGGACTGTTTGGCTTTGGTACAACAAAAGAACCGGTTGATCTGGATGCCAGCGCGGCTCTATTTGCGGCTAATAATCAGCCTGTTGAGGTTGTTTATTTCGAGCAGCTCATGTCAACCGATGGAGCAATACGACACAGTGGTGATGATTTAGTTGGCGATACTGATGGCGACGACGGATTAGACAATGAGATCATTTCGGTTGACCTGACTCGACTGCATCCGGGAATTGAAAAGATTGTTTTTATTCTTAACAGCTACCGGGGGCATGATTTTGCTATTGTACCTTTTGCCCACATTCGCCTGTACGAAGGCACACCTGACCAGGTACAGTCGGTCTTCGCCAAATTTGATATAGCCAAAGACCCCAAGTTTTCCGGTCATGTTTCCATGATTATGGCTAAACTCTACAAGCGTAACGGTCAATGGAAGTTTGAATCCATCGGTGAGCCTACCCGCGACCGTACCCTGCAAGACACGGTTCGGACTGTTGTTCAGCAATTTCTGTAAACCTCTCACAACGGGTACTAAGCAGAATAGCTTAGTACCCGTTTTTATTTGTTTCCCACCAGTAAATATGCAATATCTACACCAATTGTTAGGCGACGACCTACAGGCGGCTGGATTGATTATTCTCAATCTAATCGTTATTGAAAGTTTATTATCCGTTGATAATGCGGCAGTTCTGGCCACAATGGTCATGGATCTACCTGAGAAGCAGCGTAGCAAAGCGTTGAAATACGGGATAATTGGGGCTTACGTCTTTCGGGGCTTATGCCTGGTTTTTGCCGCCTGGTTGGTCAATATCTGGTGGCTGAAGCCGATTGGTGGTTTCTATCTGCTTTATCTAACCTATGACTATTTTAAAAGTAAAGCGACACCTGAAACCGATGATGATACGCTGAACAAGAGTGAAAATCGAGTCTATAAAGCTACACTGGGAACATTGGGCCAATTCTGGGCAACGGTTGCGCTGGTGGAGGTTATGGATTTGGCATTTTCGGTTGATAATGTGTTTGCGGCTGTAGCTTTTACGGATAAAATTGTTCTCATCTGCCTTGGGGTATTTATTGGCATTCTGGCTATGCGTTTCGTAGCTCAGGGTTTTGTTGGACTTATGGAGCGGTTCCCTTTTCTGGAGACAGTAGCATTTCTGGTTATCGGTGTATTGGGCTTAAAACTATCAGCCTCACTTTACTGCCATTTTTATGGTCAGACTACTTTGTGCACATTTCTTGAAAGCGAACAGGCCGATTTGTTTATTTCAATCTTCACGGTTGGTCTGTTTCTGTTGCCAGTGATGACATCGTTGCTAATTAATTTCCCCAGGAAGCAAATTAATTAGCAACGATGTCATCACTACCTCTACGACTATACTATACCAAAAACCCCTACTTTTCACTCACCGTAAATTCATACACGCCCAACCCCAGCACCTCACTCGTATGCTTGCGGAGTGCCTGCCCAAGTTGTGGGTTGTCAGCCAGCACTTGCCCGTAGCTCGGAATCATCTCTTTCAGCTTCTGCTGCCAAGCTTCGGTGGCAAGTTGCTCCGGGAAGCAGCGTTTCAGCAGGTCGAGCATGATCGACACGGCGGTTGAGGCTCCCGGCGATGCGCCCAGCAGGGCCGCAATGCTGCCATCGGCGGCACTCACGACTTCCGTGCCAAATTCGAGCACTCCGCCCTCTTCGTCGTCTTTCTTAATGACCTGCACCCGCTGACCGGCAAGTTCCAGCTCCCAGTCGTCCAACTGAGCATCGGGGTAATATTCCCGCAGGGCATCTAAGCGGTCTTCGGGCGACTGCATCACCTGCTGAATGAGGTACTTTGTTAGCGGAATATTGTGTAGTCCAGCCATCAGCATGGGGGCCATGTTGCTCAACTGAATGGATTTGGGCAGGTCCATGTAGGAGCCGCTTTTGAGAAATTTGGTCGAGAAACCGGCATACGGGCCGAAGAGCAGTTCGCGCTTACCGTCAATCATGCGCGTATCTAAGTGCGGCACCGACATGGGCGGAGCACCCACCGACGCTTTGCCGTATACTTTGGCCTGATGGCGCTCAATAACTTCCCGGTTGACGCATTTGAGCCATTGTCCACTCACGGGGAACCCGCCAAACCCGCGGCTTTCGGGAATGTCGGACTTTTCGAGCAGCCGCAGCGAGCCGCCCCCGGCGCCAATAAACAGAAACTGGGTTTGTATGTCGCGTTCGTGATTAGTGGTTACGTTTTCGACGCGAATTTTCCAGCCGCCGAGGGTTTTCGACCGCCAGATGTCGCGCACGTCGTGGGCGAAATATATCCGCACACCCGGCATATCGCTCAACCGCCGGAACATGGCACGGGTGAGGGCACCAAAATTTACGTCGGTGCCAATGTCCATGCGGGTAGCAGCAACGGGTTGTTCGGGGTTGCGGTCTTCCATCACCAACGGCATCCAGTCGGTCAACTGCCGCTGGTCTTCCGAGTACTGCATCCCATGAAACAGGTAGTTCTGCTGAAGCGCATCGTAGCGTTTGCGCAGGTAGGCCACGTTCTCTTCGCCCCACACGAAACTCATGTGCGGAATGGAGCGGATAAAGTTGGGCGCATCGTGCAGAAAACCTTCTTCGACCAGGTAAGACCAGAACTGCTTCGACTGCTCGAAGGATTCGGCAATTTTTATGGCCTTCGATGGGTCGATGGAGCCGTCTTCCTGTTCGGGGGTATAGTTCAGTTCGCAGAATGCCGAGTGGCCCGTGCCGGCGTTGTTCCAGGCATCCGAGCTTTCGGCAGCGGCACTGTCGAGTCGTTCGTAAATTTCGATGGTAATGTCGGGTTGCAGCTCTTTGAGCAGCACACCCAGGGTAGCACTCATAATACCCGCGCCGATGAGTACGACGTCAGGCCCTTTTTGGGTAGTTTTCTTGTGGTTCGCCATGATTGAAGTAGGCCGGTATGTTTCGTTTATAGCTACAAAATTAGCCGGTTGGTTGTTCCGGGATTTTCAGATAAAGGTGGCGTCAGCAACAATCCTGTTCGGCTAATTGGCCTGAAAAATCTTCTCTAAACATTTCATTGTAATCAGATACGTGGGTTTCACGCCCAATGTACCGAGACTGCCCGATGCCAGCGTAGCGCCGGTGAGCAGGGGGTTATCTGAGGCATAATAGGCGTAACGGACCTTTATATTGGGCGAAACACTCCCCCTGATTTTCGATTGCGCCTGGATTGCCTTCTGATAGTGAGCGCCTTCCATTTCTAAGCCAATGGCGTTCCAGGAAGAGTTGCGGAAATAACTCAGCACATCTTTGTTTTGCAGAGACGTGCCCAGCACGGTAATCATGGCGCCTTCATACACGGCCAGTCCATTGCCCTCAAAGTCTTCTTTGCTGAAATCATTGGCCAACGGGTAATTATCGGCCGTGCCTTCAAAGATATGCGCCGTTGGAATCATCAGGTCGCCTTTGCCACCGGTCAGGATACCCGCTTTGCCAATAATCGAAATCGACGCCACGTTGAGCGAAACCGGTTCATTGTTGCCGTCATACGGTTTCAGCAGTTCGTCCATTGCTTCGAAGGCCTGTTCGCCAAAGGCGTAATCCATCACTAACAAAAGTGGTTGCGTCGCCCGGATGTAGTCCGGATCATGGGCTATTTCCGGCGACAGGTGCGTGATGTCTACCTGGGCTGTATCGACCAACTGAACCAGCAGACTGGTTCCGCCGAGGTCTTCCAGTAGGTGCATCCCATGATTCATTGCATAGTCGATTACCTGCTGACGGAGTTCTTTTCGGGCAGACTGGCTTAATGTCAGGGCCAGATCGTACAAATTGTCCCAGGTTGTTGAGTCGGCCAGGGCAGCGGGCGCATACAGGCAATTCATGACCGAGTGCGGGTTGGCGCTGATGATATGAATAGGGCGCTCCTGAAGGTTATGTTCCCAGATGTATTGTTTCAGGCGCGTGGCCCAGCGTTCGCCGTACAGGTGCTGTCCGATGCGCTCGCGAAGCATGGGCGTAAAATTGATTTCGCGGGCCGTTTTCGACTCCCGAACCTCGCGCATCGACACGCTGCCTAAGCCATAAACAATCTGAAACAGCCCGCTGTTTGTGCCTGCTGTTTCGGCAAAACGCTGATACGCCTGCTGGGTTTCTTCGAATGTCCGGCCCAGAATCGAACTTAGGTACATAAGCGCCAGTTCCCGCTCGTCGTCATTCACGGTCCCGCCCGACTGGATAATGGCCTCCAGCTTTTCCCATTCGCGGATTCGGGCACCCTTCTCCTGAAAGGCGTTGCGATGGATTTTGTCGGCTTCCATAAACATAAACGTCAGGTGTGTCAGGATGTCGTAGATTTCACTACGGCCATTCGTCACTTCAATCACCATTTGTTCATTGTCGATGCGGTAGCAGTTACGTCGGCGTTTGGCGGGCACCAGCGCCGGAAAATGGGCATTTTCAAATCCTTCCCGCGAGGCTAATGAAATAACCCGACACGCTTCAATGCCTTTGGGAAGCCGGTCCATCACATAAACAAGGCCGTCTAATTCAACCCGTTGCGGGTCGCCGACCAGCCCATAAATTTCGGGCTGGAGGGTGAGCAGCGCCCGCCGTATCTCTTCGCCCGACACGCCCGACGGTTTATAGAACCCCCGGTTAAACAAATGCCGCATGGTAATGTAGAGCCGCTCAATGGCAACGCGCGATTCCTGAGCGCGGGTTAGGGGAGGAGATGGAACGAAATTCATGAACAGTGGAGAAAACGTAATTTTGGGCCAAAATTACACCATACAGAATTGGCACAGGCAAACGGGTGCAGGACAAGTTTATTTTTCGACAGGATTACAGGATTAACAGGATTTTCAGGCAAACAAATCCTGTTAATCCTGTAATCCTGTCGAAAAATAAACCGTGTTGGGTACTTTTGGCGAATGAAAAACCAGATTCGGACAGGATGGCTTATTGGACTATGCGTCGTTCTGCTGGTTCAATCTGTTCGGGGGCAACCCCAGCCGATTACGCCCATACCCGACCAGGCGGGAATCAACCAGGGCCGATTTATTGGGGTTGTCATCGGAACGGCGGCTTTTTACACCATCACGCTGCTGATGCTCCGCAAGCAGTGGTATAAGAAAAAAGTGCCTTTCCATAGTTTTAACGACAACGGCGAGTGGCTGCAGATGGATAAAGTTGGCCATGCCGCAACGGCCTATTGCATGAGCCGGGGGGGGTATGAACTCATGCGCTGGAGTGGCGTGAACGAACAGACGAGTATTCTGACGGGTGGTTTGCTGGCATTGCTCTTTCAAACAACGCTCGAAGTCTACGACGGACACGCCGAAGGCTGGGGTTTTTCCAAAGGCGACATGCTGGCCAACGTTGCCGGAACGGCGCTCTTTGTGGGGCAACAATACGGGGCCGGGCAGCAGGTGGTCAGTATGAAATATGGCTTTCGGAAAACGATTTTTCCGCCTTACCGGCCCAATGTGCTGGGGAAAACAACCGGCGTGCAGATGCTGAAAGATTACAATGGGCAGCAGTATTGGCTATCGGTCAATCTGGCATCGGTGTTGCCCGTTGGCCCTCGCTTTCCGCGCTGGCTGAATGTCGATGTGGGTTATAGCGGAAGCGGTATGATTGGCGGCCATGAAAATCCGCCCGTAGTTGACCAGAATGGTCGGGAAGTGAAATTTGAACGGTACCGCCAGTTCTTTATCTCACCCGATGCCGATTTGTCGCGCATCGGCACCGTTGAGCCTTCTCTGCAACGGTTTATCGGCACAGCCCAATTTTTCAAAATTCCGGCTCCATCGCTGGAGTTCAACCGCGCGAAGGGCCTTCGCTTTCATCCGCTATTGCTGCCGAAAGAGTGAAAATAGGTAATGAATATTGAATAATGTAAAATGAAGAATGGTAAGCCTTTCATTCTTCATTTTACATTATTCAATATTCATTACCTACTTCCGTCCCCCGCCAATGTCGAAGCCGATTTTAATGCCTAAGTAGGCATTCTTGCTGTCGATGGTGGTGTTTCTTAATTTATTGGAGGTTGTCGGAACGGCGTTGTATTCGACACCCGCCACGAAATGGCCAGCTTTAATACCTGCCCGGAGCATGGCGCCAAACTTGGTTTCACCTACGAAGGTCACATCCTGTGGACTTTGCCCATCAACCACCGTAATGGTGCCGCCTGAGGCAATGCTGTATAAACCGGCTCCTAAACCCAAAAACGGTCGGACACCACTCTCCCCAAACAGATACGTGCCCGTTAGCAGGTAAGAGCCAAAGGCGGCCACATCGCCCGTTGCCGTATTTCCATTGACAACAACACCGCGTGCGATAAACGCCGACTCCAACCGTAGGCCCACATCAAGATTATCACTGACACCGTATTTAGGCTCGAGGGAAATCAAAGCACCGCCCGATAGCCCCTCGCCTAAGGCTTTGGCATACCCAATGGAGAGGTTAACTTTAAAGGGCTTGTAGTCCTGCGCGGTTGCTGTGAAGGCCGCAAAGGCGAAAAACAATAGAAAAATGCGTTTCATAAGTTGTAGGGAAGAATGGTTAAATAAAAAACGTAAGCAAACGTATGTGTAATTGACTCCTAAGTACACTTAATTGTTTGGAGATGCCCTGCTAAATTTTAGGAAATCCAGATGATGGAAAAATTTCCCCAGGAGAAGAGCCGAAAGTACGTCGGCTCTTCTCCTGGGGAAATTTCTGTTTGCAGTCGAATTACGTCAATTCCCCCGGTGTCACCAGAATGCCTTTTTTGCGGTTTTCGCGCAGGACCGTCAATTGACTTTGCCGACCAATGGTGTCATCGGTCAGGAGCCGGTGCAGGTCATCGACCGACGTAACGGGCTGACTGTTAAAGCCCACGATAATGTCGCCTGCCAATAGCTCACTGTTCCCGGCAATACCATCCGGCTCCACACTCACCACCATCACCCCTGTTTTGGCCGACAGTTGATTGTACTGCATAATGCGCTCGGTGAGGTTGATGAGTTGCCCGGCAATGCCCAGATACCCCCGCCGAACCCGCCCATTCATGATGAGTTTTCCGGCGACCAGCGCAGCAAGGCTCGATGAAACGGCAAAACAAATTCCCTGTGCCGGTAAAATCACCGCCGTATTGACACCAATCACATCGGCATTGGAGTCAACTAAAGGGCCGCCCGAGTTGCCGGGATTCAGAGCCGCATCGGTCTGAATAACGTCGTCGATCAACCGGCCCGATTCGGCCCGCAGCGTCCGGCCCAGCGCACTCACGACCCCCGCCGTGAGCGAGTATTGAAAACCATACGGATTGCCGATGGCAATGGCAATCTGCCCAACCTGAACCTGTTTTGAGTCGGCAAAGCGAATGGCTTTCAGCCCATCGGCGTAGATTTTCAGCACGGCAATGTCGGTGTCGGGGTCGCGGCCAACGAGCGTGGCTTCGTACTCGCGCGAGTCGGGCAGCAACACCCTGATTTCGGGGTTTTTAATGGCTCCGCTGCCCGTAACGACGTGATTGTTGGTAATGATGTAGCCATCGCTGGAGATGATAAATCCAGACCCTGTTCCGCCCTCGCCTTCGCCCCGCCCCGGCGACCGGCGCTGGGGCGGGGCCGGATTTCGTTGTGTCGACAGAGCCGTGGAGGGCTGGTTGCGGACTTTGATCTGCACCACCGATGGGCTGACTTTTTTAGCTACATTTACCACCGTGTTCGAATAGGCATCCAGCAAAGGAGCATCCTGTTCAGCCGCTTTGCCCGGCTGCGAAACACGGTCTGAAAAAGTTATAAACTGCGTGTTCATGCGTTTGAGTTGATTACTTGCGGTAAAACCGTCTTCACGATTTGTTCCAATGTGCTTTCCTGGGCGCAGGACTTACTTTTTTCGGCCATTTTGTCGTTCTTCTTTGGGTTTTGGCTTTACAGGTGCGTTTAGTTACATTCAGTAGAGGTAAAGTCGGTTAAATTGGCAGAAATACGGTATGACGTTCGAGGAGTATTTAGAACAAAAAAAGATTGACGCAAATCGGTTTCTCCAGGCCGAACCCGCCCGGTATGTAGCCTGGCAACAGGAGTTTGCGGAGCAACATCCAGAAAGTTTTACCGCACAAAAGAAATTTCTTTTAAATGACACCCGAAGAAAGTACCTTGTTCGTTGAATAGGTATCGAACGGCCTGAAGGTCGGGTCGCATTTACGTAAAATTCAACTTTCCCTCTACATGAGCCTCACATTAGGAGAACTGCGTGGCATTACAGATTCTATTCTGAACGCCTTGAAAGCACAGGGTATCAGCGACAGCGAAATGCTGCTTGACGCCACCAAAACCCCAGGCGACCGGAAAGCGCTATCATCCATAACCGGCGTTAATGCCAATGCGATTCTTGAATTGGCAAACCGGGCCGACTTAGCCCGAATTAAGGGGATTGGCCGGGTATATAGCGATTTGATGGAAGAAGCGGGCGTTGATACCGTAAAAGAACTGGCGCAGCGTGCTCCTGCGAACTTACACGCCAAACTGATTGAAATAAACAGTGTCCGGCAGTTTACCCAACGCCCACCGTCGGTTGAACAGATTGGTGATTTTGTGGAGCAGGCTAAAAATCTGCCCCGTATGCTGGAGTACTAAAGAGCAGTACGTTCACAGCCAAACAAAAAGGGAGCCATGTGCTCCCTTTTTGTTTGGTATAAGGCAACGATTTATTAACCGGTTGCAAATAGCGTTTCATTAATGCCTACTTTAGGGAGTAAACAGGTCTCCGCCCCGTAGCTGCTGTTGCGTTTTTAGTACCTCTAAGCATTTTTCGAAATTGAAACCTATTATTCTTGCTCTTCTGACCACGGTTTCAAGCCTGAACTTCTCCTTAGCTCAGGAGACTATAAATCCCAATACAGCTAAGATCGACAGCGTTCAAAAACGGTTAGATGCACAACCAGATGAGGACACAAATAGGATAAAACAGCTTAATGATTTAGCTCGTATCTGCTTTTATGACTTACAATTCACACGAGGGCTTACTGCTGCCAAACAGGCCCGTCAATTAGCTAAAAAGCTCGGCTACCAACCTGGAGAAGGCCTCTATCTGCGTACATGGTTTGTTTTTCATAGGAATACGGATCTGCCTGTTTACTACGATTTACAAACAAAATGGTTTTATAACGACATACACCAGCGGGAAGAAATTCGTAACGCTGGTATAGCTCCTTCCAGAACTGACTATAAAAAAGCAATTATTCAGATCAAGAAGGCGCTGACATTCTTTGAAAATGAGCAGGATAAAGAAATACTTGCCAATATTTTTTATTTGATCAGTATTTATCATTTTAACTTGAAGAAGGATAATGAAGCTATTGTCTATGCAGAAAAAGCCCGGAACCTATTCAGCGAGATTGGTTTGAACACGCCCGCTGCTTTTGCGCTACTACTCAAACCGATATTTCTGGAGGAGGCCGGAAAAATAAACGAAGCAAAAGAATCGAATACGATAGCAAATGCCGCCATTGAGAAAATCAATAATCCAAAAGAAAAAGCACTTCTTATTTATCACGTTAGCCTTCGCTATACCTATCAAAGTAAAAGCAACCTGGCAATTGAGTATGCCTTAAGAGCAAACAACGAACTTGAAAAAACAGACGAAAAGAATTTGCGAATTCTGGTTTTTGAAAATCTGGGATTAAATTTTGCTTTTTTATCCATGTCAACAAAAGCCGTTGATTATTATAAAAAAGCGGTTTCGTTAAGGGATCAGGTACAGGATTATGAAGATGCCATACGGATTTATTTCAATCTTGGATTCGAACTGGTTGCCCTGAAGAAGTATAATGAAGCGAAGCAGTTTTTTTTAAAAGCAAAGAATTTATCCGACAAGAGTACCAATCAACTAATGCAAAGGGGCGATCTATTTCGGTACACGGATGCTATGGGTCAAATATTATTGGGTCAGGGCCAGTATACTGATGCCTTAACCACGTTTTATCAGGCCCAAAAAATTTCTATTGAATCCCTTGGCGAGAAAGATGGTAATGGTTATGTAAATCTGTATATAGCCCAATGCCATCAAAAGATAGGTAATTTAAAAGAGAGTAGAGACTACGGAGAAAAAAGTTATAAGTCGGCCCTGAATTATGGAGACCAGGGGTTACTAAAAAAAATATGTTTACTGCTTGCCGAGGTTTATGAAGAATTAGGGCAGCCCTTAACGGCATATACGTACCTTAAAAAATATCGCACCATCGTAAAAGAAAAAGAAGAACAGGATATAGTGAGTCTCTCGGCAAATTTGGAAGTAGAGGGAATAATTCAAAAAAGTGAACAGGAAAAAGCGCTTTTAGAAAAAGAAAAATTACTGAAGGAAAATGAAAATCAAAATCAACGCTGGTGGTTGTTTAGTATAGCTGCGGCTTTGTTTTCGACCATTGTTGTAACGTCCATACTTTATCGAAATAACCAACACAAACTAAAGGCCAATATAGTATTACTTAGGCAAAAAGAAGAGATAGACAATCAACGGAATAAAGCCGAAAAAGCGCTCGATGAATTAAAGGCTACTCAAAACCAACTCGTCCAGCGCGAAAAAATGGCCAGCCTGGGCGAATTGACCGCCGGTATCGCCCACGAAATTCAGAACCCCCTCAACTTCGTCAACAACTTCTCAGAGGTTTCGACCGAACTGGTTACCGAACTCGAAGAGGAGCAGCAGAAACCCGACCGGGATGCCGGCCTCGAAGCCGAACTGCTGGGCGATTTAAAGCAGAACCTCCAGAAAATTACCCTGCATGGCCAGCGAGCCAGCAGCATCGTCAAAGGTATGCTCGAACACAGCCGCACCAGCACGGGCGAATGCCAGCCCACTGACCTCAACGCGCTGGTTGATGAATACCTGCGCTTAGCCTATCAGGGCTTTCGGCGGTCCGGCGTCCCGGCCAAAGACAAAAGCTTCAACTGCGACTTGAAAACCGACTTTGATGCCAACTTAGGTGAAATTGACGTGGTGCCTCAGGAGATTGGGCGGGTGTTGCTGAATCTGTTCAACAATGCCTTTTATGCGGTTCAGCAAAAACAGAAAACGGCCCTGGCTGACTATCAGCCTACGGTAACAGTTGGCACCCGGTTTATCGGCCAGCAGGTCGACCCGTCGAACCGCCCTGAAAGGGCCATATCACCAACCCCGTCCAACGGGCTGGCCCATCGCACGGCAGGCCTGGAATACGTCGAAATCTCTGTGCGCGACAATGGTACGGGCATCCCTGAATCGGTGAAGACCAAGATTTTTCAGCCGTTCTTCACGACGAAGCCCACGGGCGAGGGCACGGGACTGGGCCTCTCACTGAGTTACGACATACTAACAAAGGGACATGGTGGTACGCTCACCGTGGAAAGTAAACCAGGGGAGTTCACCGAGTTTGTTGTTTGCTTACCCCTAACTCAATTGGCTTCATGAAACACCACGACACTTTTCTCATGCGCCTGGCGATTGCCATTGGGATTGCTTTCCCGGCGGACGCAACCGCGCAAACCGCGCCCGCACTGGATTCTGCCAAATCCGTTGCTACCACCCATACGGTCGTTGCCGACGATGTCCCCATCTTCGCCAGAGACGACGTGCTGGAGTTTACAATGACCTGCTCGCTCCGAAATCTGCTAAAAGACCGGGGCGATTCGCCCGCCAGCCATTCGGTGATGCTCACCTATTCTGATGTCCGGCAGCAGCCCGTTGCGCTGCCCCTGACGGTGAAAACGCGCGGCAATTTTCGACGTAAATCGTCGAACTGCACCTATCCTCCTCTGCTCCTCGATTTTCCGAAGAAGAAAACCCGCAACACATTATTTGAAGGTCAGAATAAACTGAAATTAGTTACCCACTGCCAAACCGAAGAATACGTCGTTCGGGAATATCTGGTCTACAAACTCTACAACCTGCTGACCGACGTAAGTTTTCGGGCGCGACTGGCCCGCGTAACCTACACCGACTCGATGGGAAAACGTGCCCCTGAAACGCACTGGGCATTTCTACTGGAAGACGAAGCCGCACTGGCTAAACGGAACGGGGCCACAATCAATAACCTGAAGCAAACGAACATGGGCTACTTAGATTCGTTGAACATGGCAACGGTGGCAATATTTGAATACATGATCGGCAACACCGACTGGTCGGTGAGTTATCTGCACAACATCAGGCTCCTGTCGGTGACTGATAACGGAGACCGCCTGGCGGTGGCGTATGACTTCGACCACGCGGGCATTGTCGACGCGCAGTATGCACTACCCGCCGAACAACTCGCTATTCAATCGGTGCGGGAGCGGCTATACCGGGGGCTTCCGTATTCCCTAACCACCTTCCAGAAAGTCTTTGACCGATTTAATCAGATAAAGCCCCAATTGTATGCTTTGTATGCCAGCGAAACCCGGTTGAGTCCGGGCTATGTGAAGCGAACGCTGAAGTTCCTGGATGAGTTTTACGCGGTAATTAACAAACCGGCTTTGGTGCGGGCCGAGTTTCTGCGGGGTGACCGCTCAGGCATTGTGATCAAAGGATTAAAATGAGTACTGATTGTTCAATGAGAAAAAAAGAGCGCAACCGTGTAGCTGACCACCACGACCGAAAAGCCAATCATAAAAAATCGGTAGGTAAACTTCAGTAGCCGGTATTTTCGGGCGAGTACCCGGCCTTGAGCATAAACGTTGTCAATCAGGCTATTGTAAAGCATCTCGTCATTAGCGAGTAGCTCCCGGACGCCCTTCCGGTAGTCGTCGGCGGTCAGGTTCGTATAATCGCCGAAAAACAACAGGTCCGTTTTCGGGCCATCTGATCCTGAAGTTGGCGTTGGCTTAATCATCGGGTTGGTAGCAACCAGGGCAACGATAATGGTCACTAAGCAAACGAACAGCAATAGCAGCCGGGGAATGAGCAGATCGGTATTCCCTTCGAACCTGCCGACATACGATGAAATCGTGATGGAGATCAGGATAGCGTTGATCGAAATCATCAGGTTCGCCTTCTGATCGGCCATTTCACTTAGTTTCAGGTGATTGGCCAGCGTGGTACGAAACAAGGTTTCAACACCCCGGCTCGTCTTCTTTTTCTTATCTTTTTTAGATGTAGGAAGTATTGGTTCGCCTATAAAATTCGTGGAATCCTGGTATGGTTTGGGGGGGGAGCCGCTGTTGGTTTCCATAAGGGTAGAGAGTTTTAAAGGGGCTGCCTATAATAAACTCATCAGTTTCTCAACCATCATGGGTGCACCAATGTAGAGGGGCGTCCGCTGGTGCAGGCTCGTGGGGAGAATGTCTAAAATGGCCCGCTGCCCCGATGTGGCTAAACAACCCGCTTTTTCGGCCAGAAACGCCAGGGGGAAGGCTTCGTATAATAAACGCAGCTTGCCATCGGGTGTCTTTTTCGTGGGCGGATACAGATAAATGCCTCCCTTGAGCAGGTTGCGGTGAAAATCGGCTACCAACGAACCAATGTAACGGGCGGTGTACTGCTTTTGGCGGCAGTCTGTCAAATACTGCTGCACGCCCTCCTCGAAACTCGCTACATGACCATCGTTGCAGGAATAAATCTGGCCATTGGCCGGGCTGTGGATGTCGGGATGCGATAGGATAAACTCGCCCAGCGACGCATCATACGTAAACCCATTGACGCTGTGGCCGGTGGTATAGACCATAATGGTTGAGGAGCCGTAGAGAATATAGCCAGCCGCCACCTGCCGACGGCCACTCTGGAGAAAATCGGCCAGCGTTGGTTCGGAGCCAATGGGCGTTATGCGCCGATAAATGGAAAAAATCGTTCCAATCGACACGTTGACGTCGATGTTGGACGACCCGTCCAGCGGGTCGATAGCCACCACGTATTTGCCACTGTTGTTGCCCGTATAAATAATACCTTCGTCTTCTTCCGAGATGATGGCGCAGGCTTCTCCGCCATTTTTGAGGGCGCGGCAAAACCGGATATTGGCAATCATATCTAATTTCTGCTGGCTTTCGCCCTGCACGTTCTGCACACCCATCCCGCCGGTGAGGTCGATTAAACCGGCCCGGTTGACTTCCCGGTGAATGATTTTTCCGGCCAGGGCAATATCACGCAGCAATTGCGATAGTTCGCCCGTTGCATATGGGAAAGCCGTTTGCCGGTGCATAATGTAGCGGTCGAGGGTTACGCCAACGGGTAAGGCCAGTGGATGTGAGGTCGTGATTTCCATACGGCAAATGATCTTTTGATCGGAGAGGTGGCTATGTATAGCTGATGAACACGTAGTAGATTTTCTTTTAGGATTTAGGCTATATAGTGTATCGGAGAATGAGAATGTGCTTAGGCGGGCTGCGGAATAAACGGCGAAACAAGTTGCACTAAGCTGGCAATTCGTTCCCGCAGGGCTGCGGGGTCAGCGCCATCACCCGAAAACAACTGCGAACCGATACCCACCGCCGTAACGCCCGCCTTGAACCAGGCATTCAGGCTGTCGGCGTTGGGTTCAACGCCACCCGTCACCATCAGTTTTAAGGAAGGCATGGGGCCTTTTATGGCTTTGATGAACCCTGGCCCCACAACGTTGCCCGGAAACACTTTTACTAAATCGGCGCCCAGCAGCGTTGCCTGATAGATTTCATTTAAAGTCGAACCGGCGGGCATCCAGGGAATACCATGTTTCCGACAAACATCGCCGACAGCCGCTGTCGTAATGGGCTGCACCACGAAGTCGGCCCCGGCGGCAATGAATCGCTCCGCGTCGTCGGGGGTTAGAATCGTGCCGATACCGAGAGCCATTTCGGGACAGTTGGTTCGCACGTACGTTACCAGATGGGCAAAAACCGACAGGGCCTTGTCGCCCCGATTGGTGAACTCGAACACGCGAAGGCCGCCCTCGTAGCAGGCTTGCAGGATGGACTGGGCATGGCTGGCATCGGGATGGTAGAACACCGGCACAATCGGATGATTGCTAACCAACTGAAGTAGTGTACTGGACGAGAATTGGGGCATGGTTTGGTTAAAATTAGTTTAATGTTTCAGGTTTCAAGTTCCATATCACGAGTCCCCAACCTGGAATCTGAAACCTCAAACATTAAACTGTTACAGTTGATAGTCGTTTTGTTATATCATCGACGGTTTGCGCGGTCGCATCGCCTAATTCCTGTAATTTACCAAACGCGGCATTCGCAGCAAAATCGAGAACGGTTTGGGGTGGATGCTGGTGGTAAAGACCGTAAATCAATCCAGCCATAAAACAGTCGCCACTGCCCACCCGGTCAACGACCGAATCGGTCAGCAGTTCGGGCGAAACATATTCCTGACCATCGACATACAGGGTCGTGTAATACCGCAGACCCGTTGGCGGCCTGTCGAAGCGGAACGTGTTGGCAACCACCCTACAGCGCGGAAAACGCTCCTGAATGGCTTCTGCCGTAGCGCGGGCGTGAGCAACGTAATCGGCCTGTTGGCCTTTGGCATGAATATGCTCATCGACCGGAATACCCAGCAGCGCATGGGCCGCCCAGATGTTTCCCATCACCACATCGCAGTATTGCACCAAATCCGGCATAACTTCAACCGGCGATTTGCCGTATTGCCACAGCCGCGCCCGGTGGTTTAAATCCATCGAAATAGTGATTTTTCTGGCAGACGCTGCGGCCAGCAACTCCCGGCACGCTGCGGCAACTTCCGCGCTCAGCGCCGGGCTGATGGCGCTCACATGCAGCCAGCCCGTATTGGCTAATACGGCGTTCCAGTCGACTTTGCCAGCGGTTAGTTCTGAAAAGGCCGAATGTGCCCGGTCGTAGATGACGCCCGCGTTTTTCAGATCGGTGCCCTGCGGCAGATAGTAGCTACCCACACGCTGCCCAAACCGAACAATGCCTGATGCGTGAATGCCTTTGCTCGCGATAAACGCGATGATGTCGTCGGCCAGCGAATTGTCGGGCAGAACGGTGCTGTAGCTGACCGGAACGCCCCAGGTAGCCAGTGCGGTGGCTACGTTCAACTCGGCCCCGCCTACGAACACGGGCATGGTGGCCTGCCGAATCCATCCGCCGTTGGCAACGGGTGAAAACCGTAATAATAACTCACCAAAGCAGCAAACTTTTGTCATGTATATGGGAAAATTAGATTCTATTGATTCTATTGAAGCTTTAGATTCTATTGATTTCCAAAACTAACAGAATCTACAGCATCTATAGAATCTAAAAGAGTCTTATTCCTCAAACCGCCAGGGGCATGGGCTTGCTGCTGAAGCCGAAATACGTTTTGGCATTGCCGTAGCAGATGTTCTGAACGACCTGACCAGTCCACGGCATGTCGTCGGGGAGTTCACCCTGTTCGATGTCAGTACCGAACAGGTTGCACAGAATCCGGCGGAAATACTCGTGACGGGGGTACGACAGAAAGCTCCGCGAATCGGTTATCATACCCACAAACCGGCTCAGCAATCCCATGTTCGAGAGGGCGTTCATCTGGCGTTCCATGCCATCTTTCTGATCCAGAAACCACCAGCCCGATCCAAACTGCACTTTTCCGGCCACCGAACCGTCATTGAAATTACCAATCATGGTGGCTATCAATTCGTTATCGTTGGGGTTCAGGTTGTAGAGGATAGTTTTGGCTAATTTGTCGTTCGTATCTAATCGGTCGAGGAAGCGGGACATCGACCGGGCCTGCGAAAAATCGCCGATGCTGTCCCAACCCGTATCGGGGCCAAGCTGCCGAAGTTTGCGGCTGTTGTTGTTCCGCAGCGCCCCAATGTGAAATTGCTGGGTCCAGCCTTTTTCCCAATCCATCTCGGCCAAATAAACCAGCATTGCCGACTTGAACCGCAACACCTCCGACCCATCCAATGAATGCCCGGAGCGAATCTTGTGAAAAATGTCGTGGATGTCGGTCTCGGTATAGTCGTCGGCGTAAATCTGTTCCAGCCCGTGATCGGAAAGTTTACAGCCCATAGCCGCAAAATAGTCGTGTCGCTGGCGCATGGCGGCTATAAAGTTGTCGAACGTGCTGATGGCCACATTGCTGGCGGCCTCGAGCCGATTCAGGTAGTGGTTAAAGGTCATAACGTCTTCGACGGCCATCGCTTTATCGGGCCGGAAGGTTGGCAGCACGCTAATCTCAAACCCAGTATCGACCAGTCTTTGGTGGTGTTCCAGCGAATCGATTGGATCATCAGTGGTGCAAACGGTTTCGACGTTCATTCGCCGAAGCAGATTTCTAACCGAAAAATCGGGCGATTGCAATTGGCTGGTGCAGTCCTCATACACCCGGCGGGCATTTTGCCCATTGAGCGGCTCCGTAATCCCAAAATACCGCTGCAATTCCAGATGTGTCCAGTGATAGAGCGGATTCCGCAGGGTATACGGCACGGTTTCGGCCCACTTCTGAAACTTGCTGAAATCGTCGGCATGGCCGGTGCAGTATCGTTCATCAACGCCATTGGAGCGCATGGCCCGCCATTTGTAATGATCGCCATAGAGCCAGATTTGCGTTAGATTGTCGAACTGTCGGTCATCCGCAATCTGGTCGGCGGGCAGGTGACAATGGTAGTCAATAATTGGCATCTGTTTGGCAAAATCATGGTAAAGTTGCCGGGCTGTGTCGGTTTGCAGTAAAAAATCATCGGTCAAAAAGGCCTTTTTCATGGTCATCAGGAGTAAGTGAACGGTTGGTACCGGGAGGTGAGTGGTTTGCGCGCCGTTTGTTATGTTGCGGTCCTCGTATGGTCAATTTGTTCAGGCATCATGTGGGTAAAGCGGTATTGAGCTGAATTTTAACCACTCAAACAACCGGATTTCTAATGACTGCCATCAGTTCAACCCTGCCCAACCGGGCCGACGCTTCGGTTAGGGAAGGTTGAACTGCTTCGGAAAGAGACGTTAAAATTGTCTTTTTTGCAGACCCTGACCCGATTAGTGGTTCAGTTCAGTAACCAGAAGCTACCCTAAGGTTAACCCGATAAGTAAGTATATAGACAGGTTGACCCCTATTTATTCATGCAAACGTTGTCGGGAACGTTGCCGGTTTTCCTGAAATTCACGGATACCCAGGATTATGAGTAGTTGCCGGTTCACGGCTGCTTCTACGAATACCCGCTTAGTCATTCAGTGTATGTTGTACTTTACCAGGAAGCGCTGTGGACGCCATCACCATAAAAGATATTGCCCGCGCCTTAAATCTATCAACGTCAACCGTATCGCGGGCGTTGCGTGACAGCTACGAGATTAATGCTGAAACCAAGCGTTTAGTCATCGAATATGCCGAGCGGCTTAACTATCACCCCAATCCAATTGCCCTCAGTTTAAAGGAAAACCGCAGCCGGGTCATCGGCGTGATTGTTCCCCAGATTGCCAACCACTTTTTTTCGCAGACGATAAATGGCATCGAGGCCACTGCCTATAACCGGGGCTACCACGTCATCATTTTTCAAAGCCACGAATCCTTTGAGCGCGAACTGGCCACGGTGCAGCAGGCGGTTGCCCGCAAAGCCGATGGTTTACTTATTTCCTTGTCGAGCAGCACGTCCGATGTTTCCTATCTGCGCGGGTTACAGGAAAAGAAATTGCCCATTGTTCAGTTCGACCGGGTCTCGAAGGACCTTGATACGCTCTGCGTTACCGCCGATAATTTTGGCGGGGCATTTGCCGCTACCGAGCACCTGATTCAGTCGGGCCGTCGGCGAATTGCTCATGTGACCATCCCGCCCCATATTTCCATTACGCAGGAACGTCTGGCGGGCTACCGGGCGGCTCTCGAAAAATATGGCCTGCGCTATGATGAGGGGTTAGTGCGGTATGCCGAATTCGGCCAGCATGAAATAGACCCCATTATCGACGACCTGCTGAAGGTAGCCCCCGACGCTTTTTTTGCTGCCAGCGACCGGCTGGCATTAGCGTGTCTGTCTGCACTCAACAGGCGGAATATCGCCATTCCAAAAGCCGTTTCGCTTATCGGTTTCACGAATATTACCGTGGCTGATTTGCTGGCTCCGCCCATGAGCACCGTTGAGCAGCCCGCGCTGGAGATTGGTCAGGTGGCCGCCGAGCAATTGATTAACCTGATTGAGGGTAAACAAAAACTGACGCCACCGGGTCCCATCAAAATTCCGACCCGGCTCATCGTTCGGGTATCAACGCTGGTTGGGCACAGCCTGGCAACGATAGCCGTAACGCCGTAACGAACCCAAAGCATCGAGTCGTTGACGCAAGTAAATTTAACCCGGTGTTGCCTTCATTACTTCACAGATTTGTCTTTATTCGTACTCCTTTTCCGGCTTATGAACATCCTCCAGCATCGACCTGTAACCTGGTCGCGTCCCTTTTTTCTGGCCCTCTGCACCTGCCTGATGGCAACCTGGGCACTAGCCCAGACACCCCAGCGCCAGCCAACTCCCAACGATACCCTGAAATCGCCTAACGTGCTGGCCGACAAACGGGTAGCCGTTCAGATTTATGCGCCCAAAGCTACTGAGGTGACCGTATCGGGCGATTTTCAATCGGGTAATAAACCCGTTGCGCTAACCAAAAATGAGCAGGGCGTCTGGTCGGCGATGCTCGGCCCGCTCCGGCCCGACTACTATACGTATACCCTGATGGTAGATGGGGTACGGACAATGGACCCGAAAAATCCGGTCATCAAACAGGGCATCAGTAGTCTCGAAAACGTGATGCTGGTGCCGGGTGCCGAAACAGCTTTTCAGGACAATCGGGCGGTGCCGCATGGCGAAGTCCGGGACGTCTGGTATTCGTCGAATTCGCTGAACATGATGCGCCGGATGCACGTCTACACGCCACCCGGCTACGAAAAAGGCAACAATAAATACCCCGTATTTTACCTGCTGCACGGCGGTGGCGACGATGATTCGGGCTGGAACAGCATCGGTCGGGCGGGGTTCATTCTGGACAACCTGATTGCCGCCGGGCAGGCTAAGCCTATGGTGGTCGTGATGCCCAACGGCAGTATGCCCATGCCGCCGTCGAGCGGAATGCCCAACCCCCAGGCTATGAATAACCTGCGGTCGATGTTTGCCAAAGAGTTGCTCAACGACATCATGCCGTATGTCGAAAAAACGTATCGGACGCTGCCCAACCGCGAAAACCGGGCCATAGCGGGCCTGAGTATGGGCGGATTTCAAACCCTCGATGTAACGCTGAGCCGCCCCGAACTGTTCAATTATGTGGGCGTGTTCAGCTCCGGTTTCTTCGGCCCGTCGATTGATGAAGCCGATACCAAATATGCAGCCGCCCTGAACGATCCGGCGTTTAACAAAGGCAAAAAATTGTTCTGGATTGGCATCGGCAAGGACGATTTCGTGATGGACGCCAACAAAAAAACGCTGGCCCTGCTCGACAAGCACCAGATTAAATACCAATACAAAGAAACCTCGGGCGGACATACCTGGACCAACTGGCGGCAGTACCTCAACGAGTACGTGCCGATGCTGTTTCGTTAAGTTAATGGCTGATTTTTCGTTCATACTCCACAAAATCAAACGCCACCGCGTGCCGTTCATCGGTGGGATGGGGCCGTCGGCTAACTTCCTGCCACTGGCTTTTGTCGAAAGCCGGGAAATACGCATCGCCCTCATAGGCCTGGTGGATTTCAGTCAGGTAGAGCGTGGTGGCAACAGGTAAGGCCATCTTGTAAATCTCGGCCCCGCCAATCACGAAAATTTCATCAGTTTGGCGGTCGGCCTTTTTCGCTACGGCGAGGGCCTCATCGAGCGTATGCACAACGGTTACTCCTTCTGCGGCAAAGTCCCGGTTACGGGTGATAACGATGTTTGTGCGGTTGGGGAGGGGCTTTCCAAGCGATACCAGCGACTTGCGGCCCATAATAATGGGGTGATGATTGGTTTTCCGTTTGAAAAACGCAAAGTCATCGGGCAAATGCCAGGGCAAATCGTTCTGGCGACCAATAACGCCGTTTTCAGCAACGGCAGCGATGAGACTTAGTTTCAATTTTGTTTCAGGTTTCAAGTTTCAGGTTTCAGGTTCCACTGTGCACTTTAACCTGGAACCTGAAACTTATTTAACATTCTTGCGTCGTTCCATCAACTCGCGCCAGGTCGTCATGATAATGCCTTCTTTCTCAACGAACGCTTTCAGAGCGGGGTCTATCATGGCCAGCATGTCGCCTTTGCGGGATGGGCCAGAGTTGGAAATCTGGTCGAAAGTGGGCGTCGGCGACGTGCAGTGCATGATAATGTACGTCAGACCCGGTTTGGCGGAGTTAAGCAATTCAATGAATTTCTGAGTTTTGTATTTCTGTGAATTCTCGTCGGTTGCCGGTTGGCCAGCGGGTAGATTCCAGCCGTAGCTGGTACCGTCGAGGTCGTCCAGAACGGGCAGGCCCGCGTCCCAAAGCTGTTTGCCTACCTGTTGGGCTAATTGCTGTAGGGAAGCGGGTACATTGTTCGCTTTAAAAATCAGGGATGCGTGGCCACCTGGAAATAAAATGGGGATTTTTTCGTCCATAGCCAGTTTGGCATAGCGCATGATGAACTTGGGGTCGAAGAGCGTGCCCATGTGTGAATCCATGTGCGTAGGCTGAATGCCAAACGACCGATACCGGGCCAGTTGTGCCCGGATTTCGGCGTCTACTTCATCGGCAGAGGCATGTTCAACAACCTGCGCCACCGAGTGCCAGAACGCGCCCTGCTCATCGTATAAACCGGGCGCTTTTTCCCGGCCTGCCAACGGCGACCATCGGTAGTTGTCCCACTCCGAGGTCAGCGTCAGATGCACACCCGCATCGACCGCCGGGTGTTTTTTGAGGTAATCAAAAAACTGCGGTACCCAGCCGCAGGGCATCATGACACTGGTTGAGTTGGCAATGCCTTTGTCTAAGGCGTTCATCGCGCCCAGGTTGGACTCGTAGCTCATGCCCGCGTCATCGACGTGAAAAATCACTACTTTTTTGCCTTTCGGAAAGCCTAATTTTTCGGCATAGGTTTGGGTTTGAGCGTTTCCCGGTAAGACCATTCCCCAAGTCATTAACGATAGTAGTTGTAAGCAACGTAACATGCGACAATCAGGTTTATGAGTAGCTATCAATAAGTTTATTATGATAGAGGCCATAGTTTCCCTTGTTGATAAAGCTGAAAACTTTGCCTGATAAATGCCTGCTGTCCAGTTGGAAACTGCGATACTACGAAGTTTTCAAAATCATCGAACAGGGCGTTAGCTACACGAGAGTAAGCTTTGTCCGTCTGCCGGTTTAAAGCGGCTTCTTCGTAGACATCCTGCATGGAATAGCGGTACGTTTCTTCATCAATTTCCCGCTTAAGGTATTTTAATAGATGCTTTTTAAGCTTCTCCAGTACGTCATCAGTCATGGTTTTACGGTTCTTGATGAGTTCGTCTCGCTGTAGGAAGTACAATTCAATTGATTTTGTCCCATTCGCTGTTTTTGCCTCAACGGTTCCATCACGCAGGAAAGTTAAATGCTGATCAGGATCATCTATCTCAGGATTTAGTAACAATGGATGCTCATTAAGTAATGTAATTTTGTCAGCCCGGCAAGAGTCATGAGCAGGAAGACCATCTGCTCCGAGCGTAGGTATCAAAACACGATTGGCCTCATCTTGAATTGGGAAATGATCCCACTTTTTTCTGTTACACTTTTCACAACTCAAAACAAGGTTGCTCCATTCATAAGCCAGCCAATAATAACCCGTATGAGTAGGCGCATCTTTAACGCCAGCTTTGGGACGGTAATGGTCCACACGCAACGAAGCTCCTGCCGATTCGTGTGTTTCACAATAACCACATTTGTATTTGTATATTTTCCTTAAAGCGTCAATCGTGCTGTCACGGTAGTAATAACCGCTAAAGTTGTGTTTGGCTTTTTCAGCAAGTGCTTGTTGTCGCTGTGCCTGACACGAATCACTGACAAGTCCCCCTGGTGGATTGTCGAAATCTTTGTGTACGCGAATCATGCGGCCTATTCCTGAAGAAGAGCGGGGTATTGTGACGGGTCGTTATCGAGTTCGCGAAGTTGTTTATCTATGTCGTTATTGGCTACAACTTCGTTATAGGTATCTTCCGTTCTTAACTGTCCCACGTCTTCATTCGCGATTGGGCGGATCGTGTCCATGTCAAAAATGGGTGAGGTCAGAATGGAGTTGGGTAGCAGGTTCGCTACGTCTATATCTATCCGTTCGACTGTAATACCTTTCTCTTTGGAACGGTTTAATTTTAGAAAAATCGAGTTTTTCGGTGCGCCGAGAATGGGAATTACACTGTGCGTGGCGGCAATAAATTGGATATTGGGAAAGACCTTCGACAATAACGTAGGCAACTGATACTGCCATTTTGGATGCAGGTGGTTTTCCAACTCGTCAATGAGCACAATACCGGCCAGGTCAGATAGTTTTGTAACATCCGGTTGTTTCCGTATAAACCGAATAAGTAAATCCCCAATCAGACCGATAATGCTTCGGAAGCCGGCCGCCAACTGATTAAATGGAACCGGGTCGAACGTAGTTGCTTCGTCGTCTTCAGCCCGCTCCACGTACAATACTTCGTAGTCATCCTGTTTATTCTTCTGAATGATAATATCTGCCAGATAGGGAATCACGTCCCGGAATAAACTCTTAACCTGTTCTAAACGGTCGTTTTTCTCCAAATGCCATTCAATTAACTTGCTTTCAATGTTTAATAAAATGCCATCGGGATTAAATAGTCCATAGGTAGTTGTGCTTTTCTCAGCCTCTTCGTTCTGACTCATTTTAGCCTGAATTTGCAAGCGTGAAGGACCATAACAGGCTAAATGTTCGAGAGGTCGAAAGTCCGGTGTCCAAAGATTATTAATAATATTGATGTGGTCATTAATAAATTCAACTCCTACTTTGATAAAGGTATCTTCCAATAAACTCTTATCGCCGTCTTTCCATCCAAATAAGCCAAGAATTATAGAGCGGAGAAAAGTAGTTTTTCCGTAACCATTTTCTCCCAAGATAAAAATCCATTTTGAGTCAATAGGTAATGCTTTTAATTCGCATTGGCGAATATCTTGATAATTAACAATGCTAATTTGTTTTATGCAAAAGGGTAAGGTTTGCAAAACATTATCAAAAATGTCTTCAGAGGGCTTTTTAATAAGTATTGATTCAGTTGAAATAGAGCTGGCGGTTGCAATCAGCGAATTGTAAAAATTTACGAAGATCTCTAATTTCTCTTCTGAAGACTCATGTGCTAGTTCATAATTATATTCAACTACTTTACCGTTCGATGTAATAATGCTTAGATATATAAGATCTTCATTTATGAGTTTCAGATATGATTTAGCTTGACGAATTGTTTGTGTCATAGGGCTATCCGGCTCATCACCCTCATTTCTGTTAGCGATCAAAGAAATAATTTCACGTATTTCTTCAATTTTGTGTGTAGCCTGATTAAATATAGTTCTACCTATATACAATTCATTATTCTTCTTCCCCAAGACTTCAAGTACAGCATCTTTCGGTGTGTTTTTCAACCTAACTGATAAAACTTCTTCCATCTTAGCTTTCCAACTCTGTACTATATCGGTGTTCAATCCCAACTTCTCAGCAATCTCCTCTACCGATACCCCCTGATTGTGCAAGCGGATGAAAGTGTTTTCGGCTTTGAGCAGTTCTTCAGGTGTCATGGCTTCGTTCATTCAGTAGTCAAATTACAACAATTTGCGCTCATAATTTATTCCCCCGCAAAAACTCCTCGGCGGTCATGCGCCGTTTGCCTTCGGCCTGGAGCGCGTCAACCTGGAGCCAGCCATCGGAAGCCCGCACCAGAATCGTTTTTTTGTTGTCGGTATAAGCCTGTCCCGGCTCAGCCGCAAACGGAGATTCATTGGCCAGCGACACGCCGTAAATTTTGAAAAGCTTCCCATTAATCATCGTCCAGGCAGTTGGGTAGGGCGATAGGCCCCGCACAAAATTCCGAATAACGAGGGCGGGCTGGTTCCAGTTGATTTCGGTCGTTTCGCGGCTAAGTTTTGGCGCCGGTTTCAGGTCGGTGGCAGTAGGCTGCGGAGTACGCGGATAGGTACCGGCTTCGATGGACTGTACGGTTTTGAGTACCAGACTGGCCCCGCGTTCCATCAGTCGGTCGTGCAGCGTTCCGGCGGTATCGTCGGGGTAAATGGGTTCATGGTCCTGAAAAATCATCTGGCCGGTATCAATTTCTTTCTCGATAAAAAAAGTAGTCGCCCCCGTTTCAGTTTCGCCATTGATGATGGCCCAGTTGATGGGAGCCGCTCCCCGATACTGGGGCAGCAACGACCCGTGCAGGTTAAATGTACCAATAGTGGGCATATTCCAAACAACTTCGGGCAACATCCGAAAGGCAACCACGACCTGCACATCGGCCTGGTAGCTGGCTAATTGCTCCAGAAATGCCGGGTCGCGAAGTTTTTCGGGTTGCAATACGGGTAAGTTGGCGGCTTCGGCGGCTTTCTTAACCGCAGAGGGTATCAATTGCAGCCCACGTCCCGACGGTCGGTCGGGGGCCGTCACAACGGCAACAATGTTGCACCCGCCACCCAGCAGCCGGTGTAGACTCGCAACGGCAAAATCGGGCGTACCCATAAACACAAGACGAAGAGGTTGGGCCATGAGTGAGTCAGGTGGATTTTTAGTTAGCAACTGGCTATGTATTGATATAGCCGCGAAGTATTTTTACTTTTGTATCACCAGAACGTCGGGTCAGGGTTTGACCCACCAGTAAATGGCTTCGCGTATGCGACGAACGATTGATTATATTCCTGAACCGCTCGCTTCGGGTATCCGACGGCGACGCTGACACGACTGCAAAGAAAACCAATTTGGTTGCAGAACGGTCGGTGTACCGTTTTTTTGTTTTTTAGGGCGCCACCCAAACCAATGTGAACAATAGGTTAGTACAATACGATCATGGGAAAAATTTCATATTATACCGAAGAAGGACTCAACCGGCTCAAAGCCGAATTGATTGAGCTAAAAACCAAAGGCCGGACTGCCATTGCCCACCAGATTGCCGAAGCCCGCGACAAAGGCGACCTTAGCGAAAACGCCGAATACGACGCAGCTAAAGATGCCCAGGGGCTTCATGAACTGAAAATAGCGAAACTTGAAGAAGTGCTTTCCAACGCCCGCATTTTAGATGAATCGACAATTGATGCATCGCAGGTGTCGGTGCTCTCGCGCGTTAAAATCAAGAATAAGAAAAACGGGGCCGAAATGACGTATACGCTGGTTTCGGAAGAAGAAGCCGACCTCAAAACAGGCCGTATTTCGGTAGGCTCGCCCATTGGAAAAGGTCTGTTGGGCAAACACGTTGGCGACACTGCCGAAATTAAAGTGCCCGCCGGTTTGCTTGAATTTGAAGTCATCGATATTGCCCGGTAATTTCAATGATGAATGATGAAGTATAAACTCACGTGTACACATTCATCATTCATCATTCATCATGAAGTTTATGCCTTCTATCTTCTCCCGCATTGTGGCCGGTGACATTCCGGCGCATAAAATCGCCGAAACTGACGACTATCTGGCTTTTTTAGATGTGATGCCCATGACCGAGGGCCACACGCTGGTTATTCCGAAAAAGGAAGTCGATTATCTTTTTGATCTGGACGATGACCTGTATGCCGGGCTGATGGCGTTTGCTAAAAAAATTGCACCCGCCATCAAAAACGCCATTCCCTGCAAGCGCATCGGCGTGGCCGTTGTGGGGCTGGAGGTGCCCCACGCGCACATCCACCTGATTCCGCTCAATTCGATGGCCGACATGAATTTTACCAATAAACTCAAGTTGAGCCAGGCGGAGTTAGCCCAGACGGCGGAGAAGATTCGGTCCTTTTTGTGAGTGTTGATCCAGAATAGTCAGTAGGCTTGTTGTACGTTGGATTACGGCAAAAGAGCGGTTTCCAACGTTTTTCCGGCACCTGACTTTAAGAGGGCGTTCAGATTCTCCGTAACGGCATCGGCAAAACCCGGCAGGGCTGTCAGGTCGGTTTGCCAGAGGGCCACGTCTGAGAGAACACTGTTCACGAACTTCTGTACGGTGGCTGGCGCACTGGCTTTAACTGTCTTCCAGTCACCATAAAAGTATCCGGCTTTATCGTCACGAATGGGGTAGGTGACCACTCCTTTGCCAACGTTGATTTCGCCAGAAAACTGGCCCTTCTCTTCCCGAACGGCTTTCATAAAGAGCAAATAAGCGGCAAACCCCAACGCGGTGAGTTGCGGCACGGCATTGAACTTCTCGTAATAGCGCTGAATGGTTGCTACGTTGCGCGCCTGCATTTTGGCTGTTTCCTGCATGGAAATGCTAAGCAGCAGGTGGTCGAGGTGGGGGTTGCGGAACCGGTCGAGCACGTCGTGGGCAAACTGCGTAACGGCCGCTTTGTCCATGCCCGGAATGCCATAGTCGGGCACGGTCGGTACGATTTCATTGAGCATGAGCCGTTCAACAAATTTGCTCATTGCCGGATGATTCATCTCGTCGGCCACGGTTTCCAGACCCAGCAGATACCCCAGCGGCATGGTCAGGGTGTGGGTGCCGTTCAGCACCCGAAGTTTGCGTTCTTTATAAAAATTGATGTCTTCGTCGATGATAACCTGCGGAGTGCTGGCATCGGCAAAGGTTAAGGTTTGCCGAACGCGGTCGTCGCCTTCAATGGCCCACAGGTGATACGGTTCGGTGAAGGTCAGCAGGGCATCTTCGTAGCCGGTTTCGTTCTGGAGTGCCTGCCGGGCTTCGTCGGTAGGGCGCGTGACAATGCGGTCGACTAAGGAGTTGCAGAACCGGACGTGGAATTTCAGCCACTTGGTAAACAGCTTGCCCAACTCATTAAAGTGACCTAATTTCTCAACGGCTTCGCGAAGTTTCAGCCCGTTGTCGGTAACCAGTTCGGTTGGAATAACCACTAAGCCTTTGGCTTTGGAGCCGCCTACGCTGCGAAAACGCTCATATAAAAACGCCGTTAGTTTAGCCGGAAACGACTGGGGTGGGTGCTGAAAAATACTTTCTTCCTCGTAGTTCAGGCCCACTTCGGTGGTGTTGGAAATAATAATCTGTAGCTTGGGATTGCGGGCCAGCTTCAGAATCTCGGCCCACTCCGTTTGCGCGGCCAATACCCGGCTTATGGCCGAAACGACGGTTGTTTCTGACACGTCTTTTCCCTGCTGAACACCCCGGACGGCCACTGTATAGAGGTTATCCTGGGTCGAAAATTCATCCGTTTGCCCATCCGTCGATTTCACAATAACAATGGAACCTTCAAACCGCCCTGCCGCATTGGCTTTCTGCACTAAATAATCGGGCAGGCCACGCAGGAGAACACCGGTGCCGAATTGCAGAATTTTTTCGGGATAAACAGGAGCAGAATGGATTGAACGAGTCAGTTTTGACATAGTTGGAAGAGAGGCAGTCGATTCTACGGTCATCAGTTGAATTGGCTTGGCTGTTAACTAAATGGTGAACTCAGGCGGGATTGTTCATGATTCAGCAATATTACGAACTACTTCGCTAACCGTAACTCCGATTTTAGCGAAAACCTGATTTAGGACGGCATCTTTCGTGTAAGGCGGTTTTCAGCGTTTCAACTTGCCCGAACTGTCGCCCCGCTCTACGGTTTCAACTTCGGCTACGGTGACTAAATTCACGTCGCCGGGGATAGTGTGCTTCAGAACAGACGCTGCCGCACCAAATTCAACCGCCCGCTGCAAATCGTTGAAGGTCAGCAAGCCATAAATCAGCCCGGCCACGTAGGCATCGCCCGTTCCGATTCGGTCAGTAATGGGCTTAATGTCATAGAGTCTCGATTTATAAACGGTGTTTCCATCGAACAGCTTGGCCGACAACTGATTGTGCGACGCGCTGACGGAAACCCGTTTGGTATCGGTCACGTACCGAACATTCGGGAATCGCTTCATCAGAGCACGCCCCGATTCCTGAAACGTACTGCCAACAACGCCATACAATTCAGAAAATAACCCTTTGCTGCCCAGCACGAGCGTGCAGCCTTCGGTCAGGGCGGGCATGATTTCCTGCGGAGAGCGGCCATATTGCCACAAATTACTCCGGTACACAATATCGCCCGATACGGGAACGCCCAGCCGGTTTGCTGTTTGGATACCCGCCAGCAAACAATCGGCGGCCCCCTGCGAGAGGGCGGGCGTAATGCCCGTCCAGTGAAACCATCGGACCGGCGACCCGGCCGTGCCCGTTAGAATGGTTTCCCAATTGATTTCGCCCGGCCGAATCCGCGAAAACGCCGAATCGACCCGGTCGTAAATGATTTGACTGGCCCGGCTTCCGGCACCCGTCTCCAGAAAATAAAGCCCCAGCCGCCCATCGCCATACTGAATGTGCTCGGTACTGACGTCGTACTTGCGGAGGTAGCCCGCAGCCGCCCGGCCCAGGGCGTGGTTGGGAAAGCGGGTGACGTGGGCCGACTGCAGGCCAAACTGTGCCAGCGACACGGCTACGTTGGCTTCGGTGCCGCCGAAGTGCATCGTCAGGGCATCGGTCTGGGCAAACCGTGCCACGTCGGGCGGGCTAAGCCGGAGCATGACTTCGCCGAAAGTGATGATTTTCATAGGTAATGAGCGAATGAGTGAATGACTGAATGAGTGAATAGGTAATGCGTCAGCTATTCACTCATTCAGTCATTCACTCATTAGATTAGCTGTCCACTTTCTTCTAACTCTTCGGCTCTGACCGGCTCTAATTTTGGCAGCACCAGATGAATGATGATTAACGCAATCAAATACGAACAACTGGCGATGATGAACATGGGCAGATAGCCAAACGCCGTGATGATGCGCCCGGCCAGCAGGGCCAGCAGAATACCCCCAACGGCCCCAAACATACCGCCAATGCCCGTTACGGAGGCAACAACGCTCTTGGGAAACAGGTCGGAGGCAAAGGTGTACATATTGGCCGACCAGCCCTGGTGAGCGGCTGTGGCTAAGGCAATCAGGGCAATGGCAACGGTCAGGCTGCTGGTTTGAGCCGCGAAGAAAATCGGTACGACGCATACCGCGCAAATGAGCATGGTTGTTTTGCGGGCGCGGTTGGCCGACCAGCCCCGGTTCATAAGCTGGGTGCTGAGCCAGCCGAAAAAAACACTGCCAGCATCCGAAACGACGTAAATAATCAGGAAGGGTACGCCAAAGCTTTTGAGGTCGAGTTTTTGGTCGAAAGCGTCGTTTGAGTTGAAAAAATCGGGGAGCCAGGACATATAAAACCACCAGATGGGGTCGGCCATGAACTTCCCTACCGCAAACGCCCACGTTTGCTTATAGCCCAGCAACCGGCCCCAGGAAACCTTTAGCGGGGCCACCTTTTCGTCGTCACTGCGGATGTACGCCAGTTCGGCGGCCGACAGTTTAGGGTTTTGCTCAGGCTTGCTGTAATTAAACCACCAGAAAAACAGGAGTGCCAACCCCAATATGCCCGTCACGATAAACGAACTTCGCCAGCCAAACTGCAGAATCAGATAAGGCACAACCAGCGCGGTCAGGATAATACCCACGTTAGCACCGGCATTGAAGAGGCCGTTGGCAAACGACCGTTCGCGTCGGGGAAACCACTCGGCTACGGTTTTTATTGATGATGGAAAGTTGGCCGCTTCGCCTAACCCCAGCAGCGCACGCACCCACCGCAGCCCGCCAATGGTATTGACAAAGCCTGTCAGCACGGCGGCAATGCTCCAGACAATAATTCCCAGCGCGAAGCCCCGCTTCGTGCCAATCCGGTCGATGAGCCAGCCAACCAGCAGAAAACCAATGGCATACGCAAATTTAAAGGCTGCATCGACGTCGCCATACAGCACCTTGAACCGGTCGGTCGCTTCTTTGGTAAGCACCGCATCGGGGGCCATATCCAGCATTTCCTTCCGAAACAGATCATCAGTCATTGTGAACGATAACACCTGCCGGTCAACATAATTTATGGTCGTTGCCAGAAACAACAACGCAACAATGCGCCAGCGAAAGCGGCCAGGAGTAGTTGGCGTTTGCAAAATCGTATCAGTAGCTTTGGGGAGAAAAGCAGGGGGTCGTGCTTTTTTACCTAATGTAGTATCCTGGACGGCCACGTCCGGGTATAAATCAGACTAATCTTTTAGCCGGACGTGGCCGTCCAGGATACGATTATGCTTGAACAAACCTGGCGATGGTTCGGCCCGAACGACCCCGTATCGCTCAATGATGTCCGACAGGCCGGTGCTACCGGTATTGTAACGGCCCTGCACCACATTCCCAACGGCGAAGTCTGGTCGTTCGATGAAGTCATAAGCCGTAAAACATTGATTGAGTCCAATAAACTCACCTGGTCAGTTGTCGAGAGTATTCCGGTACACGAAGGCATTAAGACCCGAACCGGCGACTATCGGCGCTATATTGAAAATTATAAAGAATCCATTGTTAATGTGGCTAAGGCGGGTATCGACACGGTTTGTTACAATTTCATGCCCGTGCTCGACTGGACCCGCACCGACCTCGATTTTCCGATGCCCGATGGCTCCACGGGTCTGCGGTTCGATGCCACCGAGTTTGCCGCTTTCGAACTGTATATTTTGCAGCGGCCCGGCGCCGAATACCTGTATAACGACGGGCAGAAACAGCAGGCGCGGGCAAAACTCGACGCCATGAACGATGCTCAGGTGAAACGACTGACGCGCACCATCATTGCCGGGCTGCCCGGCTCCGAAGAGAGCTACACGGTTGAGAAATTTCGGGATGCCCTGGCGGCCTACAAAGACATTGGTGATCCCGAACTCCGGCAGAACCTGTACGCGTTTCTGCGTGAGATTGTGCCGGTTGCCGAGTCGGTGGGGGTCCGGCTGGCCATTCACCCCGACGATCCGCCGTACCCGATTCTGGGTTTGCCGCGCGTGGTCAGCACCGAAGCCGATGCCCGTGCGTTGCTGGCCGCTGCCGAGTTGCCCGCCAATGGGATTTGTTTCTGCACCGGCTCGTATGGCGTTCGGGCCGACAATGAGTTGGTGGGTATGGCCGAACGGCTGGGACCAAAAATTCACTTTATTCATTTACGCAGCACCCAGCGCAGCGCCGACAACAGCTTTCAGGAAGCCAATCACCTCGAAGGCGATGTGCCAATGCCCGGTGTCGTGCGTGCCCTGCTGACGGAGCAGAACCGACGAAAAGCCGAAGGACGGCAGGATACGCGGATGCCCTTCCGCCCCGACCACGGCCACCGAATGCTCGACGACCTGACATCGGGCAAGCGAACGAACCCCGGCTATACGGCCATTGGGAGGCTTCGGGGCCTGGCCGAACTGCGCGGGCTGATGCTGGGGCTATCGAGCCAGTAGTCAATAGTCGTTAGTTACTGACACTGGGGGTTACTGACTATCGTCTTACTGCTTATACACTTTTCCGTCTTTCATGACGAACTGAACGGTTTGCAGCGTTTTAATGGCTTGAATTGGGTTGTCGGCTACGGCGATGATGTCGGCCAGTTTGCCCGCTTCGATGGAGCCAATCTGCGTTTCGAGACCCAATAGTTTCGCGTTTGTCATCAGGGCCGATTTGATGGCTTCTACCGGCGGCATACCAGCCTCCACCATGTACTCGAACTCTCTGGCGTTATAGCCATGAATATACACGCCTGCATCAGTGCCAAACGCGATATTTACCCCGGCTTTGTACGCTTTGCCAAACGTGGCCTGAATTTTTGGGCCAATGGCTAAGGCTTTGGGAGTTACCAAAGCCGTGTAGTAGCCAAAGTGTTTGGCCGAATCAGCCACCGTTTTGCCCGCAATAATCGTCGGAACGTAATAGGTGCCGTGTTTTTTGAACAGCTCGATGGCTTCGTCGTCCATGTACGTGCCGTGTTCAATGGTTTGCACCCCCGCCCGAATGGCCCGCTTCATGCCCTCGGCCCCGTGCGCGTGGGCCGCCACCACAAAGCCGTAATCTTTAGCCGCATCGACAACCGCTTTCACTTCTTCTTCCGTGAACTGTGGCCCGGAGCCATCTTTGGCATTACTCAGCACACCGCCCGTAGCGGTAATCTTGATGAGGTCGGACCCTTCTTTGTAGCGTTGCCGAACGGCTTTCCGGGCATCTTCGGGGGAGTTAATAACGCCCTGAGCCGGGCCGGGGTCGCCCATCAACTCTTTTCGGTAGCCGTTGGTTGGGTCGGCATGACCGCCAGTGGTAGCAATCGACGTACCAACGGTCAGGATGCGGGGACCATCGACCAAACCGGCGTTTACGGCATTCCGCAACGCAATGTTGACACCCGAACCGCCGAGGTCCCGCACGGTTGTGAAACCGGCCAGCAACGTTGTTTTGGCATGATTGGCGGCCTGGTAGGCCAAATCGGGAACGTTGCGGGTAAAGGCGTCGATGGCTCCGCCCCGGCGCGTCTGGCTTTCGAGGTGAACGTGCATGTCGATCAGGCCGGGCAGCACCGTTTTCGACTTCATATCCAGCACCCGGTCCTGACCCGATGGGGCCGTATAGCCTTTTTGTACGGCCGTGATTTTGTTGCCGTCAACAACGACCGTCATTTGTGGCTGAAGGTCATTGCGAACCCCATCGAACAGATTACCGCAATGAATCAGCGTGCGCTGGGCAAACAGGGGAGACGCCAGCAGCGAGAGACCCGCCAGCACGTATAGTTTTTTCATGAAATCAGTTTGGTTGGGTCTAAAAAAAGGCCGCAACGGTTGGTTGCGGCCCTTAAACTACAGAAAAGAGGTGAAACGACTATAACTTCGTTACCTGAACAACCGCCATTTGAGGTTGTCCGTCGGCCGATGTGCCTGGATAAGGATTTACTTCGCGCAGAATTACCTTATACGACTGATTCGCCAGCGAAACGTTCGTTGAATCTAAACGCGCTTTTACGTCTGCCCCTAAGACCAGGCGCACTACCTTAGAATCACTATTTTTCGACAGGGCTAACTTAACTTTAGCTTCGCCCGCCCAGATACAAACGACATTGGCGGGGCATCGGCTATCCTGAATCGAATCGACCTGAACTACTACATCCGAACCAAGCCGGGCGGATTGATTTAATCCGACCGAAACGCGGTCGGTTGGCGTGGTTTCAGGGGATTTACAGGCTGAAAAGACGACTGTTCCGAGGATGAGTAAACCAGAAAGCTTTTTTGTGAATGGTACCATAGTTATCCTTTCTCTATTTTCAACTAAAGACGCCGACACCAGAAAAAGGGTTGGAAACCGTTGCTTATTTTTTTACAATCACCCCATCGGCCACGAACGTCAGCGCTTTTTCGGGTTCAGTGATTTTCTCAATTTCTTCTTTCGATTTACCGGCATCCTGGGCATAGTGGCGCAGGTCGGCGACGGGCGTGGTGGTGGTTTCGGCGGTGCCTTCGACTACAACGGTTTTGCCGACGATGTCTTTCGGCACAAAGAAACCATAGTCTTTAAACGTCACCCGCATGGTTTGGCCATCGCCGGTTTTTACCTTCATCCAGCAGCCTTTTACCTTACACACCGACTCCACGGTGCCTTCGACTTTAGCGGGCATCTGGTCTTTGTTGGCCATTTGCGTGGCTAACTTCGTGGCTGGAATGGCATCGGCGGCTGTAATTTTTTTGCCGTGATAACTAACCTCATTTTGGGCGAAAACGCCGAACGACGCGCCCAGGAGCAGCGCAATGACGAATAGTTTTTTCATGATGAAAACAGGATTTAATCAATTGTTGCTCAAAAATACGGAAAAACTACGTCCAATAAAGAATGGGTGCATCAGGAAACCGTTTCTGCCACTCCGTATAGAAGAACGCTTTCAGTGCCTTCATATCAGCAGGTTGGTAGACGTACTTCATTCCCCCGAATTTATTTCGCTTTCCAGCCCGCGTCGCTTCATCCATCTCCAGCGATGTGTTCGGATACCACTGCATCAGCACATCCTTTGAACCGGGGGTGAAGCGGTGGGTAATGAATTCAACGTTAACATCGCAATTGAAATCAAGGGCGGCTTTGATGCGGTCGAGCAGATTGGTGTAGTGTTCGCGCCAGCCGGGAAGGGGCATGATTGGGGCCAGCACTACACCAATTGGGTAGCCACCGCCCCCCCGCTCACACGGTAAAGCCATCTGGCGCATGGCTTGCAAACGGGCTTCAATAGATGCCGTGCCCCCTTCCAGCCGACGGGCTGCCGGCTCAGCGTTCAGGCTGAAGCGGGCGCGGGTCTGGCCGTTATGCGGCAAATCGAGCAGGCTGTCTACCTGATTATATTTTGAGACAAACCGTAGCTGACCGCCCTCGCGCTGGCCAAAATACCGGATGCACTCGGCCAGACTGCCTGTGAGGTGTTCGATGCCCAGCACGTCGGTATAGCAACTGACTTCAAACGTTGTCGGGCGATTTGGGTCGGACGCCTGCCAGCTTTTGTTGGGCGGGTATGTGCCTTCATACGCAGCCGTCTGGTCGAGTAGCTGAGGTAGATTGGCATAGGCCCGCACAACCGGCGGCCCCGCCAGACTGCCCGCCAGATAGCAATATTGACAGTGAGCCGGGCACCCTTCGGCAAGGTTCATCTGCCAGTCGGCTGAGGGTGGAATGGGCTGCAGCCGGAATGCACCCGGTGGCGCATTCACCACGGCCAGTGTATTCTTGGCAAGGCGGTATGTTTCGCGCTCATCGGCTCCGCGCAGGCCCGAAATACGATTATTTTTCGCCACCTCTATTGGCAAGCCAAGACCGGCGATGCGGTCATAGATGGCCTGCCCAAAAGGTTCGTTGAGCGCGTCGGCGGTGAAAACGACGCGCTTTGGCATCCACAGACGAATTGACTTAACCAGGGAAACAGCCGTTTGACTTTCGGCTAACAGAGTTGATTCTGAAGACATAACGAGCGTAAAAATCGGACAATTACTGCCAAAAAATGAGCACTTTTGCCGACATAGGTATAACAGCGTATAGCATCAAAAAAATCCTTTTCAGAATAAGTTTAAAATAGAATAACTTGCTGATTAACAGGCGAATAGTTTGAATTTTACGAACAAATCTAACCTATAAGAAATGGTTAGTCCGCCCACGTTACTCCAGACGGATTAATCGTAAAAAAAGTTGTAATCTTGCCAAAAAAAGCAATTATGGAAATCGCAGAAACCGGCATACAGCGCCGATTGCTAACCGATAGTGAGGTATTTGTTAAGGCAGTCAACCATCTCACGGACGAGCAGTTTCGCTATCAGCCAGACGGAAAATGGTCGGTGGCTGAGGTCATGCAGCATCTGTATTTGTCGGCCCGGCCAGTAGCCCGCCTGATGAGTGGCACGCGCGAGGTGTTAAAGCAGTGGGGAAAGCCCGACGGGCCAGCGAGAACGTATGAGGAGATGGCCGCCATTTACCAGAAAGTGCTTGGAACGGGCGTAAAAGCGCCAGCTACTATGTCGCCCCGGCCCGAGGATGTGCAGGTAGCAAAAAATGAGGTTATCGAGCGATTTACGAGTGTTTATCAGGCATTGGTCGTCGCTGTCGACAACTGGCCGGAGGACGAGTTGACTCAATACGTTATCCCACACCCGGCTCTGGGCAAGCTGTCGGTGCGGGAAATGCTGCACTTTGTGAGCATCCACACGCAGCATCATTTAAGGCTATTGCCTGAGATGTACAGGTAACTCTGACTAACTCGATGCGTGTTCACTACAGGGAGGATTCCGTATGACATATCCTGGAGATATGTCATACGGAACCCTCCCTGTAGTGAACACGCACCACTTACCGGGCAAGCCGAAGCCCCCGGTTCCCGACGGTTCCGAAGAAATAATTTACCCCAATCTTCAACCGCCCGCCTTTACCCCGGCTAACGGTGGGGTCAAGTTTGTTATAAAAACTGCTTTCGTAGGACACTTCGGCCCCTAAGCGATGCAGAATCCAGGCCATCATGCCTATTTCAATACCAACGCTCGTGTATTTTGCTTTGTCATCGGCAGCAATGTTTTCCGAGAACTCACGGCCACTGTTCAGGCTGGCTCCCAAAAAACTACTGATGCGCGTCCGAAACGGATAATAGCGCACGAAGGCGCCAATCTGCCGGGAGTGGTATTTGTTGCCCACAAGCCGGTCCGTATCGTAGCGCAGGCCCCCTGCAAAACCGGGCTGAAAGAAGTAGCCGATGCGCGAATTGAAGGCCAGATACACCTGTCCATTGTTGGCGCCCATGCCCAAACCACCGCCCACAAACACGTTGTTCGGCTCAAACCAGCTTAACTGATTCCGTTGCTGGTAGCTAAGCGATTTATCGACCTCTTCCTCGATTTTTTCGCCAGCCTGGGTCGCTTCCTCACGAATGTCCTGTTTTGTGCGCTCGTTAATGATCGGTTTGGAGCCGTCTGTGGTGTCCGATCTGTTTTGAGCCAGACCCACTACTGATAAGCCGATCAGTAAAGTTGCCGTAGTAAGTAATTTTTTCATTGTCGTTGAGTTAAAGCCATAAAATACTACCTTATTAACTGTGAAGCCCAAATAAGGTTTGCTGTTGTGTAGGAATGGATAAACAGAAGAAAGCAAAAAACGTCTCCTCATTTTGCGGGGAGACGTTTTTTGCAATGGCAGCGCTATTTTCTGCTTACTGGCTTAGCTGGTCGATTAAGGCCGCCACCTGTTCCGCCGATGTTGCCGGGAAGTTGGCAATCCGAATCTGCATTTCTTTAAACGTACCATAACCACTGCCGACAACCATACCGGCCTCTTTTGCAGAAGCAATGACGCTGGCTGACGGTTTTTTTGTGGTGGCCACGATAACCGTTTGCGAACGGTGGCGTTCCTGTTTCACAAAAGCCTCATAGTCAGGCGAAGTGTCTAAAAATTTATAGAGCATTCGGGCTTTTTCCTCGGTTTGTTTGCGAAGGGTGTCGATACCAATTCGGTTAAACTCTTCGGCAATTTTTCCCAGCAAATAAATAAACAGCACGTTTGGCGTTGCGGGTGTTTCAAACGTTTTGTAGTGTTTCCAGAGCGTTGGGAGGGAGTTGTGTGCCCCAATCGTCATCGTTTCGGACTGCTGCAGCCGGTCGGCCTTTTCCAGACAGGTTTGGCTGGCAATCCACACACCCAGTCCGGCGGGCATCCCAAAGGCCTTCTGCACCGAGAAAAACGCCGAATCAATCAGGCTAAAGTCCAAATCGGGGTAGGGGGCCGACGAAACCGTGTCGATACAAAACAGTTTTTTTGGGTATTTGCGCTTGAGTTTGTGCATTTCGGCGGGTCGCATCTGCACCCCCGACGAGGTCTCATTATGGGTCAGACACACCAACTCGGCATACTCCGGCACCTCGATCTCTGCCGCGTCGAAGCCCTCGCCAAACGGTTTTTCCAGCATATGGACGTGTTTGTGAAGCGCCCCGGCGTAATCGCAGAACTTTTGCGAGAAGGAGCCATTCACGAGGTGAAAACTCTCGTGTTCAACGCAGTTGAGCAGCACCCGTTCCCATACTTCGGAGGCTGAGCCGGTGAAGAAAATACCATGCGATTTGGGAATGGTCAGCAACGTCCGCAGTTGTTCGTCGGCGAACTGATAGATGTCCCGAAACCGCTGGCTCCGGTGCGAAATCGAGCCAATCTGCTCATCCATCGCCCGTTGCAGGTGTTTGTGAAACGTTGGGTAGAGTTCTGCCGGACCAGGGGTAAAGTAGGTGTGTTTCATAATTTAATGACTGAATGAGTGAATGACCGGGCCGCCGGAGCGGTGAATGAGCGAAAACCCTTCGGCAGCCCTATTCACTCATTCACTCATTCACTTATTCACTCATTAATAAAGTAGTCTGAATTTAATTGTGTTGTCGATTCCCTTTAACTCTTCAACCACTTCATCAGCGTATTCTTTAGCAACGTCCGTAATCACATAACCAATTTGGTCGACGGTTTTCAGGTATTGGCCGTGAATGTTGATGTGGTATTTGGCAAAAATAGCGTTCATTTTGGCCAGAATGCCCGGTACGTTTGTGTGGATGTGCAGCAGCCGGTGCGCTCCTTTCAGCAGGGGTAGTTGCAATTCCGGGAAGTTGACACTGCCGTAGGTGCTGCCGTTGTTGATGTATTCGAGTAGTTTGCCGGGCACAAAATTACCGATGTTTGCCTGCGCTTCTTCAGTGCTGCCGCCAATGTGTGGGGTCAGAATCACGTTGGGCAGCGTGCGGAGAGCACTCATAAACTCCTCGTTGTTGGTTTTTGGCTCCTGCGGAAACACATCGACACCCGCCCCGGCAACCTTGCCCCGCTCGATGGCATCGACCAGTGCGGGAATGTCTACGATATGTCCACGCGAGAGATTGAGGAAGATAACCCCATTTTTCATCAGCGAAAATTCCCGGTAGCTGATTAGGTTTTTATTCTCTTTCCGACCGTCGGTATGCAGGCTGATAATGTCGGCAATGGCCAGCAGTTCGTCTAAGTTTTTGCATTTTCGGGCATTGCCCAGCGCCAGTTTATCGACCACATCGTAGAAATACACCTCCATGCCGAGGGCCTCGGCCACCACCGATAGTTGCGTGCCGATGTTGCCGTAGCCGACCAGACCGAGTTTTTTGCCGCGTACTTCAAAGCTATTCTTTGCCGATTTGTCCCAGCCGCCTTTGTGCATCAGATTACTCTTGGGCACAATGCTCCGAATCAGCATGATAATTTCGCCAATGGCCAGTTCAACCACCGACCGCGTGTTGCTGTAAGGCGCATTAAACACCGCAATGCCCCGCTCGGTGCAGGCATCGAGGTCGATCTGGTTCGTTCCGATGCAGAAAGCGCCAACGGTCATGAGTTTATTGGCGTGCTCCAGCACCCGCTGCGTAACCTGGGTTTTAGAGCGAATGCCCAGAATCGACACGTCGCGGATGGCTTCGATGAGTTCGTCTTCATCCAAAGCCCCTTTCCGAATTTCGACGTTAAAGCCCTCCTGCTCAAAGAGTTGGATAGCTACCGGATGGACATTCTCCAGCAATAGCACTTTAATCCGGCTTTTCGGATAGGACTGGCTGCGACTCAGGTGATTATGGTAGAGGAATTCGTCGAGCGAAGGGGCAATGTGGTCGGCTTTTTCGACTACGCGGGGCCGCATCACGTTCTCGGTGAACGCATAGAACCGATTGGCTAAGCCCGACGCCCTGATCTCGTAGTCGGTGTAGCCATCGCCAATCACATACACTTCGCCATCCAGGTTCAGCTTCCGAATCACCTGCGATTTGCCGCCGTTTGCCGATAGCGGGTTCGTTGGGTCGAACCCAATAATGGCACCGCTTTCATCGTAGACGAACGAATTGGCAAAAACGTTTTCAGCCCGGACACCCAGCGAGGTGACAATCGGGACGATGAACTCTTTAAAGCCATTCGAGACGATATAAATTGTTTCGGCATTCTCCGACAGGAACTGCTTATTCCGCTGAAACGAATCGGATATTTTACCCATTAGGTTTTCAACCAGCGCGGGTAGTTGGTCGCGGTGAGCTTTGAGCAAATTCAGCCGCAGGGTAAGCGAATCGGTAAAGGAGATCTCGCCCGACATTCCCCGGTCGGTAATCACCTTAATTTCGTTCAGCACGTCGTCGCGGTCTGGTCGGCCCGCCAGTGACAGTTCGCCCAGTACGTCGAGGGCTTCCACCTTCGTGAAGGTGCTGTCGAAGTCAATGATATAATACGTTTGTTCTAATGGTTTGGTTAGCATGATTGAAGCAAAAAATTTTAGGCAGCGATTTCGATGCCTGTACGTTCTATTTCGTCAATAAATGGGTCACGACGGAGATAAGAATCTGTTGGGTATGGATGCGGTTCAATAGTGAAAAGTTGAGCGGTAATCGGAGCTAACATACGCCAGTTCTGTATAGAATCATGCGTGAACTGGTCGGAAACCAAGAGTACATCAATATCGGATTCTGGTCTTGATGTACCCGTTGCCACTGAACCAAATAGAATAACTTTATTGAAAAAGATATTCTGTCCATTACAGAGTTGAACGTATTTTTTTATTAACTCAACGGCAGCAGGCTGATTAACCATATTCTTAGCGGAATAACTTGTTTAATGTACTCCTCAACCAATAATGCAGTTATTGTCCTGGAAACGTCCGATACATAATCAGGCTAACAAATCATCCATTGACTGCCGTTGCCAAAACTGTATATGCTCCTCTTTTGTCATAGCGAAGCGTTAATCAAAAACTCCAGCGCCCGCTCTTCCGACCAGTAAGTTCCCTGAAGTCCATTAGTCTTTGCCACAAAACCACAATGACCGCCCTGCTCAGGAAACTCCATCCAGACGTTGGGGAGTTCCCGCCCTAAATCAGCAGGAAAACATTCGGGCGACAGAAACGGGTCGTTTTGGGCATTCACAATCAGCGCTGGAACCGTAATGTTCGGGATAAACTGCAGCGAACTGCTGCGCGTATAATAGTCTTTCGCATCAATGAATCCGTTCATGGGGGCGGTAAACAGGTTATCGAATTCCCGAACGCTACGCGCCTTTATCACGGCTTCGGTTGGAAAAACGCCTGGCATCAGGGCCGCTTTTTGCAGTACTTTCCGTTTCAGCGTCCGGCTAAACCGATAGTTATACACCAGACTATCCCATTGTTCGAGCCGCCGGGCTGAACCCATCAAATTGAGCGGCACCGAAAACACAACGGCTTTTTTTATCGCCGGATTAATTTCCTTACCCCCATGCGACGGACCGTGCTCGCCGAGGTATTTCAGCGTGACGTTTCCGCCCGCACTGAAGCCCATGAGGTAAATTGTCTGATAACCTTTCGAGAGCGCGTGCTGGACAACTAAATTGAGATCACCGGTTTCGCCAACGTGGTAAAAACGTTGCTGACGGTTCATTTCGCCACTACAGGAGCGGTAGTGCCAGGCTAAGCAGTCGAAGCCGTGTCGGGTCAGGTGCCGCACCATGCCCACTAAATACGGACTCGTTGAACTACCCTCAAGCCCGTGGGAGAGGATAACTAATGGACAATGAAGAATGGATAATGAAGAATGATGAGTAGAGCTTTCGGCATTCTTCATTATCCATTCTTCATTATCCATTGCTTTCGCCCAATCCAAATCCAGAAAATCATCATCCGGCGTGTCGATGCGTTCGCGGACATAGGCAGCCGTTACCTTGCGAAACAGCGAGGGAATGATGGTTTGCAGGTGCCCGTTCCATAAACGGGCAGGTGGTTCATAGGTAGATGGGGCAATCAGCGGCATTACCGAACGAAGGCAATTGAAGCCGCAAAGGTAAGTGTTCCGCTACTTAGAAGCTTGACAAAACAGAAAAAACGTATGCCTGCATTCAGGTGTTCACCTACTCTGCGGAAACAGACTACTTTTGCTGGCCGTAAATCGAATCCGTACAACCCTGGCCTACGAAGGCAATCCGGTATGCTTGATATACAGCTTAATCAGCTCAGGCTATTTTTCGACAGCATTGTTCCTCTGCCTGAAGCCGACTGGAAACGGGCCTGCCCCCTATTCCGATCCGTGGAGATTGCCAGGGGGGATCGTATCCTCCAGGAAGGACAGGTTTGCCGCTACCTTTCGTTTGTTAATCAGGGATTGTTCCGAAGCTATTTGCTGAAAGATGGAAAAGAACATGTTCGGCAGTTTCTGTTTGAAGGCGGCTTTGCCGTGGATATTGGTAGTTTCCTGACGCAGACCCCGAGTCCGTTTTACATCGAGGCACTCGAAGACAGCCTGATTCTTCAGCTTTCCCAGTCGGACATGGACGAGTTGTGCGAAGGGTCATTTCACTTTATGAAATTAGGCAAAAAACTCGCGGATCAGTCGGCCATCAACCTCATTCGCCGGAGTGTTTCGCTGCTGGTTGATGCGGCCACCAAACGCTATGAAGACTTGCTGCGTGAGCGGCCACAGCTTATCCAGCGCGTACCCCAATACCTGATTGCGTCGTACTTAGGCATCACACCCGAAGCGCTGAGCCGTATCCGCAGAGAGATACAGCGACGCGCTTCTTGATGTACATCAATGAACAGCATCGGACGACCTGGTACGTTTGTGTAAAAAACGACATGAATACGCCCACACTGCTCATTGGAGCCACAGCCGGCACTGGTTATGAAGTAGCCCGCAGCCTGCTAACGGCCAGACAACCCATCCGGATCATTGCCCGCAATCGGGAAAAAGCCCGGAAACTCTTCGGTCAAACCCCCGCCGAGGTTGTCATCAGCGACCTTACGGCCCCCAACGAAGCATTTTACCGGGCTTTTGAGGGTGTCGGGACAATCATATTTACGGCGGGCGTTCCGGCTGGGTTCGCCCGCGAAAAACAAATTCAAACCGTTGATTACGGGGGCATAGTGGCCGCTCTGGATGCTGCTCAAAAAGCCCGGTTTCGGGGTCGATTTGTGTATATGACAACCATTGGCCTGCACCACCGGACGTTTTGGATTCGGCTGTTGAATCTCATTAAGCCCAACCTCATTCACTGGCGGCTCGAAGCTGAGCGAGCCATTCAGCAGAGCGGATTGACCTACACAATTGTCCGGGCGGGCTTACTGACAAACAAACCGGCTGGCCGAAAACCGATTCAGTTAATGCAGGCGGATATTTCGGTTCGGCTTTCGACCCAAATCAGCCGGGCCGACGTGGCCGGGGTACTACTAACCATTGCCCGGATGGAAACTGCACAAAATCAAACGTACAGTGCCATCTGGGGTGGCGATGGTTCATCCGTAGTTGAACAGATTGACCAGTTAGCCCGGTAGTAGTCCCCGAAGTAGGTGTCATTCCCTTACAACGCCAGTTCCTTCTCCGACACAATCGTCAGCACTTCGGTGTCTTTGAGCCGCACGGCCAGCCCCAGCGTTTTCGGAACTTCGTAGTGGAAAAAGAATTTCATCGTGTGAACCTTGCCTTCATAAAACGCCAGATCATCGCCCTGTGGGTTTTGGGTCAGCAGCGTTTGCCGGGCCACAATGGCCTGCTTCAGCCACTGCCAGGCCACCACCACAATGCCGAACAACTCCAGAAAAAGCGTCGCGTCGGATAGGTAGCGTTCGATGTTGCCCTGCTGGGCGTGGGGCATCAGGCTCTGCAAAACCTCCTGCGTGCGCTTAATCTCGGCGGTTAGCTGGTCGGCATAGGGTTTCAGATCAGCGAAGGTGCCCGCTTCGGCGATGGTTTTGCCCATTTCGGCGAAGAGCAACTGCGGAGCCTTCCCGCCTTTGATGGTCATTTTGCGGCCCAGCAAGTCCTGCGCCTGAATGCCCGTTGTGCCTTCATAAATGGGCGTGATGCGAATGTCGCGGTAGAGCTGCTCCACCGGAAAATCTTCCGTAAACCCATACCCCCCAAACGTTTGCACACTTTGGCTCACCGACTGCACACCCATTTCAGACGGGTACGATTTGGCCACTGGCATCAGCAAATCGAGCAGCAGAAAGGCATTCTCTTTCGTTTCGCCTTCGGCTACCTGACTAATGTCGAAAAGACGGGCCGCTTCAATCAGCAACGACAGCGAACCTTCCGTTACGGATTTTTGAAACAGCAGCATCCGGCGCACATCGGGGTGGTTGATAATGGCCGTTTGCGGAGCATCTAACTGGTTTTTCTCGTTCAGACGCCGACTTTGCGGCCGTTCTTTAGCGTATTGCAGGGCTGCATAATAAGCGGCCGTAGCAATGGCCGCTGCCGTCATGCCGACCCCAATGCGGGCTTCGTTCATCATCTGGAACATGTAGGGGAGTCCCTGGTGCGGTTCGCCAACGATATAGCCAACGGTGTTGTCGTTCGACCCCATGGTGAGGTGCATGGCCGGGACGCCTTTCTGCCCCATTTTATGGTAAACGCCCGTTGAGGTTACGTCGTTATCGACAAAATTTCCCGCTTCATCTGTTCGGTATTTGGGCACCACAAACAGCGAAATGCCTTTTGTGCCTTTTGGGGCGCCATCAATGCGGGCCAGCATGAGGTGAATGATATTTTCGGCGGCATCATGGTCGCCCGCCGAAATAAACACCTTTTGGCCCTTGATTTTGTAGCTGCCGTCGGGTAGGGGCGTGGCGGAGGTCGTCACGTCGGAGAGCGACGAACCCGCCTGGGGTTCCGTCAGGGCCATGGTTCCCTGCCAGGTTCCGGCCAGCATATTAGGCACGTAGGTTTCGCTCAGTTCGGGCGTGCCAAAGGACGTGATGAGGTGAGCCGATCCAGATGTGAGGCCGGTGTACATCATCCCGTTATTGGCGGCCATCAGAATAAAGCCCACGCAGGCATTAATCATTTCGGGCAGTTGCTGACCGCCATGCTCAAACGAAAAGCCCGCCCCAATCAGACCCGCATCTCCCATAGCTTTTAAGTACTCTTTGACCTTCGGATGCACCGTCACCTGCCCGTTTTTGAGTTCGGGCTGGTTTTTATCGACCTCCTTCAGGTAGGGGTGCATGATCGTATCGGCAATGTAGGTGGCCGAGTCGAGCACGAGGTTGAACGTTTCGCGGTCGTGGGCGCTAAAGTATTCGTAGTTAGTCAGTTCCTCGGCTTTAAAGACTTCGTGCAGGAGAAAATGCAGGTTGCGTTTGCTGAAATAAGTTGTTGCCATACGGGCGATTCGGTTGGGGAAATAGTATGCTTACATACGGTTATCAGGCTAAAAATACTACCTTTTATCCTAAAGTTTATAAAGTGCTCAAAAAACTATCGTTTACTTTGCATCGTTAGTAATACGGTAATCAATCAAACCAACTTTTTAAAAAATGAAAAACATAGTTGCAGTAGCCGCTTTTCTGTTCGCAATGGTGTCATTGGTTCAGGCGCAGGATAACAAGCCGGTAGCAAGCCCGAAAATAACCGCCGTAAGCCCCGACAAATCCATTCAGGTCGTGTATGGTCAGCCCTCCAAAAAAGGCCGGGTCATCTTCGGAGCCGACGGATCAACCAGTCTGGAAAAATACGGTAAAGTCTGGCGCACGGGCGCTAACAATGCTACCGAGATTACCTTCAAAAACGACGTGATGTTTGGCGGTAAAATGGTAAAAGCCGGTACGTACACGCTGTTCACAATTCCGAACGAAAAAGAATGGAGTGTGATTCTGAATGGTACTTTGGGGCAGTGGGGAGCTTATGATTATGAGAAAACCAAATCCACCGATGTGGCTCAGGTGAAAGTGCCGGTTTCGATGAATAAAACGCCCATCGAAAAACTCGTCATTACCCCCGCCAACAGCAGCCTGACGATTGCCTGGGATAACATGACCGTTTCGGTGCCGGTGATGAAGCACGGCGGCTAAGCCAGTCGGTAACAATTTTCGCGCCTTCCGTCGTGACCCGATGCCAAAACCCAGTCTCCATAATAGGCTGGGTTTTGGTATGAATAAGCCAGCACCACTTGCCTTTTTGCTATCGTAAACCACGATCTGAGTAGACTTATAACGAAATCTCATTTAGCGTGTGTACCGATTGCTGGTTTTATTGACCGTTTATGAATTAATTTGCCGTAAGTAGTTAACAAACAAACGTTTATCACGTTATTTGCGTAAACACCTAACGAATGCCTGATGATGAAACGCTACCTGCTGTATGTACTGCTCGGCTTAGTCGTACTACCCGCCTGGGGTCAGGGTGTTACAGACTATTACCGGCTCCCCGAAAAAGGGCAACACTATAATCGACTGCTGACGCGGTATGGCGGTCCGGCAATTCAGAATCGCTGGTATGTCGCCCTCGATGGGTTCATCAGAACCGACCGTGCCCATCTCGATAATTCCTTCGACGGCCTCATCGAAAGCGATTTGGTTGGCAAAGCGGGCTGGGGCGCTGTTATCGGCTGGGCCTATCGGGAGCGGTGGGCTGTAGAAGCAGGCTATGCCCGGATGCCCATTCATACGCAGGTGTCGATTGGTAACACGCGTTCGCCATTGCAGTTTCGTTACGCCAACAATCGAAATTCATTCATGCTTCGTGGCAAACGACTCGTGTTGTCGACCAGTAAACCCTGGCTGCGGTCGGGGTTCTGGCTCAGCGGGGGTGCGTGGGTTGTGCCGAATAATGGTCAGCAGGAAGGCACGTTTTCGCTTTCCGGCACCCGCCGAAGCTATTGGGAAGCCGCCGAAAATTTTCAACTGACCAGCCGGACGCATATCAATAACCAACTGACCACTTTAGCCGAAGTTGGCGCCGAATACAACGTTCGGCTGGGTAGCGCGTTCGAACTGGGGGTTTCGGTCCGTAAATTCTGGGGACTCGGTAGTTCAATCACCACCGACCTGTCATACACGCCTACGCACACCCCCTCGCAACAGGCACAGTTGCAGGGAACGGGCAATGGCATGAGCTATGGACTAACTCTTCGGTACTCATTTGATATCCGGCGTAAGTTGCCCAATGTACTGGATGTGCAGGGCAAACAGCGCGTTCGGTAAGGGGTGCCACGCACCGCCATAGATTAACTCATGTAGTTGACCGTCAGGTAACGATTGGCTCTTCCATCCCGCCCTATGAAGCGTCTTCCTCTGCTGGGTTGGTTTCTGCTCTGTATAAACCTGGCAACTGCCCAACCCAACCGGGGGGTGAAACTGGCTGTTACCCACTCAACCGCCAATGGTAAACGAACGGCCCTGCTCATTGGTAATGCCGATTACCAGAATGCCGGATCTCTGCGAAACCCGCTCAATGATGTGAAGGCCATGACGGCTGCCCTGCGCGACCTGGGGTTTACGGTCGTGCCGTATGCCAACCTCAACCGGGAGAGTATGGAGCGGGCCATTAATGCCTGGGGTAAAACGTTACCAAACTACAGCGTGGCCCTGTTTTACTATGCCGGGCATGGAGCCGAAGTAGGGGGCGTAAACTATCTCTTCCCGACCGATGTCAATCCGCAAAATCAGGCACAGGTGAAATTTCAGGCACACCCTGTAGACCTGGTGATGGGCTGGATGGAAGAAGCCCGTGTGACAACCAACATTGTGCTGCTGGATGCCTGCCGTAATAATCCGTTTGGCCGCTCGTGGAGCCGTAGCCTGACCGATGGCGGATTGGCCAACATGACCGCGCCCACCGGCACATTTGTGGGCTTTGCGGCTTCGCCCGGCAGCACAGCCGCTGATGGCAACCGGGCGAACGGCCTTTATACCGAAGCTATTTTACGGACGATAAAGCAGCCCAACCTGACCATTGATCAGGTGTTTAACCGGGTAAATCAGTACGTGCGGCAGCAAAGCAACGGGGCGCAGGTGCCATTCAAGAACTCCTCACTGGAAGATGACTTCTACTTTAGCGTAATCGCAACTGCCACTAAACCCGAATCGGTGCAGGCTCCCTCGGCAGGAGTCACGACAAAAGTAACCCGAACCACACCGGCTAAGCCCCTATCGACCTTGCCTGCACCGGCTACCCGGAAATTTCTGGACTTACCGTTTGCCGACATGGCGTATGTGGCCGGAGGTAGTTTTTCGATGGGTACGGCCGACGCCGAAATTTCAGCCCTGGAAGATGAGTTACCGGTACATACCGTACAAATCAGTAGTTTCTGGCTGGGGAAATATGAGGTGACGCAGCAGCAGTGGGCATCGGTGATGGGAACTCACCCGGCTCATTTTAAAGGCTGCGATGATTGCCCGATTGAAAAAGTTTCCTGGAATGACGCTCAGGCGTTTCTGCAAAAACTAAATAAAAATACTGGTATGAAGTATCGCTTACCCACCGAAGCCGAGTGGGAGTTTGCCGCCCGCGAACGGGGGAAACCGGTACGATTTGGCAACGGGGAAGATACTTTACGGGCCAGTGAAGTGAATTTCGAGACATTTTCCAGCATTCAGCCCGGCTTTGTCATCGGGGGCATAAATCGGGAAAAGACGATGCCGGTTGGTAGCTTCAAGCCAAATGAGCTGGGCCTGTACGACATGAGTGGCAATGTTGAGGAGTTTTGCAGCGATTGGTATAACAAGGCCTATTACAAGATTAGCCCTGCAATTAACCCAAAAGGACCTGATCGGGCTGATAAGTGGGGTTGCGGGTCAGGTGGATGCCGGTCATCGCGGGGCGGCTCCTGGAAGGGATTGTATTATACCGTATCAACAACAACCCGGTCAACGGTCGACCCGGCCGTTCAGGACCTTTCCTGGGTTGGCTTCCGAATTGCTCATGACAACTGAGTCAGCAAATTGTCGTTTATCTACGGTATCCAGATTCCCCGATAGTCCATAGCAAACTGCCGGAACGTAAGCGGAGGGCGGTTGAGCAGTCGCTCGGTTTCGCGGGTAATTTTATCCGCTTTGCCCAGCTTCGACACCGTGTAGAGGGCTACCATAATCATCGTAAAACCCAGCGGCAAACGCTCTTTCTGCCACTTCTGCCAGATGAACCGCCCAATGGATGGATTTCGGTAGGTGATTTTACGGCCCAGTACCTCCGTCAGTATTTCCGCGATTTCAGTATACGTCAGGGCGTCGGAGCCGGTCAGTTCAAAGCCCCGGTTTACATAGGCATTTGTTTGGCTTGTCAGTGCCAGAGTAGCCACGGCGGCAATGTCGCGAACATCAACAAAGCTGGTGCGGCCCTGACCCGCCGGGATGAAAATCTCGCTGCGAAACCGAATTTCATCCTGGTGGGTTGTGCTCAGATTCTGCATGAAGAAACTGGGTCGCAGGAACGTAAACGGCAACCCAGATTCAACAAGGAGTTTTTCGATTTTATGATGGGGTGTTAGGGACGGTCCGATGTTTCGGCTGTCTTCTACGCCTTGTAACGACAAAAAAACGACCTGACGCACACCGGCCCGTTTCATGGCGTCGACGAAGGGTTTAATGAATTTATCCACATCGGCTATTTGGGGCGGGCGAACCAGCAACACCCGGCTAACCCCGCTTAGGGCCGCATCGAAGGTCGTTGCATCGGTAAAATCGAAGGCGACAATGCCCGTCGGCTGCACCGGCAACTTATGGAGTGCACCGTTTGGGTCGCGCAGTCCGGCAATTACCTCAACCTGTTCATGAATGGGGAGCATCATCAGGGCACGCAGCGTTTCGGCCCCAACATTACCGCTGGCTCCTGTTAGCAATATCCGTTCTGCATCTGCCATGAAAATTCTGGAATAAACTGAGGATAAAAGCTCTATTTTGCCTTTTATAAGAACTCGTTCGGTTTACGTTGCCTGAACGTTCTAACTAAATCGGGAATACGAATGAAAAGTTTGAAATGGGGTTTTCTCTGCCTGTTCGTTCTGGGTGTGCAGGCGGTCTTTGCCGATGTGCGCCTGCCGAAGGTGTTTGGGTCGCATATGGTTATTCAGCGCCGGAAACCCGTGCCCGTTTGGGGGTGGGCCGATGCGAATGAAAAAGTAACCGTCACGCTGAATAACCAGGTCAAAACCAGTAAAGCAGGCAAAGACGGGAAGTGGCGGGTTACCCTCGACCCGATGGAAGCGGGCGGGCCGTACCAGATGGTTGTGCAGGGGAAGAAAAACACGATCACGTTTGAGGACGTGCTGGCGGGTGAGGTGTGGATTTGCTCCGGTCAGTCGAATATGGAATGGCAACTCCGGTCAGCCAACAACGCTACGGCCGAAATTGCGGCTGCCAATTACCCCACCATCCGGCAGTTGCTGGTTCAGAAAGCCATGAGTCTCACGCCCAAAGATGATATGGAAGGCGACTGGAGTGTGTGCAGCCCTACAACGGCGCCGGGCTTCACGGCGGTCGGGTATTTTTTCGCCCGGCAACTCCAGCACGAACTGAACGTACCCATTGGGCTGATAAACACCTCATGGGGTGGAACGCACTCCGAAACCTGGACCAGCCGGGAAGCCCTGAACCAGAACGATGAACTAAAAACAGCGGTGAGCACAATACCCGCCACGTATGAAGATGTGATTAAAAACGGCGCCGAACGCACGCGCGCACTGATTCAGGCGCAACAGGGGGGCTTGCCAACGGCGGCAGAAACACGTTCCTGGCCAGACCCGGCATTCAATACCAGCCAGTGGAAAACCATGAACGGGCTGGGCGACTGGGAGTGGAAAGGGCTGCCGACGCTGGATGGGGTGGTCTGGTTTCGGCGCGAGGTGATGATTCCTGAAGGCAGTGATCCTAAAAAAATGACCCTCCATTTCGGATCAATCGACGACGACGATTCAACCTACGTGAATGGGCAGTTGGTAGGCAGCACAATTGGCCTTAAACCCAGAGCTTACGCGCTGCCAGATGGATTGGTAAAACCGGGTCGAAACACAATTGTCGTGCGGGTGCAGGACAATGGGGGCGCGGGCGGACTGATGGGCGAGCCGGAGCACTATCGGCTGTCGGGCGGAAGTCTTACTATTCCGTTAGTGGGTGAGTGGCAGTATCGGGTGGCGTCGGTAAATGAGTCGTCGTATAAACCCGGCCCCAACACCTACGCTACCCAACTGTTCAATGCCATGCTGAATCCTTTGATTCCGTATGCCATCGAAGGCGCCATCTGGTATCAGGGCGAGTCGAACGCCGGACGAGCCTACCAATACCGGAAAGCCTTTCCGCTGATGATTCAGGACTGGCGGCAACACTGGGGGCAGGAGTTCCCGTTTCTGTTTGTGCAGTTGGCCAACTATAATGCGTCCAACGGCAACAGTCGGCGGGGGAGCCCCTGGGCCGAATTGCGCGAAGCCCAAACCATGACCCTTCAACTGCCCAATACCGGTATGGCCGTAACGTCGGATATTGGCGAACCCACGGATATTCACCCAAAAAACAAACAGGATGTGGGCAAACGCTTAGCTGCCGAAGCCCTGCGGGTGGCGTATCCGAAGCCGGAGGGTAGTGGCGATGTGTCGCGTGGCCCCATGTTCGATAAACTAACGGTCGAGGGAAAGCGGGTTACGCTAACGTTTCGCAACGTGGGCGACGGGCTGCTGGTGAACGATCGGTATGGCTACGTGAAAGGATTTGAAGTAGCGGGAGCCGACCAGAAATTCTATTATGCAAAGGCCGAGATGCAGGGGAATGCCGTTGTTGTGGCGTCGGATTCGGTAGCGGCCCCGGTAGCGGTGCGTTACGGCTGGGCCGACGATAACGGCGACGTGAATCTCTACAACCGGGCGGGTTTTCCGGCGGTGCCTTTCCGTACCGATAGCTGGAAAGGGTTTACCGAAGCCGCTAAATTTGGGCAATAGTTGACAAGGTGTTGCCCTAACGTATAGGTAACACCTCTGCAAGCCAATTGGGGCGTCAATAAGTAACGCCCAACCTCTTCCTGCTTTAGTCGGTATGACGCTACTCTCCCGACTTCTGTCTTGCCTGTTTATCGCTGGTTTGCTCGCCATGAGTGCGGCCAAACCCACTCGCGTTGTCTTTTTTGGCGATTCCATTACCCAGGCCGGGGTTAATCCCGGTGGCTACATCGACCGGCTGAAAAAACTAATGCCCGCCGACCAGTTTGAATTCATAGGGGCGGGTATCGGCGGGAACAAAATCTACGACCTGTTTCTGCGGATGGACGATGATGTGCTGGCCAAACAGCCCGATGTGGTGGTCATTTGGGTGGGCGTGAATGATGTCTGGCACAAAGCTACGTCGGGCACAGGTACCGACCCCGACAAGTTCGTGAAGTTCTACGAAGCTGTCGTGAAGAAACTCAAAGCGGCCAATATGCGCGTTGTACTCTGCACCCCGGCGGCCATCGGCGAGAAAACCGACATGACCAACCAGCAGGATGGCGACCTGAATCAGTACAGTCAGTTTATTCGTGACCTCGCTAAACGGCAGGAACTGCCGCTGGTTGACCTGCGTAAGGCATTTCAGGAGTACGACCTCAAAAATAATCCTGACAACAAAGACCGGGGCATTCTCACCACCGACCGCGTTCACCTCAACGAGGCTGGCAATCAGTTTGTGGCCGAGCAAATGCAAAAAGCGCTGATGGAAGGCGGAAAGTAACGGGTTAGCCGGGCCATCGTTTACCGACCGCTAAAATCAAGGTCATAGTTCACGTTGAACCGAAACCCGTTGTTCAACTCAAAAACGGGTTTGCCCGTTATCGGGTCAGCATCAGCGTGTTGCAGGATTTGATTGAGGTAGTTGAGTTCCAGTTTAAGGTCGCGCCGAATCTGGTAGCCCACCCCGCCCGACAGCCTGTTTTGGTTAAAGACATTGTTGCCAACGTTTCGGCCAAAGCCAATAAATACTTCATCGAAAAAGTTGACGTACCATTCGCCGTCGTCAACCGACGGGCCGTTGAGCGGTATTTTGCCTGCTAACTGGTACCGTATCCGGTTCTGGTATTCCCAGCCTTCAATTTGGCGCGGGTTGGCATCGGTACCCTGGCCGAGCCACCGCTGCTCAAGCCGGATGCGCTGCGTTAAGGCCAGGATTCCAAACTGGTCGCTAAGTTGACTATCTACATGCAAGCGGTTTTCTATGGTTGGTACGCCTGCATCGGCAACGGGATAATCGCCATAGGGAAATGTCGTGAAAAACGTATAGCCACCACCCAGTTTCACCCGGTCACTCAGTTTATACGTCAGGCCAACCCGCGCCAATGACTGTTGCCAGCAGCGAATCAGTTCAACCCGGCGCCACTGGTATTCAGTGTGCAACTCCCATCGTTCGGTCAGTTTATGGTCGCCGTTGTACGTAAACCACCCAATGGCGTTTCGGTCGATAACGCGATTTTGCTGACTCCATCCGGCAGTCGGGAGTAAAACAATCAGGAAGGCTAAGCGGACGATCATTGAGGAAACAGCGAGTAGTCACCCATAACACGATGGGTCATTCATTCGTTTAAAATCAGTATTGGCTGGTCGGCTCTACGGCAGTGCGAAAGCTACATACTGGTTTCCTTTTTTTGCGCCCAGTTTGGCCCCGCCACAGGCAATTACCACATATTGTTTTTCCCCAATCTGATAGGTTGCCGGGGTAGCGAAACCAGCGGCTGGCAAGGCTGTTTCCCAAAGCAGTTTGCCGGTTTTCCGGTCGAAAGCCCGGAATTTCTCATCTTTCGTGGCAGCAATAAACAGCAGGCCGCTGGCCGTTACCACCGGGCCACCGTAGTTTTCGGTACCCGTGTTGCGAATTCCTTTTTTCACTAACTCGGGTTCTTCGCCGAGCGGTATTTTCCAGAGGTATTCACCCGTATTGAGGTCGATGGCGTTGAGCGTTCCCCAGGGTGGCGCAATGCCCGACATGCCCTTGCTGTCGGTGAACTTCGTGTAACCTGAAATCTTGTACGGCACAGCCGGTTTTCGGACGCCACTGGCAACCGGTCTGGCGGGTGCAACGGCCTCAATCTTTTCATCATCAAACAGGAAGCCTACTAAAGCCACTTTCTCGGAAGCCGACAACTGGGTGAAGCCCGGCATCATGCCTTTGCCCTGACTGATGATCTTGTTTACATAATCCCGGTCGCGCCGTTTGCCAATGTTTACCAACGAGGGAAAGCCACTGGCGGCACTGCCTTTACGTTCGGGGCCATGGCAGTTGGAACAGTTGACGGTGTAGAGCCGGTTGCCGAGGGTGAGGTGTGCCAGTGCATCCTGCTTCGGGACATCGTTCAGGGCGATGAGCCAGGCGGCTTCGCTGGAGTTGACATACATGATTCCGTCAGGGTCCGTGGCGGCACCACCCCACTCCGCCCCGCCATCGAGACCGGGGAAAATGAACGTACCCTGCCGGCTCAGCGGCTGAAACGTACCCCGGCGACTGCGCCGAAACTGGGCCAGCAGGGTATCGCGTTCAGTTGAATGCGGGTTTAAATCGGCTTCTTCGAAATTCTGCCGGGCAAACGGAGCCGGTCGGGTAGGAAAAGGCTGCGTTGGCCAGCTCACTTCGCCGGGCACGTCAGATTTGGGCACGGGTGTTTCAACAATAGGAAAGAGGGGTTTGCCCGATACCCGGTCGAACACAAACACATGCCCCGACTTGGTTACCTGCGCCACCGCGTCTATCCGTCGGGGCCGACCGTCGGGGCCGTTGTTCGTTACGGTCAGCAGGTTGGGCGGAGCCGGAAAGTCGCGATCCCAGATGTCGTGGTGAACGGCCTGAAAATGCCAGAGCCGTTTTCCGGTGCGGGCATCGAGGGCCAGCAGGCAATTGGCAAACAGGTTCTGCCCGTTTCGGTTACCGCCGTAAAAATCAAAAGCCGCCGAACCGGTTGGTACGTAGAGGATGCCCCGTGGACGGTCAACGGCCATACCCGACCAGTTATTGGCCCCGCCAACGTCCGTATTTTTATAGGTAGCCGTTGGCCACGTATCGTAGCCGTATTCGCCGGGTTGCGGAATGGTATGGAAGGTCCAGACGAGTTTGCCCGTGCGGACATTGAACGCACGCACATGACCCGGCGCGGCATCGGCCCCTTCCGACAGGCGAACGGGCATGATAATGAGGTCTTCAAAGATGGTGCCGGGCGTGTTGGAGATAACAAATTTGTCTTTCGCCTGCTCGCCTAAGCCCTCGTGCAGATCAATGTGCCCCGCTTGCCCAAAACTAAGAATCGGTTTTCCCGTTTTAGCATCCAGCGCATACAGCAGCGACCCGACAGTGCAAAGAATACGCGCTTCCCGATCCGTACTGGGGGATGGGCTCCAGTACGTAACGCCCCGGCTGGTGCTGAGCCGGGAATCAGTGGGGTTGCCAAATTTCCAAAGCTCTTTGCCCGTAGCCGCATCGAGGGCAAAAACCTGTACGGTGGGCGTCACACCATACAGCACGCCCTCTATGATAATCGGGTTGGCCTGAATCTGACCGCTGTCGGGCGCAGCATACGTCCAGGCGATTTGTAGGTTCGTAACGTTTTGGGGGGTAATCTGGGTGAGGGCCGAAAAATGACTACGGTCGGGGCCGCCGAGGTATTCGCCCCAGTTGGTGTAGTCGTTGGGGTTGGTATCGGTTGGGTTTTGGCGAAATTGAGACCAGCCAAAGGCCAGCGTAAACAGAATGCTGAGCGGCAAAAGCAATCGTTTCATGGAAGAGTTAAGGAAAAGAGAGAGAAAAGTAAGTAATTCAGGTCAAAATTCAGTCATTACCTGTGTCTGCTCATAAAAATTCCATTGACCAGCTAAGTTCCGCCGGATTACTCATTGCCATTGGTATTGTGTTTGGCGATATCGGCACCAGTCCGCTTTATACGTACCGGGCCATTATTGAAGAACGACCCATCAACGAGATACTCGCCCTGGGGGGAGCCTCCTGCGTGTTCTGGACGCTCACCTTTCAAACCACCATCAAATACGTTCTGCTCACCCTGCGGGCCGATAACAATGGCGAAGGGGGTATTTTCTCGCTCTATACGCTCATCCGCCGGTATGCCCGCTGGCTGCTTATCCCGGCCATCGCGGGCGGCAGTTTTTTAATCGCCGACAGTATCATCACCCCACCAATTTCGGTGAGTTCGGCCATCGAGGGCTTATTGCCACGTTATCCTGATCTGCCCGTTATTCCGATTGTGCTGGCTATTCTGTTTCTGCTTTTTGCCGTGCAACAGGCGGGTACGAAGGTAATTGGTAAAGCGTTTGGGCCAATCATGGTTGTCTGGTTTACCGTTATCGGCCTATTGGGTGGGTATGCAGTGGCGCAAAATCCGGGCGTGTTTCGCGCGCTGAATCCGTACTACGGCTACCGGATGCTAACCGAGTATCCCGAAGGGTTCTGGCTGCTGGGTGGGGTGTTTCTGTGCTCGACGGGTGCCGAAGCGCTCTACTCCGACATGGGTCACTGTGGCCGGCGTAATATTCAGATTGCCTGGGCCTACGTTAAAATTTGCTTAGTTCTGAATTACTTAGGGCAGTCTGCCTGGTTGCTGGACCATCTTGGCGAACGACTGGAACAGAGTCCGTTTTTTGGCTTGGTCCCACCAAATCTGCTGTTACCCGCCATTGGTCTTGCTACGATGGCCACCATCATTGCCAGTCAGGCGCTCATCAGCGGCACGTTTACCCTCGTCGGCGAAGCATTCCGGCTAACCCTGCTGCCGAAACTGCGGATTATTTTTCCGTCGGAAATACGCGGGCAAGTATACATTCCGGCAGCTAACTGGCTGCTGATGGCCGGTTGTTTCATTGTGGTGCTGTACTTCCGCGAGTCGAAAAATATGGAAGCTGCTTTCGGATTGTCGGTTAACCTCACCATGCTCATGACGACAGTACTGCTGGCGTATTATCTCTACAGCCGCCGGGTGCCGGTGGTTGCCGTCCTGTTTCTTCTTGTCGTGTACCTGTCCATCGAAGGGGCGTTTTTAGTGGCTAATCTACGCAAGTTTGCCAACGGAGGCTGGATAAGCATGGCGCTTGGCCTCACCATCATGAGTATTATGGCGATCTGGTATGCGGGAAGTCAGATCAAACGACGGCTGACAACGTATTTACAACTGCCTGATTACCTTCCTGTTCTACAAGCGCTCAGCAACGATATGGATGTGGCAAAATACGCGACGAACTTAGTTTTTCTGACGGCTTCTGACCGGACATCGAAGATAGAAGAACACATCATCACGTCGATTATCGAGCGGCAGCCCAAGCGGGCCGACCTCTACTGGTTCGTTCATGTGGAATTGGTCGATGAACCGTACACAATGGCGTATTCGGTCGATATACTCCAGCCCGAAGACGTTGTTTGGGTGACGTTCAGGCTTGGCTTCCGGGTGCAGCCCCGGCTGAATTTACTCTTCAGAAAAGTCGTGGAAGAGATGGTGGCCAATAAGGAGGTCACTATCGAAAGCCGCTACAAGTCGTTGCGGGAGCAGAAGGTGGCGGGAGATTTCAAATTCATCGTTATCAACCGCTTTCTATCGTATGAAAACGAACTGTCGAGTTTCGATGAATTTGTTTTGAATGCGTATTTCTTCCTGAAAAAGTTTAGCCTGGCCGACATAGCCGCGTATGGGTTAGACCATCAGAACGTTGAAGTCGAGCAGGTGCCGCTGATTGTCAATAGCCCCGACACGATCAAACTGGAACGATTGGGTTCAAAAACTTAACAAAACACCGGCATTTAACGCCAAACAGCCCCGGATTTCGTCCGGGGCTGTTTGGTTTTTAATAATTCTTATCCGAACCGGAACCACTGAACCGACTATTACCGGTCCCCCGGCTGGGTCGTTCAGGGCGATTGGTATCCCGGCCTGGACTGGTGTTGCCACCCTCCCGACGGAAGGGCGATGGGTTGCTGCGTGGCTGACCACCCCTGGGCGATGAGTCGGTCTGACGGCTGTTTGTCGTGCCACTACTCCGGAACGACCCCTGACTGGACGACCCATTTGGGCGACCACCATTTCGGTTGCCGCCATTGCGACCCTGTCCCTGGCGTTGGGCCGGAGCGGGGGAAATGGCTGCGGTGGCAATGTCGAGCACATACGGGTGATCTTCAATGACCGGAACGCGCTTACCAATCAATTTGTGAATATCCCGTAGAAAATCAGTTTCTTCGGCATCGCAAAACGACAGCGCAATTCCATCGTGACCAGCCCGGCCCGTCCGCCCGATGCGGTGAACATACGTTTCGGGAATGTTCGGGAGTTCGTAGTTGATAACGTGCGAAAGTTCATCGACATCAATCCCCCGTGCGGCAATATCGGTAGCCACAAGCACGCGTGTTTCGCGGGTTTTGAAATTCGACAGCGCGCGCTGGCGGGCATTCTGCGACTTGTTGCCATGGATGGCTTCGGCGCCAATGCCTGCTTTCAGCAGGTCTTTCACCACCTTGTCGGCACCGTGCTTGGTGCGGGCAAACACTAAAGCGGATTTGATTTTGGTGTCGTTCAGGATGTGGACCAGCAGTTTACGCTTGTCGTCGCGACCCACAAAATACATGGCCTGCTGAATCGTATCGGCAGTAGATGAAACGGGCGTTACTTCAACTTTGGCTGGATTATGTAAAATCGTATCAGCGAGTTTCGCCACGTCGGGCGGCATCGTCGCCGAGAAAAACAGCGTTTGCCGACGTTCGGGCAACTTGGCAATGACTTTTTTAACGTCGTGAATAAAGCCCATGTCGAGCATTCGGTCGGCTTCGTCGAGCACAAAAAACTGCACATCGTGAAGTGACACAAATCGCTGATTCATTAAATCGAGCAGACGACCGGGTGTGGCAATGAGCACATCGACACCGGCTTTAAGCGCATTGACCTGCGAATGCTGCGAAACACCGCCAAAAATAACGGTATGGCGCAGGGGCAGATGGCGACCGTAGGCCCCGAAACTTTCGGCAATCTGGATAGCTAATTCGCGTGTGGGGGTCAGTACCAGTGTTTTAATGCGTCGGGGACCGCTCGGATTTTTGCTGCGCTCGTCGGCCAGCAGTTGCAGGATTGGAATAGCGAAAGCGGCTGTTTTACCAGTGCCGGTCTGGGCGCAACCCAGCAAATCCCGGCGGCTCAACAAAATCGGTATGGCTTGTTCCTGGATGGGGGTTGGGGTGGTGTATCCTTCTTCGGCAACGGCCTTCAGGATAGGGTCAATTAATGATAAATCGGAAAATTGCATGTGTTGGCTGGACGTCGGCAGGCAGTGGAATAGGGTATAAAGTTTGGTCCAGCATCCAACGTCTTTGTAAAGTTATATATGTACAACCACAGCAGTACAAATAAAGTGCCAACTATTAGCGGAATACAATTTATAATTAAGCCCCCAGCCCCCTGAAGGGGACTTTGCTCATCTGCGGACAAAGCTTTTTGCATGGGGTTGGGGATAAAAACCAGCGCTTTTCCAAAATGGGTTCTTTGGCTTCTAAACTGCTGCGATTAGCGGCAGTGACTTGGCAGAATCAATAGAAGCCAAACAAACTAAATTAGGTGAATTTCACTCGTAAATACTGCCGGCGGTTTGCTCCACCAGCCCTTTGGGCAGCAGCCACGCCATGAGTTTCCCCGCTTTGTTTAACAGGCCCGTGACAACTTCGGTTTTCCCGGACAGTGTGGCCTCAACGGCTTGTTTGGCAACGTCGTCGGGTGTCATGTTTACCTTCTCGGCGGCTTTGCGGCCTTTCTCGCCAATCTGCGCCCGGTCAACGAAGTTGGTATCGGTGGCGCCGGGGCAAACGCAGGTGACCGAAACCGGCGAGCGTTTTAGCTCCTGATGCAGCCCCCGGCTAAACTGAAGTACGAAGGATTTGGAGGCCGCATACAGACTTAAACCCGGTACTGCCTGATAGGCCGCCGAACTGCCAATGTTGAGAATGTAGGCTTTGGCTTGTTGCCGAAGCTGCGGCAGGAACAGGTAGGTCAGTTCGATAAGGGCCGTCATGTTCACCTGCATCATGGCGGTATGTTCGGCCAGATCATGTTTCTCAAAAGGCCCACTTAACCCATAGCCTGCGTTATTCACCAGGAGCTGAACGGTATATTGTTTTTGCGTGCACCAGTCCAGAACTTGCTGAGCCGCTCCGGCTTCGGCTAAATCAATCGCCAGAAAATCAGTCTTGATCCCATGGTCAGCCGCCAATTGCTTCGCGGCCTGTTCTAAAACTGACCCCGACCGGGCTACCAGCAGCAGATCGAATTTTCGGCGGGCCAGTTCGCGGGCGATGGCCAGACCAATGCCCCGGCTGGCTCCTGTAATGAGGGCGTAGGCCATGAAGTAGCTAAGTTTGTAAGTGGTAAGTTCGTACGTAATAAGTGGCTGACGCGTCAATAACAATTTGCGTCAGCCACTTATTACGTACGAACTTACCACTTACTACTATTTTAAATATTGACTTTGGAGATGAAGCGGAGGTAGAATGGTGTTTTGCTGTTTTCGTGCTTGGGCATGTATTTGCCCGTGACGACCGGCACGTACATCACCCGCCGACGGCTGGCTTCACCCACAAAAGGCGACTGCTGCGCCCGATGCCAGAGCCGACCGTCGTGAACCGATAAATCGCCTGCGTTCATGTCGAAGCCAATTTCGTGTTTATCGGGTTCATTATCGACGAAATACTTTTTGCGGAACATCATGCCCAGCAGGCCCTGCTTGTGGGTGCCGGGAATAACGCGCAACCCTCCGTTCTCGTAGGGTGTCGGGTTGAGGTGAATGCCCACATTAAGCATTGGCATGATACGCTGGCCCAGAAACAGGTCGCGCGGGCTATCGGTATGCCAGCCCATCTGCGAAAATTTACTGTTAGGCGTGCGGATGTAATGGTTGAGAATAAGCCCGTCTTTTTCAATGTCGCCAATGCGCCCTTCGTAGGGCTGGAGCAGGTCAACAATAGTCTGAAGGCGGGGGTCCTGCAAAAATTCGTGGAGGACAGTGCTGTGCTGCGACAGAAAGCACATCCGCTGAATCATGGGGTTTCCGGAATCATCCTGACCAAATTTCAGGGGCACACCATTGACTTTATCCCGGCCATCGGCCAGCCACTCTTTTTCGATTCGGTCAACTTCACTAATGAATAGTTTGACTGTTTCTGGGTTGATGAAGTTACGGAAAACGATAACGCCATTTTTGTTGAAGAACTGACGTTGTTCGGGGGTAATGGTTTCGCCCAGCGTATAGGGCGGCAAGTCTATTTTGCTCATATCGGTGGTTTACAATTCGGAAGTTCCGTCGTTGATGCCAACCAGCAACCGCGCTCTGACCGACGGGCGCAGGTTTCACGGTTTATTAATGGCTCAAATCTACGAAATTTACAATTTTAGGATTACTTTACGGCAATTTAATTAATGCGAATTTTATTAGCGGCTGTTCCGGTTGCGGTGGCTGATTTACTTGATAACAGGTCGATTTTGCTGTTAATCAGTCATTTAATAGATAAACGAATCGCTCTCTGACCCCATCTAACGGTAGAATATGTTCACCGTAGTTTGCACTTAAGTTGTAAGTAAAAACCTGAAATACCCTAATTCTACCCGTAGTGGACCGCTCTATTGAAACGGATGGACTGGCTGGTCAGCCAGCCAGTCCATCCGTTCTGGTTTATTCGCTGCGGATCTATCAGCCATACATCGGCTGACTCATTCCAGTTCCCGTTGGATATTGTTCCAGCCGCTGAGTGCAATTTTTTTGCCGAGCCAATAGAGCGGGTAGGTAAAGACAAATGCCCCCAGCACATCGACTGTGTAATGAACGTGCTGCACCAGTAGTAATCCTCCGACAATCAGCGAACCCAAAAAAGCAAACAGGCGGTCCCACCAGCGACGCAGGCACAGGAACATCAGAAAAATAGACGACGTATGCCCTGAGTAGAACAAGTCTTTGGTAATGAAGGTATTGCCATAGAAGGCGTTACTGAGGGGGTCGATGAGGGGAATCAGCCCAGGGGGTGGGTCGAGCGGCACAAGGTTAATGCTCAGCATCCGCGACAGGCTGACGAGGATATACCCATACATAAACATCATAAAAACGGCAGGCCCGCGCCGGGCACGGATAATCAGGAGCAGCGCCGTAGTCCAGAGCGCTACAAAAATCCAGAGCGACACATTTTGCGGAGGGAGTTGATCCAGCACCCAGTCGTTCAGCACGGGGCCGGAATGCTGCTCGATGGTCTGAAAAAACCAGGGAAACGTGAACAGCAGCGCCAGGGTGCCGAGTAGGCCGATAAAGAATTTCCAGCGAAACACCGGCGATTGCCAGGCGACCTGCCAGACCAAATCGCCCGTTGGATTAGGAGTGAGGATAGACATTGAGGAGGCTAAAAGACCGCAAAGTTACGAAGGGGCTTTTAAATGAGCCAAGACTATTTCAAGCTCACACCATCAGCAATCGCCAGATTCCTGAAATCAGCAGGAGCAGCAAACCGGCTGGGGTCAGCACTTTCCAGCACAGGTGCATCATCTGGTCAACCCGAATGCGGGGCAATGTCCAGCGCACCCACATTTGCAGTAGTACGGCCAAAAATACTTTCGACAACAGCCAGAACCCACCCGTCAGATGCCCCCAGATGGTGCCGGGGGCGCCACTCGTCCAGTCGGCAAGCCGGACGGGACCGAGGTTGGGCAGGGGCGTGTTCCAACTGCCCAGAAACAACACCGCGCCCAGGAACGACACCAGCAGCATCATGGCGTATTCGGAGAGGTAGATCAGAGCGAACCGCATTCCGGAATATTCGGTATGAAAACCGCCAACGATTTCGGATTCGCCTTCGGGCAGATCGAAGGGCGCTCGGTTGCTTTCGGCCAGGGTGCAGATGAAAAAGATGACGTAAGCAATCAGCAGAAACGGATTGCGGAAAATATTCCAGGAAAAGATGCCCCCCCAGGTTGTTACGTCGATACCCAACGCTTTCAGGCCAAACAGGTAATTGGTTTCGGGAGAGAAAATGCCCTGCTGGAAACTGATCGCCTGCAAGTTGAGGGTCTGGCAAATCATCACCACGCACAAAATCGTCAGCCCAAGCGGAATTTCGTAAGAAATAATCTGCGCCACCGACCGCATGGCGCCAAACAGCGAATATTTGTTGTTCGACCCCCAGCCCGCCATCAGAATCCCAACTACGTCGAAGGAGACAATGGCCATGAGGTAGAATACACCGACAGCCGCGTTCGATCCCTGCAAATCGGGGGTGAGGGGCAGCACGGCGAAGCCCGCAAACACCGAGACAAAAATGACCGCTGGAGCCAGCAAAAACAGGGTACGGTCGGCAGCAGTGGGTACAATGTCCTCTTTCTGAAGCAGTTTCAGCAAATCGGCGAAGAGTTGGAGCAATCCCCATTTACCCGTTTCCATTGGCCCAAGCCGGTCCTGCATAAACGCCGACACCTTGCGTTCGGTGTAAACGCCCACAACCACGAAGCCGGAAGCCAAAGCCAGGAAGATGGGTAAAGCGAGCATAATGTGAATGATGAATGAAGAATGATAAATGATGACAGGCAAAATAATTCATCATTCATCATTCCTGTTAAAATTCCGCCGTTTTCGGTGCTCTTGGAAATGGAATGACGTCGCGGATGTTGCCCATGCCCGTTACGAACAGCACAAGTCGCTCAAAGCCCAGACCAAAACCCGCGTGCGGAGCCGACCCAAACCGGCGCGTGTCTAAATACCACCACAGGGCCTCCGGTTCAATGCCAACTTCCTGCATCCGGGCGGTGAGTTTGTCCAAATCGTCTTCGCGCTGCGAACCGCCAATGATTTCGCCAATGCCGGGGAACAAAACGTCCATTGCCCGGACGGTTGAGCCGAAAACCTCACCACGGGAATTGATAGCGGGTGCATCGTCCTGCTTCATGTAGAACGCCTTGATGTCGCGGGGGTAATTGGTCAGAATCACCGGTTTTTTGAAGTGCTTCTCGACTAAATACCGCTCGTGCTCCGACTGCAAATCGACACCCCAACTGACTTCGTACTGGAACTGTCCTTTTCTGGCCGGTTTCGAGTTCACCAGAATGTCAATAGCGTCGGTGTAGGTGAGCCGGACAAACTCGTTGCTGATGACGAACTGAAGCTTTTCGAGCAAACTCAGTTCGCTTTGTTCTTCTTTCTTTTTTGTCCTCTCTTCTTCCTTCAGCCGATTGTCCAGAAACGCCAGGTCATCGGCGCAGTGTTGCAGAGCGTACCGGATGACGGTTTTTACGAAATCTTCGGCCAGATTCATGTTGTCTTCCAACTCGTAGAAGGCCATTTCCGGCTCAATCATCCAGAATTCGGCGAGATGGCGTGTCGTGTTGGAGTTTTCGGCACGGAAGGTTGGCCCGAAGGTATAAATCTTGCCCAGTGCCAATGCACCCAGTTCGCCTTCCAACTGCCCCGACACGGTCAGGTTCGTTTCCTTGCCAAAGAAATCCTGGCTGTAATCGACTTTGCCTTCGTCGGTCAGGGGTGGTTTGGTGGCAGAGAGCGTCGTAACGCGAAACATTTCGCCCGCCCCTTCGGCATCCGATGCCGTGATGATGGGCGTGTTTAAGTAATAAAAGCCGTTGTCGTTAAAGTACTTATGGACGGCAAAGGCCAGCGCGTGCCGAATCCTCAGAATCGCGCTGAAAGTATTGGTGCGCGGGCGCAGGTGGGCTATCTCGCGCAGAAACTCCAGCGAGTGCCGCTTGGGTTGCAATGGGTATTTGTCGGGGTCGGCGGGACCGTAAATGACTACATCGGTGAGTTTCACTTCAACGGCCTGCCCGGCTCCCTGCGATTCGACCAACTGACCCGTAACGGCCAGACACGCGCCTGTCGTGATCAGCTTCAGGGTTTCGTCGGGGAGTTGACCGGCTTCGGCAACGGCCTGGATATTATTGATGGTTGAGCCATCATTAAGGGCAATAAAAATGGCGTTTTTGCTTTCGCGCTTGGTGCGGACCCAGCCCTTCACGGTCACGGTGGTGCCAACGGGCGAATCCACGCCGGGCCTGGTTTTTAATAGCTGCTGAATGGATTGATAACTCATACTGAATCGACGACCGAATAATGGTTCTGCCCGCAAAAGTACGGATTGTCCCGCGAAAGGCTGATAGCCAATTTTTATCTTTAAAAACGGGTATGTACCAACCGGCACCTTATTTTTGTTTCAGGTTCCAGGTTTCGCAGGGCAAACCGAGAATCTGGAACCCGAAACCTGAAACGATAAATTATGTCCATTACCCTCTACATCGTTCGTCATGCCAAAGCCGAAGACCGGGCCTTGTTTATGGTTGACCACGACCGCCAACTCACACCCGACGGCATTATTGCATCTGCCCGAATGGGTCGCTATCTGCATCAGAAAGCTATTTTACCTGATGCCATCATGAGCAGCACCGCTCCGCGTGCCAAAGACACGGCGAAGGTAATTGCCGAACAAATCGGCTTTGACTTAGCACAGATTCGGTTAGACGACCGGCTGTTCGATGGTGGACCGAAAGCCTACCTGGCCGCGATCAACGCCCTGCCTGAGACCACGCAAACGGCAATGATTGTGGGGCATAACCCCGATGTGTCGTACTTAGCCGAGTTTCTGACGCACGAAACCATCGGGTCGATGAGCAAAGGGGCCGTGGTAGCCGTAACGTTTGAGAACCTAACCTGGGCGCAGGTTTCGGGCCGAACGGGCAACCTATCGTTTCAGATTGGACCGAAACAGATTTTTAATGAATAATGTAGAATGTAGAATGTTCACAAGCCGACTTCTATTACTCATTATTCATTGATGAAACTATGAACCGCAACCGTCGCATCTTTATCGTCGTTTTCATTGTCTTCACGACCATTGTTGCCTTACTGGCTATCGACATGGGTCGCCGGACAACGGCCCCCTGGAATAAACGCCGGGAGGTCGAACGGGCATTGCCCGCCGAACGGGATGGAACCGCCGTTGACACCCTCGCGGCTGACACGCTACTGACTCCCTAATCAATTATGCTTCAATTGGCTGCTATTCATCATATTGCCATTATCTGCTCAGATTATGAGACATCTAAGCGGTTTTATACCGAAATTCTGGGTTTTTCGGTGCTGAGCGAACAGTACCGCGCCGAACGGCAGTCCTATAAGTTAGATTTAGCCCTGAACGGGCAGTATATCATTGAACTGTTTTCGTTCCCGAATCCGCCGAAGCGCCCGTCCCGGCCCGAAGCTGCCGGGCTGCGTCATCTGGCCTTCGCCGTTGCCGACCTCGATGCGGCCATCGCGCATTTGAACGAACAGGGTGTCGTAACCGAACTCATCCGTGTCGATGAACACACAGGCCGACGGTTCACCTTCTTCGCCGACCCTGATGATCTGCCGCTTGAGTTGTATGAAGGGGCAGGGAGCATGGAGCGCGGAGCAGGGGGTTGCTGACGCGTCAGCCCTCCGTGCGTCAGCAACCCCCTGCTTTAAATCACTTCGCTCAACACATCAACCAGCGCTTCGACATCTTTACGCGTATTATACATGTGTGGGGCGATGCGTAACGCCCGCGCCCGGACGGATACGGAAACGTTTTTGGCCAATAACGCTTGCTGAACAGCCATCGGGTCGGCGTGGTCAGGCAGCCACAGCCCAATCAGGTGATGGCTTCGACCCTGGTTTCCGTTCTTCGGTTCAACCCGGCAACCGAGGTTTTCTAATATGGGCCAGGCATCGGCCATAAGATTTTTCGTATACGCCTGAATGCGGGCCGGTTGCCAGTCGAGGAGTTGCGTCAGGGCGGCTTCGAGCATGGGCATCTGGAGAAAATGGCTATGCTCCCCAACATTGTAGCGATACGCTTTGGGCCGATAGGCGGGCTGGTAATCCATGAGCCGGTGAAACTGATTGCTGTCGAGCCGGTTCATCCAGCCCTCTTCGAGCGGAATGCCCTCGTCGAAAGCCGGGCCATAATACGCCAGCCCTATCGAATACGGCCCCATCAGCCACTTATAGCCCGCACAAATGACGGCATCGGGCTGAACGGTTGCCAGGTCGAACGGTAACGCCCCAATCGACTGGGTTCCATCAACAGCCAGCCACGCGCCAACGGCCCGCGCCCGCTGCCCAATCGCTTCTAAATCGAATCGAATGCCGTACATCCAATGCACCGGCGGCACCACCACTAAGGCCGTGCCAGGGCCGATAGCCTCCAGCAATCGTTCATTCCAGAGGGGGCCTCTGGGGAATTCGTCTGGCATTGCAACGGTCGTTATGCTCAACCCCAGGTCGGTGCAGACGCGGCCCCAGGCATATACATCGCTTGGAAATTCATCGCCAATCAGCACAATCCGTTGCCCGGCCCGAATCCCCGGTTTGCGGTGCAAGTTTCGGGCCACTATGGCCATGCCATAAGATACCGATGGGATAACGGCAATCCGGTCGGTGTTGGCGTTATTGATGAGTTGGGAAAACAAAGCCCGAACCCGAATGGCCCCACTGAAAAAGTCATCGGGCCGCAAACCGAAGGGGTTTGTATCCCGGCGAATTGCTTCATAACCGGCTTGCTCAACGGCCCGGCTCAGGGGCGACCGGGTCGCGCAGTTGAGGTAATGTGTGCCGTCGGGCAGGGTGAATTTGTCGGTTTGCGGAAGCAGGAGCGTCGTATCAGCGAGCATATTAACGAAAAAACGAAACGGTCAATTTATTCTGGCACGGGGTTTGTTTAAGATAGTCTAAAGCCTTAAACATCCCCGTTTTATGATTACCCTATTGGGAATTGGTTCGCGTATCCGGCACGACGAGTTCGGCGAAGGCGTTGTTATCAATCTGAAAGCCAGCGGCTACACCATCACGTTCATCGGGCAGGGCGTGAAGATACTCAAATTTGACGCACCCTTCACCATCATCGAAGCCCTCGAACCCGATGGCGACCTGGTGAGCCTGTTCGACGTGGAGCAGTCGCTGACACGGGTGCTTCAGCGGTGGGTCGACCAGACCGAACTGGTGCCGCTGGGCGATAAGTGGAAAGGAGGGAAGTTAGTGCTTAAACCTGGCCGGGCCGATTTGTCGCAGAAGGAAATGCCCATTGACGCGTTCTTTCACAAAATCGTGCTGGTGCGCGACCGTTTGCGCGTGCTCGAACAACGCATCAATGCCAGCCCGCTCGACGACGAAGAGAAAATTAACATTCAGCAATACATCACCCGGATTTACGGCAGCCTGACCTCCTTCAATCTGCTGTTTAGGCACCCGCATCAGCAGTTCGTTGGCGAGAAAACGGGCGTGGAAGTCTAATACATTGCATATAGTTTTGGGTTAGTTAGATTGGGGGCTCCCCGCCGTCGGCTTCGACAGCGGGGACTTTTTTGTTAATTGCGTGGAGCAGGGGGCGCGGGGCAGGGCGTACTATCCTGCCCCGCGCCCCCTGCTATTTGCCCTCGGATGATACTCCCGTAACGTCTGCTGCAAATAGTCGCGGTCGAGGTGGGTGTAGATTTCGGTGGTCGTAATGGACTCATGGCCAAGCATTTGCTGGATGGCCCGCAGGTCGGCCCCGCCTTCGATGAGGTGCGTGGCGAAGGAATGCCGGAAGGTGTGCGGGCTAATCGTTTTTTTGATGCCTACCTCGGCCGCTAATTTTTTAATGGTCGTGAACACCGAGATGCGAGAGAGCTGCTTACCGCGAAGGTTCAGGAAAATGGTATCTTCATCGCCTTTCTGCACCGCCAACTGGCTCCGCACGTGCTCAACGTAGATGCGGGTGTAGTGCATGGCATCTTCACCAATGGGTACCAACCGAACCTTATCGCCTTTGCCCAGTACGCGCACAAACCCTTCGGTGAAATAACAATTCGTCAGGCGCAGGTTGAGCAGTTCCGACACGCGCAGGCCCGAACTGTACAGGACCTCAATCATGGCCCGGTCGCGGGTGCCACCGGGTGTCGACAGGTCGATGGCATCGAGAATAGCCTCAATTTCGGGGAAACTCAGCGTGTCGGGCAGTTTGCGGCCCAGTTTGGGCGCTTCGAGTAACTGCGTTGGGTTGTGCTGAATCAGGTTTTCGAACAGCAGGTAGTTGAAAAACGACTTCAGACCCGACAGTATCCGGGCCTGGCTGTGCGCCGTTAAGCCCAACTCACCCAGATACTTCAGGAAATTCATCAATTGCTTTTCCGTCACCTGCATGGGCGTCAGGGCGGGGTCGGTGAGTAGGATGTATTGATGCAGTTTTTCGGCATCATGCAGGTAAGCCTCCACCGAATTTTCGGCCAGCGACCGTTCCAGTTTAAGGTAGTTCTTAAAGGCATTTATATAACTTTGCCACATAGACTATAAATGAATAATGTATAATGATTAATGTATGATGGGGGCTCTATAGCGATACTGTTTCATTATTCATTATTCATTGACCATTATACATTCATGAAAAGCATTCTCATCATAAACGGCCCGAACCTCAATCTGCTGGGTAAGCGCGAACCGGGTATTTACGGTAATCGCTCGTTCATCGACTACCTGAAAACGCTGGAAGAGCAGTTTCCCGACGTGCAACTTCGCTATTTTCAGTCGAATCACGAAGGCGAACTGCTCGATAAAATTCATGAACTGGGTTTCGACGTGGATGGCATCGTCATTAACGCCGGTGCATTCACCCATACCTCCATTGCCCTTGCCGATGCCCTGTCGGCGGTGACGGCCCCGGCGGTGGAGGTGCATATTTCCAATGTTCATGCCCGCGAATCGTTCCGGCACCATAGCTACCTGTCGGCTAAATGCAAAGGCGTTATTGTTGGCCTGGGCCTGACGGGCTACGAACTGGCGGTGCGGTATTTAGTAGATAATGTAAAATGACTAATGAACAATGTATAATGGGTGTTCGGTGTGATTTTGTCATTAGTCATTTTACATTAACCATTATTCATTAACTCATGATTACGTTCTACCCTGGTCCGTCGAAAGTGTATCCGCAGGTGGCTGAGTATGCTGCCGAGGCTGTGCGTGAGGGCATTGTAAGCCTGAACCACCGCAGTACAGGTTTTACGGAGGTTGTGAAGGAGGTTATTGAGTTGCTTCAGGAGAAACTCGATATTCCACCTAATTACCATATCGCACTGGTTTCGTCGGCAACGGAATGCTGGGAAATTGTCGCGCAGTCGCTAACGGACCAGGCCAGTTTGCATCCGCACAGTGGGGCTTTCGGCAAAAAATGGGCGGAATACGCCTACCGAATCAACCCACCTGCCAGCCTGAATGAGGCCGATGTGCTCTGCATCGTGCAGAATGAAACATCGAATGGCACGCAGGTCAGCATGGAGACACTGGCCGGGTTTCGCCGGGATTTTTCGTCGATCATTGCCGTCGATGCTGTGTCGTCGATGGCCGGTATCAGGCTCGACTGGACCTTAGCGGATGTGTGGTTTGCGTCGGTCCAGAAATGTTTTGGACTTCCGGCGGGGCTGGCCGTGCTGATCTATTCGCCAGCCGCGCTGAAGCGGGCGGAGGAAATTGGGGAGAATGCTCATTACAACAGTCTGCTGTTCATCCACGAAAATTTCTCGAAATTCCAGACGCCCTACACGCCTAACGGCCTGGGTATCTATCTGCTCATGCGCGTGTTGCAGCAGGTGCCGCCCATTGCCGTTGTGAATGCCATCACGAAAAAGAGGGCGGCAGACTGGTATGCGTTTTTTGAGCAGGAAATGGTCTCCACGCCTTTCAACTGTCTCATCAATGATCCGGCTATTCGGTCTGATACGGTTATAGCGGTAGAGGGGTCTGAATCAGCCATAAAAGCGATTAAAACAGCCGCTCAACAAGCTGGCATTACACTCGGTAATGGGTATGGCGACTGGAAGAACACCGCCTTTCGGATTGCCAATTTTCCGGCCATTACTGACGAAGAGATTGGAACCTTAATGCAGTTTCTGCGGTCAGTATGACAAATGCATTCTCATGTTCAGCTTAAAAGAAGTTGTTTCCGTTACCCTGATTCTCTTTTCGGTCATTGATGTTATTGGGTCGTTGCCGATAATTATTGACCTGCGCCGGAAGTCGGGTAAGATTGAATCCGAACGGGCTACGTTTGCATCGGGTGTGCTGATGATTGCGTTTTTGTTTGTGGGCGAGCGGATTCTGCAGTTATTTGGGGTCGATGTAGCTTCGTTTGCCGTAGCCGGGGCATTGATTATTTTCCTGATTGGTCTGGAAATGATTTTGGGTCGGACGATTTTTAAATCGGAGATGGATACCGGCGGAGCAACCCACATTGTGCCGATTGCCTTTCCGCTCATTGCCGGGGCGGGCACCCTCACAACCATTATATCCCTCCGGGCTGAGTATCAGACACTCAATATTATTATCGGGATCATTCTTAACCTGATCCTGATTTATGCCGTTCTGCGATCGTCGGGTTGGCTCGAAACCCGGCTCGGCTCGGGTGGACTGGCCGTGCTGCGTAAAATCTTCGGAATTATTCTGCTGGCGATTGCCATTAAACTCTTCAAGACCAACCTGATTCCAGGTTTTTAAGGCTGTTCAAAAAAGCGAACCTTACGCTGGTAGCCTGCCAAAGTAAAAACCGCCTACCCCGCCTGCCTTGCCAAAATGAGAATCGACCTTTCCATTTTGGTAGGGTAGGCTTCCTTAGTGTGGCTCCACTTTTTTTTTGCTTCTATAGATAACTGTCTGTAAATCAGATTTGTGTGTCATTAGCGTGCTGTGCGTACTAAGATTGGACTGCTTTTTGGCATAGCTGGTTCAAACTAAACAGTATTGCTCACAAACTATGGGAACTCTCCTGCTTCTAATCGGTTCGGCACTCCTTTGCTTTGTCATCTTCTACAAAGCCATCGAGTGGTTTGAACATATTTAAAGGCGAAAGAGCGAATGAGGGAAACCGGGCTGCCGGAGCGGAGTGATTGTAGCTGCTCTTTCCTATTCCCTCGTTTCTATTCGCTCGTTCGCCCATTCACGCTTTCACTCATTACTCAATGATTACCATCGTCTTTATTATCGCGCTACTGGTTTTTGCCTACATGTTGTACGTGCTGATTAAACCGGAAAAATTCTAACTATTCTTTACCACACGATGACTACCGAATGGATGGGCGTTGTTGTCATGTACGGCCTGACGGTCCTGCTGGCCATTCCGCTGGGCAAGTTTCTTGCCAACGTATTTAATGACGGATCGGCGTTTGGCTTTATGAAGCCCCTCGAACGGCTGATTTATCGATTGGGGGGTATCGACGAAACCGCCGACCTAAGCTGGAAACAGAACCTGGTTGCCCTGTTGACGCTCAACGCCGTCTTGCTGGCCTTTGGGTTCGTGCTGCTGCTGGTTCAGGGAAGCCTGCCGCTCAACCCCGATGGCAACCCCTCGCAAACTGCCGACCTGGCCTTCAATACGGCCATCAGTTTCATGGTCAACTGCGACCTGCAACACTACTCGGGTGAGTCGGGAGCCACGTATTTGACGCAATTAGCCGTCATGATGTTTCTCATGTTCACATCGGCCGCAACAGGCATTGCCGGAGCCGTACTGCTGTTCCGCTCATTTATGCCCAAAATGTCTGAAACAGTCGGTAACTTCTACGTCCTGTTTACCCGCTCAATCACGCGCCTACTGTTGCCCGGATCGCTCGTTATCGCCCTTGTTCTGGTGTTTAATGGGACCCCGGCCAGTTTCGACGGGAAGGATACAATTATCACCCTGCAAGGCGATACGGTGGATGTTTCGCGCGGGCCGGCGGCTGCCATGATTGCCATTAAGCACCTCGGCACCAACGGCGGAGGCTGGTTTGGCGCCAACTCGGCGCACCCGCTCGAAAACCCGAACTACCTGACCAATATGGTTGAGATGATCGCGCAGGCCCTGGTGCCAATCGCCATGATTTTTGCGCTGGGTTTTTTCATCAACCGCCGACGGTTTGCCTGGGTGATTTATGGCGTTATGACGGTTGGGATGCTCCTGCTGTTAATCCCCACTATTTTCAGCGAACTGGGTGGTAATCCGGCCATCGCCCAACTGGGCGTTACCCAACCAACGGGGGCGATGGAAGGCAAAGAAGTACGCTTCGGGCCGCTGGCTTCCGCCTACTGGAGTATCGTCACAACAATCATCTCAACCGGGTCGGTCAACTCCATGCACGACTCCTCGATGGCCCTGTCGGGCATGATGCAACTGCTGGGTATGATGGTGAATGCCTTCTACGGCGGAGCGGGTGCCGGTTTGCTTAATTTCTACTACTTTCTCATCATCGCCGTGTTTATTTCGGGGTTGATGGTTGGCCGCACGCCCGAACTCTTCGGTCGGAAAGTGGAAGCACGGGAGATCAAAATCGCGTCGATTGTGGCCCTGCTCAGCACCCTGCTTGTGAAGGGTGGCACGGCCCTGGCGGCCTGGCTGTTCATTAACTACGGCGACGCAGCCTGGGCGGTAAAACCGTCGGCCTGGCTTAATAACCCCGGTTTTCACGGGTTCTCGGAGATGCTGTACGAATTCGCGTCGGCCAACGCCAACAACGGGTCGGGCTTCGAGGGGCTGGGCGATAACAACTTCTTCTGGAACTACACGACGGGTATCGTGCTGCTCCTGGGTCGGTTCATTCCCATCATTGGCCCGGTGGCCATTGCGGGTTTGCTGGCCCGGAAAAAGTACGTGCCTGAATCGTCGGGTACATTGCCGGTCGATACGCCAACGTTTGGCCTGATGATTTTCGCTGTTATTTTCATTCTCACGGCCCTGTCGTTCTTTCCCGCGCTCGCGCTGGGACCATTGGCCGAGTATTTCTCACTTAACTAATTTAGAACTGTAAGTCCCCTGATGATTTGATTGACTGTGATTTTTATAATCGACAAAATCAGTTTTTCAGCGGAAGTAAAGTTCAAGACAGATACCAAAAATGGCAAAGCAATCAGCCTCTCCAGGCCTGTTCCAGCGCGAACTTGTAGGAACGGCAATTCGGGCGTCGTTCATTAAACTGAACCCTGCTATTCTGATTAAGAATCCGGTGATGTTCACCGTTGAAGTTGGCACGTTGATTATGGTGCTGGTGACGGTTTATATCGGCCTGTCCGGCGATAAAACGCAGGGCTCGCTGGGCTACAACCTGGTCATTACGCTTATTCTGCTGATTACGGTGCTGTTCGCCAACTTCGCCGAGGCCATTGCCGAAGCACGGGGAAAAGCACAGGCTGAGTCGCTCCGCAAAACGCGCCAGGAAACGCCCGCCAAAGTTATCCGCCCGGTGGGCGAACACAAACTCGATGAAGAACAAATCATTTCATCGGCCCAACTCGTTAAAGGCGACGTTTTCCTCTGCGAAGCTGGCGACATTATTCCATCCGACGGCGAGATAGTCGAAGGGCTGGCGACCATCGACGAATCGGCCATTACGGGCGAATCGGCTCCGGTGATTCGCGAAGCCGGGGGCGATAAATCGTCCGTTACAGGGGGCACAAAAGTACTCTCCGACCGCATCAAAGTGCAGGTGACGACCCAGCCCGGCGAATCGTTTCTCGACAAAATGATCGCCCTCGTTGAGGGAGCTACCCGCCAAAAAACGCCCAACGAAATTGCCCTGACGATTTTGCTGGCGGGTTTTACGTTGATTTTTATCATCGTTTGTGTGGCGCTGAAGCCCTTCGCCGATTATGCCAGCACGCCCATCACGATTGCGGCCCTGATTTCGCTGTTCGTCTGCCTGATTCCAACCACCATTGGCGGGCTGTTGTCCGCCATCGGCATTGCCGGTATGGACCGGGCTTTGCGGGCCAACGTGATTGCCAAGTCGGGGCGGGCTGTTGAAACGGCGGGCGATATCGACACGCTGTTGCTGGATAAGACCGGTACGATTACCATTGGCAACCGGAAAGCCACCCATTTCTACCCCGCGCCGGGCATTAACCAGGCCGATATGATTCGGATTTCGGCCCTGAGTTCGCTGGCCGATGAAACACCGGAAGGAAAATCCATTGTTGAACTGGCCCGTACTGGAGATTGGGGGACCGATGTTACCCGGAATCTGAACACGACCGGCGCCAAACTCATTAAGTTCACGGCTGAAACCCGCTCGTCGGGCATTGATCTGCCATCCGGCGCGCGCATCCGCAAGGGCGCAACCGACTCCATTCGGACCATCGTGACACGGGCTGGAAATCCATTTCCAAACGAAACGGAGGAACAGTCCCGGAAAATTGCCGCGAACGGGGGAACGCCCTTAGTCGTGATTGAAAATGAGGAAGTTAAGGGCGTAATCGAACTACAGGACATCATTAAGCCGGGCATTTCCGAACGCTTCGACCGGCTCCGGAAAATGGGTGTGAAAACGGTAATGGTAACAGGCGACAACCCCCTGACAGCCAAATTCATCGCCGAAAAAGCGGGGGTTGATGACTTCATTGCCCAGGCCACACCGGAAGACAAAATGAACTACATCCGGCACGAGCAAACGGGCGGTAAACTCGTGGCCATGATGGGTGACGGTACCAACGATGCGCCCGCACTGGCGCAGGCCGACGTGGGTGTGGCCATGAACTCCGGCACGCAGGCGGCCAAAGAAGCGGGCAACATGGTGGACTTAGACAACGACCCGACCAAGCTAATCGAGGTCGTTGAAATCGGTAAGCAACTACTTATCACGCGGGGTACGCTTACCACCTTCAGCATTGCCAACGACGTAGCCAAATATTTTGCCATCGTTCCGGCTCTGTTTACCCTGTCGATTCCAGCCTTGCAGGCGCTGAACATCATGAAGCTGCACTCACCCGAATCGGCAATTTTGTCGGCCGTAATTTTTAACGCCATCATCATTCCAATGCTGATTCCGCTGGCGCTGCGCGGGGTGGAATACAAGCCGATTGGGGCTTCGTCGCTGCTCCGCCGGAACCTGTTTATCTACGGCTTAGGAGGGCTTGTTGCGCCATTTGCCGGCATCAAACTGATTGATTTAGCCGTCGGGTTATTTGTCTGATTTTTTATCTGGCTGACGAATCAGCCTAACAAAACAAACCATGAAAACACCTATTGGACCCGCCATTCGCCTGACGCTTGTCATGCTGGTTATCTTAGTCGTCGTTTATCCTTTGGTTGTGGCAGGCATTGCCCGCCTGGCACCGGGTGGGGGCAAAGGCGAAACCGTTATGGTCAATGGCCGGGTGGTTGGGTATAAACTAATTGGCCAGAAATTCACTGAAGATCGGTATTTCAATAGTCGCCCGTCGGCAGTGGATTACAATGCAGCCGGGTCGGCCGGGTCGAACAAAGGGCCATCCAACCCCGATTATTTGAAAACCGTTCAGACTCGTATCGACACATTCCTGGTACATAACCCCGGCGTGAACAAAGCAGATATTCCGGCTGAATTAGTAACGGCTTCGGGTTCGGGTCTCGATCCGGATTTGTCGCCTGCCGGCGCTAAAATTCAGGTTGCCCGGATTGCCAAAGTACGCGGCTTATCTACCGAGCGACTGACGCAGTTGGTTGACCAACAAACGGAAGGTCCACTGCTGGGAATCTTCGGCCCCTCAAAAGTGAATGTGTTAGCCCTGAACGTAGCGCTTGACCAACTTAAGTAAATCATAGCCGGTTCGTCCGGTTGTTAACCGGTTGGCCCGGTTAATAATCAGAGACTATTATGATTACGCAAGGGATTGGTCTGGTGCTGCTCTTCGGAGTGGCCGTTGGCTTGGCTATTCTGGTTGGCCGTTACCTCAACCAGGTCTTTGAGAGGAAACCTTACCGCGACGGCGAAAGTGCAGCCATCCGACCGCCGTTCAACTTTATGGCTCCGCTGGAGCGGTTGATTTACCAGCTTGGGGGCGTTGACCCCGCTCAGCCGATGACGTGGCGGCAGTACGCGGTGACTATGCTCATCATTAACGGAATCTGGTTGATTTACGCCTTCGTGCTACTGTTGGTACAGGCGGACATTCCCATCTGGAACCAAGCCAACATTCCATCGATGGAATGGACGCTGGCCTTTAATACAGCGATCAGTTTCCTGACCAGTACCAATCTACAGCATTATTCGGGCGAGAGCGGGGCAACCTATTTTACCCAGATGGCCGTGTTAACGTTTCTGCAATTCGTATCGGCGGGAACAAGTCTGGCCGTTGGCGTGGTGGTGGTGCGGTCGTTGCAGGATATAACCAGCACAAACGTGGGCAACTTCTATCAGGATTTCGTGCGGTCGATCACACGGGTGTTTGTCCCTTTGTCGTTAATCGGGGCTGTTTTACTACTGTTTATGGGCGTTCCAATGACGTTCGAGCCGTATCAGGTCATTAAAACTCTGCAAGGTGCGGAGCAAACGGTATCGACCGGGCCAGTAGCGGCCATGCTGACTATCAAGCACCTCGGCTCGAATGGCGGGGGATTCTTCGGGGCGAATACGGCGCACCCATTCGAGAACCCCAACTTCGCCAGCTACATCCTGAACCTGATCAACGTGTTTCTGCTGCCGATGGCGTTTGTCGTCTTCCTGGGCTATTTTCTGAACCGCCGGAAGCTGGCCATTATCCTGTTCACGATCATGACTGGTTGCTGGTTAGTCCTGACCATTCCGACGATTCAGCAGGAACTGGGTGGTAACACAGCAATCAGCCAACTGGGCATTGACCAGACGCAAGGCAGTTTAGAGGGCAAGGAAATGCGGTTTGGTACGCTGGCGTCGGCCTTCTGGTGTGGCGTAAACGTCGTTATTCCGGCGGGTACACTCACCTCTATGCACGACAGCTACACCCCCCTTTCGGGCTTGTTCATGCTGCTGGGCATGCAGTTGGATTCGTTCTACGGCGGGGTGGGTACGGGTTTTCTGTACATGTTTCTCTACATCATCATCGCCATTTTTATTGGCAGTCTGATGATTGGCCGAACGCCCGAACTCCTGGGTAAGAAAGTGGGCATACCCGAAATTCAGATTGCAACATTCGTCATCGTCATCCTGACCCTGCTGTATTTGGCTGCGACAGGCGTGGCCGTAGCGATTCAGAATGTCAATCCCGACATCGGCTGGCTAAGCAACGGGACCACCCGACCGACCGGCTTTCACGGCTTCACAACGATATTGTATGAATACGTTTCGTCGGCGGCCGGGAACGGGTCTGGGTTCGAGGGATTGGGTGACAACACGCCCTTTTGGAATATCTCAACGGGGGTGGTCATGTTCTTCGGGCGGTTCGCTCCCATCATCGGGCCACTGGCCATTGGGGGGCTGCTGTTTGAAAAACGGTACACACCGCCTACGATGGGGGTGCTGCCAACCGAATCGTGGACGTTCGGACTACTGCTAACCGCTGTCATTATTATCCTCGGCGCGTTAAGCTTCTTTCCAGCCCTGTCCATTGGCCCCATTGCCGAGTACCTGACCTATTAAGTACCTCGATTTATTAACCAACCAGACGCTATTGTTCGGAATTTCCAACAAAACCGTCGCTACGGCGACAATGAAATGAAAAAACTATTTAGTTTATCGGTTTTGATGGCCGCTCCCATACTGAGCGCATTTGCTCAGGTGATTGATACAACCGCTACATCAAAGCAGGCTGTTTCTAGGCCAACCCCCGTCGTTTCTAACACTGTTCCGGTTGCCACTGCTGGTGGTAAGTTCGCGATTACGGGTTACTTAGATACATATTATTTTGGCAACTTCAACCAGCCTTTCGACCAGTTGAACACGGGCGTGGGCGGGGGTGCACGGGCCTTCGACCAGCGGGCAGGCCAGTTCGGTATCGGTCTGGTGCAGGGCAAAGCCACTTATACATCCGATAACGTCGATGCCGTGATTGACCTTATTTTCGGACCGTTTGCCGACCTGGGCAACTATGGCAACGTGTTTTCGCTGAATAGTGGAGCATCTACCTCCAGTTCATTGGCCATCAAACAGTTGTATTTTACCTTAAAGGCTTCCCCCAAACTAACGTTCACGGCTGGCCAGTTCGGTACCCACATTGGCTATGAAGTAATCGACGCGCCGGTCAACTACAATTATTCGCTCTCAAACCTCTTTAATAACGGACCCTTCTATCACATCGGGCTGAAAGCGCAGTATGCCTTCAGCGACCGGGCTTATCTGATGGTGGGCGTTGTCAACAACATCGACCGAATTTATGACAACAACCACGCGAAGGGCTTCATTGCCCAGTTATTCGTCAGCCCGGCCAAAGGCTGGAACGTGTATCTGAACACAGCCATCTCGAACGAAGCCGACAAAAAAGCCAATGGCAAAGATTCGACGGGTATGTATGCGATCTATGACCTGACCACCTCCTGCCAGATTACCGACAAGTTTCTGTTGGGCCTGAATGCCGTAACGGGCTGGCAGAAGGGAGGCTATCAGCAGGGGGGCAATCCGTATGCAACGGGTTCATATACGCCCAAATCAACGAACTGGGGCGGAATAGCCGGGTATGCCAACTATGCCTTTTCGGGGAAGTTTAGTTTGGGTGCCCGCTATGAATACTTTGATAACGCGGGTGCCGCACGGGCGTTGCTGGCAGCCGATGGCAGTGGCGTAACGATTAATGCGCTCACCATTACGGGCAATATCATCACCGGCAGTGGGCATGTGCTTCTGAAACCTGAGTTTCGGGTGGACAGCTATAGTAAGAACAAGTTCATTGATGGCGATCGGAAAGCCGTAAAGAGCCAGTCAACGCTGGGTATGGCAGCGATTTTTAAGTTTTAATTTCTCAGAGTCCGTTCATATAAGGGCTACAGCAACGAAAAGAACAGAATGGGGCAGCTTCTGCGTAGAAAATCATACGTTGAACGGATCGGCTGAGAAGCCTTCGGCCATTGTATGATTACTTCCTTATATCGGCATACAATGGCTGCTGTATCCGTGAAACTAAACCACAATTCCCTACTGAATGGCCTGATAATCGGTATGCCGTTGATATGGGTTATGCTGGCCTGGAATAGTCTGCCTACCCTGTCGTTCGGGCCAATTTGGTGGCGGTTATCCTAATAGTCCTGGCCAACCATAGTAATCGCTGATCAATTGGAATAGTGGCCAATGGATTGGCTTGTGCTTTTTTGTTTATCCTGACGGCTGTCACGAACCGAAATTCTGATTAACTGAGCTATGACCGACGACCGAGACCAATCTGCCGAACACTTCCTGCGGCTCATTCAACAGTCCCGCCGGGGCAAGTTCAAAATTTACATTGGTATGAGTGCGGGAGTGGGCAAGTCCTACCGCATGTTGCAGGAAGCTCATGCGCTGTTGAAAAGCGGTATCGACGTGAAAATCGGCTTTATCGAAACGCACAACCGTGCCGAAACCCAGGCGTTGATTGTGGGGCTACCCATTATTCCCCGCCGGAAACTATTTTACAAAGGGCGTGAACTGGAAGAGATGGATGTACAGACTGTCATCAATACGCACCCCGAGCTGGCCATTGTTGATGAACTGGCCCATACCAATATTCCGGGTTCTAAAAACGAAAAACGCTGGCAGGACGTGCTGGAAATCTTAGATGCCGGTATCAACGTGATTTCGGCGGTTAATATACAGCACATCGAAAGTTTATACGATGACGTACATGAAATTACGGGCGTCGATGTAACGGAACGTGTACCGGACAAAGTCCTGCATATGGCCGATGAGGTGGTTAATATCGACTTGACGGCCGATGAATTGATTGCCCGGCTCAAAGACGGTAAAATCTACGATAAGGCGAAAGTAGCCACGGCGCTGACCAATTTTTTTCAGCCGGAGAAGATTCTACAACTCCGCGAACTGGCTTTGCTTGAAGTGGCTACGGCCGTCGAGCGAAAAATTGAAACCTCGCTGCCGCCCAACGTGCAGGCCAGATCGGAGCGGTTTCTGGCCAGTATCAGCTCAAACCCGGACATTGCCCGTCGGGTGATTCGCAAAACCGCCCGTTTAGCGGCTTATTTTAATTCGCGCTGGTACGTTCTCTACGTACAAACACCGGCTGAAGACCCCGACCGCATTCGCCTGGATATACAACGACACCTTATCAATAACTTTAAGCTGGCCACCGAATTGGGCGCGGAGGTGATTCAGGCGAAGGGTAGTGATGTGGTGAACTGCATTATGGAAGAGGTCCAAAAACGGAACGTCACAACGGTTTGCATTGGTAAACCCCACTTCAACCTGATTCAGATCATACTCCGCACGTTTGCCTTCAACCAGCTTCTGAACCGGCTCTCGGAGTCAGACACAGACTTGATCATTCTCTCCTGACCATGACGCTCAAAACCAAAGTATCGCTCTCGTTATTCTTTCTCTTTACCATTATTCTGGTGCTGGGCGGGTTAGGAGCCTTTTATCTGAACCAGTTGTCGGAGGATTCTAAGGCGATTCTGAAAGATAATTACATTTCGCTGGAATTTGTCAGCAACATGCAGAAAGCGTTAACCACGCTCGACGATCCCGATGCGCTCACTGACTTTGAGACGAACCTTAAAAAACAGGAAGCCAACGTTACGGAAGTAGGTGAACAGCAGGCCACCAGCACCGTGCGCCGGGAATTTAATCGACTGCGGGGTGGGGCTACTGATGCAATTACGATCAACCGCATCCGACAGCATTTATTTGCTATTGATGATTTGAACCGACAGGCCATTATCCGAAAAAGCCAAACGGCGGAACAAACCGCCAGAGATGCGCTGATCTGGCTGGGGTCCATTGGCACCTTTTGCGTTCTCATTGTTTTTTCGTTCGTCATCAACATTCCCAGCTACATTGCCAACCCGGTCCGGGAACTGACACGGGGTATCAAACAGGTGGCCAGTCGCAACTTTGAAGAGCGGCTGCACGTCCGTTCGAGCGATGAGTTTGGCGAACTGGCCCGTTCGTTCAATTCAATGACCCAAAAACTGGATGAGTACGAACACTCAAATCTGGCGCGGGTCCTGTTTGAAAAAAAACGAATCGACACACTGGTGGAAATCATGCCGGACGGCATCATCGGCTTAGACGAGAAACGCCGGATTCTGTTTATTAATCCAGTAGCCGAACGCTTACTGGGCGTGGAGAGGCAGCAATTAATCGGCAAATATGCCCCCGACGTAGCTACATCCAATGATTTACTACGGTCGCTGATTCAGGAGATTATGGCTGACCTCGCGGGCGGGGAGACATCATCGGCAAACGGGCTGCCTGGTACGGAACCGGGCAGTAATCTACTGAAAATTTACGATCCCGGTTCTATCGGTAAAGGCAAGGAAAGTTACTTCTCGAAACAGATTCACGCAGTCGAAGTAACGCCTACCGGTGAGACCCAGACGATTCACGCTGGGTACATGATTGTTTTGCAGAACATTACGTCCTACAAAGAACTGGACCTTGCCAAAACCAATTTTATCGCTACCGTTTCGCACGAACTGAAAACCCCCATCTCGGCCATCAAGATGAGCCTGAAGCTCTTGTTAGACAAACGATTGGGTAAGTTGACTGGTGAGCAGCAGGAGATGATAACCCATGTAGGGGAAAACGCCGACCGGTTATTACGATTAACCGGTGAGTTACTCAACATGGCACAGGTCGAATCCGGCCAAATACAACTTCAGATGCAATCCGTAAACCCAACCGATTTGGTGCAGGGGGCCACCAATGCCCTGCGGACGCAGGCAGAGCAGAAACAGATCCATTTCGCGCTAACGATGTCACCTGAGTTACCCTTCGTTAAAGCCGACCAGGACAAAGCATCCTGGGTGCTGATTAACTTTCTGTCGAATGCCATCCGGCATAGCCCGGAGCAGTCGCCCATCGACATTACGGCCCGCCATCTGGGTGAGCAGGTTGAATTCACCGTTCGTGACTACGGACCGGGTTTACGACCAGAGCACCGCGAGCTCGTCTTTGACCGATACTTTAAAGCCCCAGGTTTAACCGGTCAGTTTAGCGGAACGGGCTTAGGCTTAGCTATTTCCAAAGAGTTTATTCAGGCAATGGGGGGCAGCATTGGGCTGCACAACGATGTAGAACCCGGAGTGGCTTTTTACTTTCGACTGGCGGTTGCCTAAGCGAGTCAATTAGCTGATGAAGTTAACCTATTACCTGCCGGTATGAGGTGGTTAAGGCGAAATCCGCCAATTCGTTCTCTTGTCAAGTCATGAAAAGCCTGTATAGAATGCCCGGCACGACGCCGTTATGCCTGCCGTTTCTGAACGTTTCGATTCAATTAATCCGTCTGCCCGCCCGCAGCTACCTTCGGGCACAACAAACAAGTGATTTTTCGCCTGTAGTTTCACTTTATAGTATGGAAAGGGAGTTTTTTTACCCGAAAATGAGTGAAACTATGCTTTTTTGAGAAAATTCGCCTTGTATTCTTAAGCGCCAAAAATTTGTAGTAAATATTGTGTTTTACTGTACCAAACGAATTTTAATTATAATTTTTCCATAAAACCAATAAAAAATATGGCTAAAGTGCCTATTGGCATTAATAAGTTATTGTAAAGCCATACTATATTTGCTAAAAGTATCGTAACAAAACCCCTATTCAATAAACTCACTTGTACATTATGGCAAAGGCGAAGTTAGAATACATTTGGCTCGATGGCTATAAGCCCACCCAAAGCTTACGGTCCAAAACGAAAATTGAAGCTGATTTTTCGGGTGAACTGGAAGATTGCCCGCTTTGGTCGTTTGATGGATCGTCGACCGAACAGGCCGAGGGTGGTTCGTCGGACTGTTTGCTGAAACCCGTTTTTATCTGCCCTGACCCGCAGCGCAAGAACGGCTACCTGGTTATGTGCGAAGTGCTGAATGCCAACGGGACGCCCCACGTATCGAATGGGCGGGCTACCATTGAAGATGACGATAATGACTTCTGGTTTGGCTTTGAGCAGGAGTATTTCCTGTGGGATACGTCCATTGACAAACCCCTTGGTTTCCCCGAGGAAGGCTTTCCAAGCCGGCCACAAGGTCCGTATTATTGCTCAGTGGGCGCGCAAAACGCCTACGGTCGTAATATTATTGAAGAACATCTTGACGTTTGCTTAGATGCTGGCCTGAACGTTGAAGGTATTAATGCTGAGGTGGCAACGGGTCAGTGGGAGTTCCAGATTTTTGCCAAAGGTGCCAAAGCTGCCGGCGACCAGATCTGGATAGCCCGCTACCTCCTGGAACGCATCGGTGAAACCTATGATGTATCCATCAACTGGCACTGCAAGCCGCTGGGCGCTACCGACTGGAACGGCTCGGGTATGCACGCCAACTTCTCGAATACGGCTCTCCGCACATCGGGTAGCAAAGAAGTATATGATAAAATTTGCCAGTCGTTCTCACCCCCGGAAATTATCAAAGCGCACATCGCGGTGTATGGCGCCGACAACGAACTACGCCTGACGGGCAAGCACGAAACCCAGTCCATCGACCAGTTCTCCTACGGTATTTCGGACCGGGGCGCATCAATCCGTATTCCAATCGCTACGGTAGAGCGCGGCTGGAAAGGCTGGCTCGAAGATCGTCGGCCCAACTCGGCGGCTGATCCCTACAAAGTCGCAGCGGTTATCATCAAAACCGTTAAATCGGCTGATGTACTGGAAACGGCGTAAGCCAAACTATATAGTTGCCGAAGCCCGACCGCGCGAGTGGTCGGGCTTTTTTGTTGACCTTACTGGCTCTGTACCTTTCCTTCTTTTTTCCCTATGTTTGATTAAATTTTCATCCTAAACCTACAGATCACCTAATGTCTAATTTTCGGTTTAAAGCGCTTGAAATTGCCCAAAGCCGCCAGGCTATACTGGTAACTGCCCCCACTGAGCGCGTTGGTGATTTTTTCGGTAGCAATACGTTTAATAACGAAGTAATGCGGACGCTGCTCTCAACGGAGGCCTACCTGAAAGTAACGGAAGCCATCAATACCAACGGCCAGATTGACCGCGCCATTGCCGATGAAGTAGCCGGAGCCATGAAATCGTGGGCCACCTCGAAAGGCGCGACCCACTATACTCACTGGTTTCAGCCACTGACGGGTGAAACAGCCGAAAAACACGACGCTTTTTTTGATATTACAGTAGATGGGAAAGCCGTTGAGAAATTCAAGGGCAGCGCGCTGGTGCAGCAGGAACCCGATGCATCGTCGTTCCCGAATGGTGGCTTACGCAATACGTTCGAGGCTCGCGGCTACACCGGCTGGGACCCCAGTTCGCCCGCGTTTTTGATGGATAATGGCGCGGGCGGCAAAACGCTCTGTATTCCATCGGTATTTATTGCCTACACGGGCGAGGCTTTAGATTACAAAACACCATTACTGAAAGCCCTCAATGCGCTGGACAAAGCCGCTACGGCCGTTTGCCAATACTTCGACCGGAATATTACTAAAGTAACGCCCACGCTCGGACCGGAGCAGGAGTATTTCGTGGTCGACCGCGCCCTGTTCTACGCCCGGCCCGATTTAGTACTGGCAGGCCGCACCGTGTTTGGGCACGCACCCGCGCGGGGGCAGCAGTTGGAAGACCATTATTTTGGGTCCATTCCGCCCCGCGTCAACGCCTTCATGGTCGACTTCGAGTTCGAGTCGATGAAACTCGGTATGCCCGTTCGCACCCGCCATAACGAAGTGGCACCGGGTCAGTTTGAAGTAGCGCCAACCTTTGAAGAAGTTAATTTAGCCGTTGACCATAACGCGCTGTTGATGGATTTAATGGAGAAAATATCGGAGCGGCATAACCTAAAAGTGCTTTTCCACGAGAAACCATTTGCGGGGGTCAACGGCTCCGGCAAGCACAACAACTGGTCGATGGGTACCAATACGGGGGTTAACCTGCTGGCTCCCAGTACCAAGCCGAAAGAAAGCCTGCGGTTTCTAACCTTCTTAGTCAACGTTATCAAGGCCGTTCACGACAATGCCGATTTGCTGCGGGCGAGCATTGCCTCGGCCGGAAACGAACACCGGCTGGGCGCCAACGAAGCTCCACCTGCTATCGTTTCCATCTTTCTGGGAGAGTCGCTGACGCAGGCGCTCGACGACCTGGAAACAAAGTCGGAAGTGACGGTGAACAAGGGCGATAACGTCTATTATAAACTCGGCCTGAACCGGATTCCGAGCCTGATGCGTGACAATACCGACCGCAACCGAACCTCACCGTTTGCCTTCACAGGGAATAAATTCGAGTTTCGGGCGGTGGGCAGTTCGGCCAATTCGGCCTCCACCATGACGGTGCTGAACGCCATTGTCGCCGACCAACTCAATAAGTTCAAAACCGACCTCGACGGACGATTGGCACGGGGCGAAAAGAAAGAATTAGCTATTGTCGACATCCTGAAAGAATACTACACCAACACCAAACGGATTCTGTTCGAGGGCAATGGCTATTCCGATGAGTGGGTGGAGGAAGCAGCCAAACGGGGCTTGTCGAACATCAAATCATCGCCCGAAGCGCTGGGTGTGTATGTACAACCCGAATCGCTGGCGCTGTTCGAGCGGACGGGCGTACTGAGCCATGCCGAGGTTGAATCCCGGTATGAAATCGAACTCGAGAAGTACATCAAAAATGTGCAAATCGAGTCGCGCGTGATGGGCGACCTGGCCATGAACCACATTGTGTCAACAGCGCTTAAATACCAGAATAAATTAGCCGAAACCGCCCGCCATTTAGTGGAGTTGGGTATGAACGCCGAAGCTGAACCCATCAAAGACATCCTGCGCGAGATTTCGACCCGCATTATCGTTATCAAGAAAGGGGTAGAAGCCATGATTGAGTCGCGCAAGAAAGCCAACAACGTGACCGACACCGCCGAACGCGCCCGACTCTACGCCACCGACGTGAAAGACCATTTTGAGCTGATTCGCTACGAGGTAGACAAACTCGAAGAAGTCGTGGACGATGAAGACTGGCCGTTGGTGAAGTACCGGGAGTTGTTGTTTGTAAAGTAAGAGGCTGATTGATGACTTTTAGGGAAAGCTTACCTATGATTTACCCGATGCCGGGTTATATCCCCTTCTAATGACGATAGATCAACTAACTGAGGAATTTCAACTGTCGAGCGGACAAATGAAATCCTATATTTTGCGGATAACTGCAAGTAAGGCAGATATGGAAGACATTGTTCAGGATACGTACATTAGGGCTACTGAAAAACTGGATACATTTAAGCAACAGTCTTCCTTAAAAACATGGCTATTTGCAATTGCTTCTAATCTCGCTAAAGATAATCTGCGGGCCAGAAAACGCTGGGTGGAGCATGTCACTGATATTACAAAAGAAGCCGCACTTTCTGATCCGAAATTCTTCCAGGAAGCGATGACTATCCGCTCGACTTCACCGCATGGGCAGTTTGAAATAAGAGAACATATAGCTTTCTGTTTTACCTGCATCGCTAAATCCCTGCCTTTGGAGCAACAGATAAGCCTTTTGCTGAAAGAAGTCTATGAATTTAAGGTCACTGAGATCAGCCAGATTCTTGATATTACCGAAGCAATGGTAAAATATTATCTGCATACGAGCCGGTCAAAAATGATCCATATTTTTGACGGCAGATGTGCGCTGATCAATAAGCAGGGCATTTGTCATCAATGCTCAGAGTTGAATGGATTATTTAACCCAAAGCAAAAGTTTCAGGAGGAAGCCGTAAAAATTGATATGGTAAGAGAGGCCGGAAAAACGGACAAAGCGCATTTGTTTGACTTGCGTGTGAAGGTAGTTCAGGGAATTGACCCCTTGACATCCAACGCTGCCGAATTACAACTTCATCATTTAGAGCATAATAGGAAAGTTATGGAAAAATATCTGGAAAATATGACCGCTTAGGCTATCGTTTTGTTTACCTCAATCGTCAAAGGTTGGAAATAGGTATTCAGAGATAGTAAACACAACTTAATCCGATTATGGCAACCCCAGTAAACGCACAAGATGGTAAGGCTACTACCATAAGGAAACTATTCAGCCGGGAAACTACGGTAAGCACCGAAATTAAAGCCCCCCCTCAATCGTCTGGGCATTATTAACCAACGCATCTGATTATCCGAGATGGAATTCTACGGTTATTTCTATCGAGGGCAACATAGCAGCCAACGAAAAGATCAGCCTAAAATCAACGCTTGACCCCAAACGAACATTTAAGCTGAAAGTGAAACAATTTCACCCTGAAAATAAGCTTGCCTGGGGGGATGCAATGGGCAATAGACTATATACACTTGCTAAAAATGGCGACAAATCAGTTCTGTTTTGCATGACGGAAAAAATAGGCGGCCCACTCTTTCCGCTGTTTGCCAGAATGATTCCCTCCTTCGATCAGTCCTTCGAGCAATTTGCGGCTGATCTGAAAAAAGAATCCGAACTAAATAGCAACACTAAATAAACTAATAAAATGAAGATCGTAAAAGTAATTTATACAACGAAAACAGAATTTACAGCACAAAATCAGGCAAATATAAATGCTGTAATGAACGATTTACAACGACTAAATCATCCGGGTATCAATTACAATGCTTGCCTGAGTGCCGATGGAAAAACCTTTATTCATACCGCCTTTTTCAAATCTGACGAAGACCAGAAAGTGCTTAACGGGTTATCATCGTTTAAACATTTTCAGGAACAACTAAAAGCAAGCGGACCTGAAGTTCCACCAACACAAGAACTACTAACTTTAGTAGGGTCATCAAACGAACTAGTTAGTGCGTAAATCAACTGCTGGAGCCCAGGCTGTTGTTTGTGAAATGAGACAGCTATGAAAAAGAAACGAACGATAACCATTTATAACGACCTCAACGAGCCGGACCGGGAACTGATTCGCGAAAATGCCCGTAAGTCACCAGAGGAGTTATGGACGGTGTATGTCGCTATGAGACGACTCCATGCTGAGTTGATGGGAAAGCGGACGCCTACGGCCAAACGTATTACAATAGCCCGCCCGTCATGGATGTAGAGAACAGCGATTTTCTGAATTTTGTGGCTTCGGCAGAGCGGCACGGCGTCGAGTATATTCTAATCGGCGGGCTGGCGCTGCTATTCAATGGCATTGTTCGGTTTACGCAGGATGCCGATGTCTGGCTTCAGCCAACCAATGAAAATCGGGACCGGTTCATGAATGTGCTGCTGGACGCAGGCTACGATGAAGATGATTTAACCTTATTGCGGGCGGCTGATTTTACACAACCGCAGATTATTCGTATTTCGGAAGGGCCCATTGATGTACTGACTCAGGTGCATTTTCGGCTGAATTACGATGAGTGCCGTCAGCGGGCTAAGGTATGGACGAGTGAGGGCGACCACAAAGCGTATTTTCTCCACATTAACGATTTACGCGAAACCAAAATTCTGGCCCGGCGACCAAAAGATTTATACGACGTGCTTCGGATTGACGAACTGCTGGAAGAAAAACGTAGGATGGAAGGCGGGTCAGATGAGCAAACAGTCGACTAAATTTAGTGAAGCAACCACCGATAGCACGTCGCGAATTCGCGCTGCCAGAAAAGTTCGTTGTGACGACCATCGGGCCGAATGCCTAAATAGAGTTCATGCACTGGAAATCCCGATTGGTTCAGCGTGTGGAACATGTGTTCGGTTCGCTGCGCCGTGCTGCTGCCTTCTTTGGCCCCGGCCGTCAGGTAGATTTTCATGGGGTAATGCCGCCCCACGCGCTGCACCAGCGGATACAGGGCCGGAGCCGCCCAGAATGACGGTGAAAACACGCCTAATTTGCTAATCACGTCCTGATGCTTCAGGCCGGTATAGAGTGTAATCAGTCCTCCCATCGACGAGCCAACTAAGGCGGTATGCTCCCGACCCGGCAGGGTGCGGAGCTTTTTATCCACAAACGGCTTGAGGGTATTGGCAATAAAATCGGCGTAGGCGTTGCCCTCCAGGGCAAAATCGCCCTCGCGGGTGAGGGGCAAAAACTCCCGCACCCGCCGTTTCCGCCCGTGTTCGATGCCAATAATAATGGACTCGGTAACGCCTTCCCAGCCCAGCCGTCGCATGGTGTTGTGCATCTCCCAGGAGGTTCCGTAAGGGGCTTTCCAGCCCTCAAACACATTTTGCGCGTCGTGAACGTACACAACCGGATAGTGTTTGTCCGGGCGGTCGTTGTAGTCGGCAGGCAGAAAGGCCCAAATCCGGCGACGGCGTTTGAGATGCGGAATGGTAATTGCCTTCGCCAGCAGAAACGGGTGGAGACTATAGGATTGATTTTTCAATACGTCAATTTTTACACGCCAGGCTTACTAACTGATGTTACGCCTGGTCTATTGCTACACCCTACGGGGCTGAAGCCTATCGTACCCCCATCGGCTTCAGCCCCGTAGGGGTGTCAGCTTTGGTAGCAATTGGGCTACATTAGTGGCCTGCCCGATTGGCGCATCTTGTTGAGATAAGATTTAGTTTGCTTTGACAGCTTTAGGGAAAATGAAATAAACAGGAATAAAAAAATACACGGCAAATGCCAGATTCGTGCTGACCCAGCTCAGCCCCGCCCCAAACAAATAGAGCGAGGGACCGTAAATCAACGACAGCCAGATGCCCCGTCGAAAAACGGCAATACTAACCTCATTGTTCAGTAAGTCCGGGTGGCGCAGCACATACATCCTGAGTAAACTGAAACACAGCGCGGGAAGTGCCAGGCATACGCCATAAAAACAAACGGCCACCGGCGTTGTGGGGTAATCGCCGAGCACGCTCGTTGGGAACGGAATCAGGGCGCAGGTCATGAGCAGGATGTTGTTGAGCCAGAAAATACCCGCGTCGATACCCCGAAACATATCCATCAGCCGGTGATGCCGGAACGCCGGACCGTTTCATCCAGATGACACACACAATCAGAAATCGGACCGCCGACGCGGCTATTGACCCAACTCAGCAGTTTGGGCATAGTGACCAGAATTCCCTGCCAGACGGCGGCATTGGTCGGCGCGTCAATTTTAGGAAATTTCAAATCGAACACCAGCAGGGTTACAATCACCACGAAAACCCCGTCGCTGAAGGTTTCAACGCGCGCTTTGGTAAAACTGCCGAACTGGAACTGCGCCATCTGGATTTACGGGTGATGATTTCTTCGCAAGTTATAGGAAAGGCCGATAGTCAGCAGTTTATCGTCGGGCCGGATTTTGGTAACGACCACATTTTCATGGGTGTAGGTGTAGAGTGCATTGAAGGCCAGCCCCCGCCAAATTGGAAAATCAAAACCTACATCAGCCTGCCATCGGTAGTTGGCCGCATCGGAAAACGCAGGCTGGTAAAACGCATCATAATAAAGCCGGAGGTGGTTATCGAGCAAATAGTGCCAGCCGCCCAGCCAGGCTGTGCCGCGCCAGAGCGCAATGGTTCGGGAGCCGTTGTAGATGGTTTCGTTAAAGTCTGATACTGTGAACCGCGTAGCTTCATAAATGGCACTAACCGACAGTTTCAGCACGTTTTGCCGCGTTTTCCAAACCTGTACCGTTGCCCCAGCGCCCACAAAATAACGAAGGTCAATTTTTCGTCGGAAATTGGTTGAAACGTAGCCAATAGCGAACGGATACACGCGCTGGTATGGCCTGAAATACAGATAGTTCCGACTGAAGAGGTCGTTGTCGGCTTTGGTCGAATAAAATTCTTGGTACAAACTGGAATTCTGTGATTTAAACACTAAATCCCGGGTTGGCGCGACGGTGAAATCCAGTTTGCTCCGCAAATTCAGCACCTCCACGTTGCCCTGTTGCGAATTGCCCGTGAGTGAAACCCGCACCTGAAACAGCGTCGTGTCGCTTTCGTTAAGTTGAGCCAGCGCGGGTTGGGTGGTCATGAGGAAAAGTAAATACAGTTGGAGTCGCATTTTTTTAACAGGACGCATTTTTTTGACAGGATTACAGGATTTACAGGATTTTATTTAATCTTGCCAATCCTGTAATCCTGTCAATCCTGCCATACTTGCTTTGCTAATGGATGATAAAATCATAACTGAACAGATTATTGCTGCCGCTTATAAAGTGCACAACACACTTGGTTCAGGTTATCTGGAAAAAGTGTATGAGAACGCAATGATTATTGAATTGAAGAAGCGTGGATTTTTGGTAGCAAACCAACACCCAATTCCAGTATCGTATGAGGGCTATATCGTGGGTGATTTTGTTGCTGATTTACTCGTAGAAGACTATATCATTGTTGAGTTGAAAGCGGTCGAGAATCTACACCCGCGCCACGAGCCACAATTGGTTAATTACCTGACCTGTACGGGTCATGAAATTGGTCTGCTTATCAATTTTGGCCTTTCAGTCACGATCAAACGTAAATTTCGTCAGTACAAAAAATCCTGTTAATCGAAACGTTAGCCCGGCAATAATCCAATGCGCGATTGTTGGTATAATTGGGCGATCCGTGTGAAAAAATCCTGTTAATCCTGTAATCCTGTCCGAAAAATTACATCAGAATAAATACCCATCGACCGGTTCCAGCTTTGTTGGTAGAGTGGTTTCGCCGAGTTGCTCTTTGAGGTCGCGTTCGATGGTGTTGCACAGGGCCGTCAGCGGAACGTCGGTAATCTGATTCTCGAACGGGTCTTCGTTTACTTCACCCACCCGACCAATCACCGCAAACACAAAACTGACGACCACACAAACCGGCACCAGCATATAGGCAACGCCCATTTTGGTGAGGTCGGCAATGAGACAAAACGGCAGAATGAGCATGAAGGCATATAGGAACAACTTCGTAAAATAATGATACTGCCGCAGGAGAGGTGTGTTTTTGATGCGTTCGCAGGAGCCCTGCCAGTTACTGAAACTCGCCAGATTTGGTTCCATGCTGATGTTGTCGAACGCGCCCAGAATTTCGTCCCGCATGGCCTCTTTAATCCGAATACCCTGCTGATGAAGGAGCATATTCGGCACGTTTCCGGCCCGCGTAACCCGCTCAAATTCAGCCACCGACAGCAAATGACGAAACTCATCGTAAGTCGTTTGCCGACGCAGGTGCAGCCGCAGCGCGTGTGAAAAAGCAATCTGACGAAGCACCATTTCCTGCTTAAACCCGGCTACTTTTTCGGGCGAGGCTTTGCCAGTGGCAATGGCATTATCGGCGTTGGCGATAAGTTGCCGGGCAAAAATACGGCTGTTGTTGATGATGCCGCCCCAGACGGTACGGGCTTCCCACCAGCGCGTATACGCCGTGTTGTTCCGAAACGCAATGAAAATCGCCAGTGCCGACCCCATAATAGCCGCTATCGAAAACGGCAACGCCAGGTCGATGGCTTCCATCGCGTGCAGGGCATACACAGCTCCCGATACGGTCAGTGCAATCAGGATGGCTTCGGCGTTGTACTTAAGAACGAGAAGCGGGTTGAAATTGCGTTTGAGAATCATAAGCGACGTATCAGCAGGCTTTTCCTTTGTTACCTATTCGACAAAAAGCCCCTAACCCGCTGACTGAGGGCTACTTAGTAGATAATAAAAGGTGATGAAAATGGGCTATTTCGTTGGGCAGAATTTTCAGCGTTTGACGACTTTAATCGCAAAGTCGCGGCCCCACTTTTGCCCGAAGGCAAGGTTAATCCAGAAAAAGGCAAACTGTTCGAGCAGGGCGGCTTTATCGTCGCCACCTACGTCGTAGCACTCGCCGAAGCCCATGTCTAAAGCCAATTGGCGCACCGTTGCTTTGGCCTCCGCGCTGCCCCCGGCCATGAACATGTCGATGAGTACACCCGCATAAAGGGGGTCTTTCATGTTCTCGAAACCCGTTGAATTGAAGCACTTTACCACGTTGGCCGAACCAGTGACTTCCTTCAGCACCTGAAACGGGTCGTGGCCCTGCATCCCAACAGCATTGGTCGCGTCGATGATAATTTTTTGGGATGCGTCGCCGAGTTGCGCGGCTACGTCGCCCACGACTTTAGCGGGTGTGCTGACCAAAATCACGTCGGCTTGCCCGGCGGCTTCGGCAATGGTGTGGGCCGTGATGGTGTCGTATTTCTCCAGCAGTCCATCGGCTTTGAATTCGTCGGGGTTGCGAACGCCGAAGAAAATGCGGTGGTCTGCTTTGGCCCAGCCTTCGGCTAATGTACCGCCGATATTCCCGGCACCGATGATGGCAATGTTCATACTAATGAAGTGTTTATGTTTTTTTGTCATTCCGACGAAGCCGGGCCGCCGGAGCGGAAGAATTTTAAGGTGTCCTTACTTATATATCAGGATATTTTAAGATTTCTCCGCTCCGGCGGCCCGGCTTCGTCGGAATGACAAAGATTTGGTCACAATCGCTTAATAAAAAAACTCCTCCTGCACGATTTTGCCGTCTTTCACGGTGTACACAGCTACCTCGTTCATGGTAGACCGGTTGCCATCCTTAAAGGTGGCATCCAGCGTAATGGTGGTGGCGATGGTATTGCCTGCCACTAACGGACCACCGACACTGCCGCCGTGAAACTCCTGAATCATGGCCTGAAACTGGTTGCCTTTTTCGATAATGGCGTCCAGCCCCTGCACGGTCTGCATGCCCTGCGAGGCTTCCGGCTCAATGCTTTTGGCATCGGGGCTGTAGAGTTCACGCTGGGCCTGTTCGTACTTGCCTTCCTGGCAGAGAGTTACTAAACGGTCGGCGACTTCCTGGGTTGTCATGTTTGTAAATGGTTTTGAGTGAAAATAAGCCCTGTTTTTACGTAAGGGACCTGAGTTAGACTGTCAGCCAGAACTGGAGTAACGTGATTAGTCGCTGATGGCCCAACAAATCTACTTTATTCGCCCAAAGCCTCAATAATAACTTTGGCAGTTTCGGCACCGCTGAAGTTTTGCTGACCCGTAATCAGGTTACCGTCTCGGAAGGCGAACCCGCGCCACAGCCCAGCCTGAATGTAGTTGGCACCAATGGCTTTCATCTCGTCCTCGATGCGCCACGGCATCACGTGCTTATCGCGGGGCAGCAGATTGTAGCTCCAGACGGCGTTGTCGGCAAAATCTTCTTCCACATTGGCGAAGCCCGTTACGGTTTTGCCTTTCGCTAAGTACTCGCCGTTGCTCAGTTTGGCGTATTTCAGAATCGCCACGCCATGACAGAGCGCAGCCGCGATTTTGCCGGTTTCGTAGAATTCAACGAACTTCTTGTGCAAATCCGTCGCGTTCTCAAACGAAAACATCGGCGATTGTCCACCAGCAATCACAATAGCGTCGAAATCAGCCACGTTCAGGTCGGCGACGGGTTTGGTGTTGTCGACTAATGCTTTCAGGGCGGGTGTGTGGATGAATCCCTGGCTGATGAGGTCGGTTGATGAGTAACCGCTGGCATCGTTGGGGTCGCTCATGGCGTCGGCTTCGCAGGGTCCACCGTTGGGGCTGAATAGTTCGATTTCGTAGCCTTTCTCCTCAAAAGCTAAGTAGGGGTGGCTCAGTTCGCTCCACCAGAAACCGACCGGCCAGCCGGTGGTGGTCGATACAGCGGGGTTAGCAATCACGATGGCAACGCGCTTGGGCGTTTTGGCACTGACGATATTGGGGTCTTTTAAGCTCATGACTTTTTATTGTTGATTTATTGATTTTCGTAACCTGTGTTGCGGGTGTAGGACAAGTTCTTTTTTTGACAGGATTAACAGGATGTATTGAGCCGGATAGTCGCAAAAAAAAATCCTGTTAATCCTGTAATCCTGTCAAAAAAAACGTTTTATCATACCCATACTAAACTTGTCCTACACCCTTTGATGCAAATGTGGTAGCAAATAGTAGTATTTTTACTAAATACACTTTTTTGTGTGATACTACCCTTTTAGAGAGTAATTGATAATCAGCAGGATAGAAACTATGCCGGACTTTACCCACGACGGTCGGACGTATTACAATCCCGTCGAATTCGCGATGCATCAGATTGGCGGCACGTGGAAAATGCCCATTTTGTGGCGGCTCAACAAGAAAATGGTGCTGCGGTACAGCGAACTGAAAAAATACCTGCCGCATATCTCCCACAAGATGCTATCCACGCAACTGCGCGAACTCGAAGCGCATGGGTTCGTGACGCGGACGGTCTATGCGGTGGTGCCACCCAAAGTCGAATACCGGCTTACCGAAAAAGGAAGCCGGGCTATTCCAGTCATCGAGTTTATCCGGCAATACGGCATGGACCTGATGCGCGAAGCCGACATCGACCCCGATGTGGTATTCAGGAAGCCGGAAAAATAATCAGTTCATTGATTTAATTTGTTTACAACAACTATTGTTTATAGATTTGTATCATGAAGTTAGAGGACGAAATTCGGCAACCTGTTTTTGCTTCGCCCCTGCAACGGGCCATGGTGAATCTGCAGTTTACCTATCATTGGTTTGCCGATAAGACCGACCCTATTTTCAAAGCCCACGACCTCACCCGGCAACAATTCAATATTCTGCGGATTCTGCGCGGAAAGCATCCGCAGGTGGTGCCGGTAGGGGATGTAAAAGAAGTAATGCTCGACAAAAACCCCGACCTCACCCGCCTGTGCGACCGTTTGGTTCAGAAACAGTTAATCCACCGATGCGCCGACGAAGCCAACCGTCGGCAGGTGCTGCTGGGTATTACTGAGTTGGGCCTGGAAAAGCTGGAGCGTATTGGTATGGAGCTTAAAGGCGCATCGGAAACGCACATCGGGCTAACCGAAACCGAGGCTGGGCAACTATCCGAGCTATTAGATAAATTGAGGAAGAGTTAAAAATTTTTACTTTAATAATTGTTTAAAACAACTAACGTTTATCACAAATGAAAACAAACCAATTAAACTGGTGGCAGGCAATAGTCTTAGCCGCCGGAACCGGAGCCACCCTGAACGCACTGCTCTATGCCATTGGCCGGGCAACTGGCGTTCTGCATGATGGCGTACAGGTGGGCACTCCGCCACAAACATTGACGCTGGTTCCTGTTCTGATTTCCTCCGTGGTGCCGGTACTGGTGGCGGCTGGTGTGTTTGCTCTGTTGAATCGGTTTTCCAAGCAGCCGCTGCGGGTGTTTACCATCCTTGCCGTTGTGCTGCTGGCACTGTCATTTGCTAATCCATTTCTCGCTATTCCAAACGTAAGCGTGGCGACTGCACTGTGGCTTAACTTGATGCATATCGTGGTAGCCGGGTCCGTACTGTACTTCTTTCGTCGGCAGGTAAGTTCGCAGTCGGCGGTACTGACGCATTAACTCACCGGATTTGATTTTCCTTCGCCCCAACCGACGTAATGAGATTATGTCGGTTGGGGCGAAGGCGTTACTGTCCGGCTCTGGCCGGGGCTAAGGCTTTGAATTTCCAGAGGTAATAGGGGGCGTTTTCGCGCATGTGGCCCTTGCTCTTCATCATCATATCGGGAATGTCGCTGTCGGCCACGTACACGTAACCATCTGGTCCAAAGCTCATTCCATCGGGCCAGCGCATTTTTGGGTGGCTCACTAATGTAAACTGTTTTTTGCTGGAATCCAGCACCGTGATGGCCCCGTTTTCGATGTCGGTCAGGTAGATGTTGTTGGCGTTGTCCATCGTGATGCCGTCGCACTGACCCCGGTTGGTGGCGTAAGTTTCGACTTTAGCGGCCAGTTCATCGGGCGAAAGCTGCTCGTTGTTCAGGTCGGCTAATTTGATGCGGTACATCGTTTTGCCGCTCATGGGGCCGTAGTACAAGTATTCGTTCTTGCGGTCCAGCGCAATGGGGTCAACGGCGGGGTGGAAATGATAGAGCGGCCCGGCGGGTTTCATTTCCCGGCCTTTGTTGACGACGTTATAATTGCCTTCAACCTTTACACTGATGTGGTTTTCGAGCAGCCGACGGCTCTTTTTTGTCGCTATATCGACAACGACCAACGCCGGGGTTTGCCCAAACGCCGATAGTTCGGCGATGTAGATTTTGGCGCAGGCCGTGTCAATCTGCATATCCTGGGCGTAGGAGCCTTTGCCCGCCACCTCTTTCGGCAAGTCAATTTGCGTGACGAGTTGCCGGGTGTCGATGTCGAAGCAGAGCAGGCGCGGGGTCTTGAACCCGTTCTGGCCGTGGTCGAGGGTCCACAGGCGGTTATTCGCGTCGATGCGAACATTAAAGATAGCATCCAGAAACACCGGCCCATTTTTGTCGCTTTGCCATTGCTCATTCGGGAACGGCACGGGTTTACCGTCGACCAACTCCCACACTTTCACCTCCGGGCGACCCTCGGCGTGGTACGTGCAGAAAATACGACCTTCTTTCGATACTGCTAAATTGCCCGGTGGTTCGGGCAGCGTCGCTACGATATGCAGGCTATCCTGTGGCCAGCGGGCTGGTGTCGCTACGTTGGTAAACGGCTCACCACTACCGCCATACCGAGAATAAAACCAGGTCAGAAATAGCAGAAGAATTGTAAAGATGAACAGTAATGTCCACTTAAAGACGCGCAAAAGTTGTTTCATGAGATGATATTAGCTGGTTTGTGTCAGTGATAAAGTTTGACAAAAGCTCTACAGGAGCGTTAATAAAGCCCTGTAGGGGCATTGGTTTGGTAGCCGAAAAGAAGCCATTATTTCGATAAAGCCCCGTCGGGGCGCAGGTCTGGTAACAAATGAAAAGAAGCAGGTTTCATTTAGCCCCGTAGGGGGCGCAGGTCTGGTAGTTGAGAAATGGCAAAATCCCGTAAAAGCCCTATAGTGGCTTTGGTTTGTAAATAATTCAAACAAAAACCGTTTGTCGTAATCCATTTCAAATCTACCATAGCTGCGCCCCAAAGGGGCTTTATGGGAACAATGGCCTCGTATCGGCTACCAGACCCGCGCCCCGACGGGGCTTTATGAGAACAATGGCTTACTTGTTATATCGAATCTGCGCCTTACACGCCAAACTGCCGCAGATGGTGGTCGAGGTGGAGGTAGATGAAACGTCCGTATTGCTCCCGATTGAGGGCACCGTAGCCGGGATGTGCCGAGAAGACGTACCCAGCCGGTTTTTGGATAAACTCGTCTATGGCCGTCAGCAGTAGTTTCTGGTCGTTGGCGAAGGTGGTTGGTTTCGTGCCGAGACCGCCCGCATCCTGTGCCATGTCGATGGGAGCTGTGATGCCTTTCGGAATTTTGGGCAGCATGAGGGCAATATGAATCGCCACGTTCCGGTTGAACCACGATGCCGTTTCGGTGGCGGGTTTCTGCGCCAGGGCCAGCCGAATCTGGTCGGTAGTGTGGCACAGCATCTGTTGCACCGTCATGGTGCCCCACTGCCGCTGGGTGCCGGGCGTGATGGACGAAATGCGCTGTTGAACTTCGCGCAAATCACTGATTTTAAGGATGTTTTTCATGGAATTAGATTTTTTGCCAGACAGTGGTTCGCCCAAATAATGACATCCCGACGTAGCCTCTGATGTCGAGGTTATTGCCTTTCTTTTTTATTTTGCAGGAATAGGTTTTATCTTCTTCGGGGTCATAAATGGTGCCCTGTTCCCAGGTGCCATCGTCGTAGCTAAAATCCTTCAGAATCACCATGTCTTTGAATGGCTTCCCGTTTTTGGCTAATCGGGGCGTTTTTCCGTCGGCTTCATACATGCGCGCACCCCAGAACAACTTGCCGTAGTATTTGCCGTTGGATGATTTGTATATTTCTATTTTGGCGTCCTTTTTTTCGGACATCCAGTTGCCCAGAATGGCATCCGCCGACTGACCGAACGAGAGCGACGTAGTAAATAAAAGAGCTGCGCCCAGCAGCAGGCGGGTAATTTGGGGATTGGTTTTCATTGTTGAAATTTTCGTTAACTAACTAATAATTAGTGAATTGATATTTTACAGAATATGGAATTTCTCCATTTTCTTAATCGTCTCAAACTTGCCTTTATAGGGCGGGTATTTTACCGGCAGGTCCAGGATATGAGCGGTAGGGGCTTCCATCACGGCTTTGTAATGCGTAAACACATCGAAGGTGGCCTTGCCATGATAGCTGCCCATGCCACTGTTACCCACGCCACCAAAAGGCAGGGAATTGGTGCCACCGTCTGCCATGCAATCGTTAATGGTGATACCACCGGAGGAAGTCTGACGAATGATTTTGGCCTTGTTCCCGGCATCCTTACTGAAAAAATAAAGGGCCAGTGGCTTCTCTTTGTGCTGATGAATTTTGATTAATTCCTCTAAGTCGTCAAATTCCAGTACGGGCAAAATAGGGCCGAAAATTTCTTCCTGCATCACCGCGTCGTCTTCCCCGATATTGTCCAGTAGGGTTGGCTCGATGTAACGCGTAGCCTTGTCCGATTTACCACCATAGACGGTTGTACCATTGCCGAGGTACGTGACCAGCCGGTCGAAATTCCGGTCGTTGATGATAAAGCCGTAATCGTCGCTCTGGCTGGCATCTTCGCCAAAAAACTGGACGATGTATTTCCTGCAGGCCGCCATAAATTCCTGCTTGACTGCGCGATGCACATACACATGGTCGACGGTAACGCAAATCTGCCCCGTGTTGAATAATTTGCACCAGATAATTCGTTTGGCCGCCTGGTCGATGTCCGCCGTTTCGTCAACAATGGCGGGGCTTTTACCGCCCAGTTCGAGGGTGCAGGGAACCAGATATTTACTCGCAGCGGCCTGAATAATTTTCCCAACTTTTGGGCTACCGGTGAAGAAAATATAATCTAATTTTTCCTCCATCAGCATGGTCGTTATTTCGCTTTTCCCTTCGAGACAAATGACGTATTCGGGCGAAAAAAATTCTTCGGTAATTTTGGTGGCTACCCGCGCACAGGCCGCGCTATCGCTGGCGGGCTTTAGAATGGCGGTGTTCCCCGCAGCTATGGCCCCGATGAGGGGCGAAAATAATTGCAACAGCGGAAAATTCCAGGCACTGATAATCAGAGCGATACCATACGGTTCGGGATACAGTCGACTCTCGGCCATGAAAAACAACGTCGGCGTTTTCACTTTTTTATCGTCGGTCCAGTCGTTGATATGTTTCAGCGCGTAGTCCAACTCTTCCATATTCATGTGCAGTTCCATGAAATAGGTTTCCACGTCGGCCCGGCCCATATCGGTTTTCACCGCTTCAATCATTTCGCTTTCGTATTTTTTGAAAGCCGCTTTGAGTTTTTTCAGGTGTTCAATCCTGAAATTGACGTCCAGGGTTTTTCCTGAATTAAAAAAATCGCGTTGTTTCTGAACGACGTCAATGATTTGTTGCTGGTTCATTTGTGAAAAAAGTAATAGGTGATGATTAGTTTTTTACGTGTATTAAAGCTGAGCCCCTACAGGGCTTTGGTGGAATGGGATGGCTGTCATCTACCAGACCTGCGCCCCTACAGGGCTTTGTGTGGAATGGGGATTCTGTTTATCTACCAGACCTGCGCCCCTACGGGGCTTTGTGTGACATTCTGTTTTCTGCTGGCTACCTACCAGACCTGCACCCCTACGGGGCTTTGTGCGACATTATGTTTTCTGCTGGCTACCAGACCTGCGCCCCTACGGGGCTTTGTGTGACATTCTGTTTTCTGTTGGCTACTACCAGACCTTCACCCCTACGGGGCTTGGGTGCATGAAAAGCCGTTATTTCCACCCAAACCCCGTAGGGGTGAAGGTCTGGTAGCTAATAAAAAGACCTTGTTTCAACCCAAGCCCCGTAGGGGTGAAGGTCTGGTAGCCAATAAGAAGACCTTGTTCCCCAAGCCCTGTAGGGGCGCAGGTCTGGTAGTAGCCAATAAAAGATGTTGTCCCGCAAGCCCCGTAGGGGTGCAGGTCTGGTCGAACGTCATTCGTGAAATTCAAACAAATACCGCTCGTCATAATCAATCTCATGTGCATCCAGCATTCCGATGTATTCATCGCGGAACGTCTTCGTCCGATGGTGGCTTTCCTGATTCATGATATACTGGATTACCTTGTGTCTCTGCAACCTTGAGTGAGCAAAAGCTCCATACCCATCCTGCCAGTTGAAATGGCCCTTCACAAAGCCATTGTCATTGACCCAGCCTGAGCTTTTGCTTTTTACAATTTTCAATACGTCCGCGATGGTTTGGGTGGTCTTCATTTCAAAGAAGATGTGGACGTGGTCTTTCCATCCTCCCACAGCAAGTGCATAATTTGTTTCGGACGCAAGAATGCCACTTATGTATTCGTGCAGCCGGTCGCGCCAGGGTGCAAGGATAATATTTTCACGACGGGCTACGGCAAAGACGGCGTGAATCGGAATTTGGGTGAATGTTTTGGGTTTCATTGCCATTCTACCAGACCTGCGCCCCTACGGGGCTTTGTGTGACCTTGTGTTTTCTATTGGCTACCAGACCTACGCCCCTACGGGGCTTTGTGCGACATTATGTTTTCTGCTGGCTACCAGACACCTGCGCCCCTACGGGGCTTTGTGTAATGGGGTTGCTTCTTATCAGGCTACCAAACCGGTGCCCCTACGGGGCTTTAGTGGTGGATAATTCCTTTTTATGAATTTGACATTGGTAACTCTTCTGTAGTCAGTTCCCTCAAGCCCCGTAGGGGCACCGGTTTGGTAGCCAGGGAATAATCAACCCCTATAAAGCCCTGTAGGGGCGCAACTTTGGTAGATAAACAGAATCCCCATTCCATGCTAAGCCCTGTAGGGGCGCAGCTTTGGTAGTCTGATAAAGGATTCCCCATCACACAAAGCCCTGTAGGGGCGTAGCTCTGGTAGGCTTCCCCGCCAAATACGTCTCAATTTTGGGCAGTAACCGCTTTCCCAGTTCGACACCGGCATACGGGTCCTGACCCGTGATGAGTTCGCGGTCTTCGACTACGTTGCTCACCATCGGAATGTTCACCTGTTGCATGTCGGCACCGAGCCGTTCCAGAATCCGCTGTGGGTAATCGGGAATGTGGCCCGTCATGACCTTAAAGCCCGGCATATCTTCAATCAGCCGTTCGCTGAGCATCGTCACGCAGGTCATTTTATACCCTTTGTAGAGCCAGTTACCGTCAATTGCCGGAGCCGCTCCCAACACGGCGGGCGCGTGGCAAATGAGCGCGGTTGGCTTTTGTGCTTCGTGAAAGTGCAGGAGTAACTGGCCCGTTTCGGCATTGAGTTCGGGGCCAGTGAGCCAGTTTTTGTACAGAATGTCGGTCATCGGCGCGTGACCGCCGGGCACAAACAGCACATCGAAGCTATTGAGCAGGCTGGCATTGGCCAGTATGTCGCTCAGTTTGCGGGGCGTTTCGATACCCAGCGGTTTCAGCGTCTCATAAAATGCCTGAGCACGCTGGAGTTTTTTGCTCGAAAAGCCCCAGTACATAAGCCGGAATGATGACTTGTCGATATGTGGCCCGCGCCCGTCGGGGCTAACAAACTGAATACGGTGCCCGGCTTCGATAAGCGGTTCGAGTGGTTCGGTCAGTTCGCCCAGGAAAACGCCTACGCCGTGCGAACCGCCCTCGCGGTAGGGTACGGCAGTTGCCGACGAAACATACACTAAGATATTGGCTTTCATAGCTAAAGAGTGAGTGAGGGAAAGCTAATTCGTTAGGCCGCGCTTTCCGGTATCCAGTTGGCAACGTAACCGGCGACTTCCTGCCAGCCCGGCTCTCCGCAAATGAAGTGGTCGCGATTGGCGAATAGTTTGAAATCGGTGCGGCTGGTTTTATCGGTGTAGGCCCGGTAGTTTTTTTCGTTCAAACTGGCCGGAACAATGTGGTCGTTCTCCCCGGCGATGAACAGCAACGGCGCATGTGGTTTACTGACGTCAATTTTGCCCGCTTTGCCCGTACTTGACCGGGCCACGTTGCGGCTTTCGGGGACCGCGAAATCGGCCAACGCCTGCCGGGCCTGGTCGGGCGTCAGGGTATTGCAAAAGGCGTAGTGGAAATGCCTCTCATCCATGACGAACGGTTTGTCACCCGCCAGTGGGTTCAGTACGGGAAGGTTGCTTTTTAAAAAACTCCATTCAAAACTGAGCATTCCGTTGGGCGCGGCACTGTCGATGCAAATACCGGCCTGAGCTAACCCTTTGGCAACCAGTACCTGAACGATTAGCCCGCCCATCGAATGGCCAACCAAAACCGGCTTTTGGGGGAGTTTAGCAAGATACGTTTCCATCGCACTAATCACTTCATCGAGCGTTAGTTTGCCGAGTAACGGGTGAATTTGCCGCTGCAACTGAGCGGGGTCGCCTTCGTGATACGGCCAGGCCGGGGCGTGAGTTTCGTAGCCTGACTTTTCAAAATACTGCCGCCAGTTATCCCAGCTTTTGGGATTCATGAACATGCCGTGTATAAAAACGATGGGTGGGTTCATGGCTGGGTTTAGAGTTTATAGCTGCTCTTCACGATGCCGATAAATAGCTTTTCGGGCAGGAGTTTCCGCAGGCGGAGCAGCATGGGGGCCGGGGCACCTACCGGATAACGGAGTTTGCTATTGTTGTCGGTGGCGGCTTTCAGAATGGCTTCGGCTACTTTCCGGGGCGATTCGCCTTTTTCCCCCGCTTCCATGTTCACTTTCTCGACTTTCTCGATGAAACTGTCATACGCCTTTGTGTAATCGGGTTTTATGAACTGACGACCTGCGCCGTAGAACTCAGTTTTAATAGCGCCCGGCTCGATAAGTTTCAGCCGGATGTTGAACGGGGCAAGTTCATAATGTAGGGCTTCGGTGAATCCTTCGACCGCCCATTTGGTGCCATGATAGATGCTGTAGAGTGGAAACGCCAGCCGCCCGCCCATCGAAGCAATCTGCACAATGGTGCCACCGCCCTGTTCGCGCATCAGTTTGGCAGCTTCCCGCGTTACCCGCATCAGGCCAAACACGTTCGTATTGAACTGACCTTCAATGACTTCGTCGGTCATGGCTTCAAACACGCCATCCACGCCAAAACCCGCATTGTTGACCACCACGTCGATACGGCCAAAGTCTTTTTTGACGGCTGCCAGTGCTGCCTGAATGGTATCGGTTTTGGTGACGTCGAGGGCGTAGAGTTTCACCCCCGGCCAGGTTTGCATTTCGCCCTCTTTGGCGGGTGTGCGGAGGGTAGCGGCTACGTTCCAGCCTTTATCCGAAAATTCTTTAACGGCAGCCCGGCCAATGCCCGACGATGTACCCGTGATTAAAACTGTTTTTTTCATTTTTTGATATGTGTTAACTAAAGTGAATAAATATTCATTTTTCGGTGAAAAAAATTAGCGACGCACACTATTCCAGGCCATGTTGCAACACAATTCCATGAGTGGCGCGTCAATAGTCAGGCCACTATGCAGCGAATATTTAATGATTTCGTGGATGGACCCCATCAGTTGCGCTTTGATGATTTCGGTATCGGTGTTGAGCAGGATACCGCTTTGTTTGCCCGCGTCAATGAAGTGGTCAAGAGGTAAATAGAAATCGTTCGCCTTCTTTCGGGCATCTTCGGGCAGATAACCGCTGTACATGAACTGCTCCACAAACAGCATTTCGGCGGGATGGGCGTAACAATAGCTGAAATAGGCTTTCCAAAGGTTCTGGAACGATTCGTAGTAGTTACCCTCTACGACTTTCGCGCCCAGCAGTCCCGTAGCGATTCGCTGTTTGGTATCAGCAAAAGCCTCAGCTACAAGGGCCTCCTTGCTGTTGTAATACACATAGAGCGTACCTGTTGCCAGTCCTGCTTCTTTGGCGACGTCGGCCATTTTCAGCCCGCTGAAACCCGTGCGGAGAACCAGCGTTCGGGCGGCTTCGTGAATGGCTTCAATTTTGGTGTCGTCTTTGGCGCGTGGCATTCGGTTTCGTTGAAGTACAGCGCAAAGATAGGTGAATAGAAATTCATCTACCAAACTTTAGCGAATAAAAATTCAATTATTTTCTGTCGACGGGCAGATTTTCTATATCGCGCAGGTCCTGTGGGCGGCCGAGTGCCCGTTTGTTACGAATCAAATCGGGCAGACTGATTACGTTGGTCGGCACATGTTCAATTAACAGCACAACCCGGTTCTGGTAGCATTCATCGAAGGTAACGCCCAGCGTGAAGGTCATCAGGTCAATCCATTCATCATACCGGTTGAAGGACAGGTAGCTGGGCACCTTCGTGAAGTCCTCGTGGTCAAACTCGCCACTTGTATACCCATACCGATACAGGGCCTTTAGCAACCGGTCGGCGTTTTCGGGACTTGGCCGCACGAAAATATCGATATCGGCGGTGGTGCGTAGATAACCGTGGGCAATTACGGCATGCCCCCCCAGCACGACATACTCAACGCTTTCCTCGTTGAATAGGCTTATCAGATTTAAGTACCTGTCTTCCATTGCCTAACGGTGGGTTTGCCGGGTTCGCATAATAAATGGCTTTGGCCCGCCGGATGAGCTTGAGCGCTGCCGCCAGCCGTTCCTGGGGCGTTTTTGCCCACCAGTAGTCTTTGTCGTAAGCGGGAATGTCGTCGGGGTTACTGGACTTACGAATGATGGACATAAAATCAGGCGTTTCGAACCGGTATTCAGACCCAATATAGGGCTATAAATGTTTCTGAAAAATAAGTTCAGCCATTCGTTGGGTGGCATCGTCTATCCCGACTTAATCATTCGCTATGGTGAGACTAACAGTACGGTATGTTTCACAATCACGTTAACGAGCTAACCATTGACCGAACAGTTTAGTCAGGAACGGCAAAAGTAGAAACGTCATCAGACTGACCATGACCACAACACCAAAAAGACTTCTTAAAAGTGCAGGTATATGCAGCCAATCAAAAACCTGTTGAAGAATAGGAATTAGCGTGTTGAGCAGGATAAAAATAACACAAATGGTTATCAGCACCATCTTCCATTTTTTGGGTGGCCTGACCGCCGGAAACATAAATTCCAATCCGGCAAGTTGAGACTTCGCCTGTATCGCTTCAATAAAACGTTCACCTTTTTTGGTTTGCTGAATTCGTTCTGTTGAATTTTCCCAGGCCTGAAGATATTGATTATTGCTGAACGTGAAAATGTTTACCAATTCTCTTTCAACTTCTGCCGAAATACAAATACTTTTTTCGACAAACCCCTCAAAATTGCGTGCAATAGACGCCGTTTCCAGCATCCATTGCACGCATTCATCTTTACAGCCTTCTTTGTAGTTTATCTTTAGGACAGTAGTTACTGCAAATGCATGGTCCGCCATGATTAGAGTTGTATTTCAAAGGCGGTTCTATCGGCATATAATTTCCAGAAATGGCGGGCAATGTTATCCGGATTGTGCACCTCCGATTCGGGTGTAACATAGCCCTTTATGGTAAGGGTGCCAACAAAAATGCCCTTTTTGCCGAGTGCCTGCGAAAGGCTTTCCGACAAATTACGAAGCCCGGCTTTGCCGATTGAGAGCGAGGCAAAATCGGCAGAAGGATACATCGCAAAACCGCCACCGGTTGTGAGGATGGCACCCGCATTAGCTTCCAGTTCAGTCTGGGTTACTAAGGCTATCGTTTGGAGTCCGGCCACGTTTACCTTAAAATCGGCTATCAGGGTTTCGGCGGTTTCATCCAGCACATTCACCATCCGCATGGCGGCAGCGTTGTAATGGACTACATCTATTCGGCCTAACGCGGCTTTAATGTCGGCCACTGTTTTCTGCATAGCCGCTTCATCGCTGACATCGCCCGTAAACGCCTGAGAAACAATGTTTTCGTTGGTTAGCTCCTCGGTAAACGAGTTAAGCTTTTCTGCATTTCTGCTAACCAGGGCGATGGAAAACCCCTGGCGGCCAAACGCTTTCGCGACCGATTGACTGATGCCGGCACCGGCACCTAAAATGACTAATACTTTGTTCATGCTTATTGGGTCAATTTCAAAAATTCACACTGAACTCGTTTACTTTTTTAAGCGGCACCTGGAGCGAATCCGCGCGTTTGGCTGCCGTATCAGGTGCCGACCCATCGGCAGGCCGTTCGCCGTAGTACAATAAATCCCCAGCCACTTTTGTCAAATCATATTCTTTATACTCGCCGATAACCATACCCATAATGCCCTGACCGGCCACCGAAACTTCCTGCCGCAACCCCGCCCTCCAGGGTTGCAGATACTCGGCGGGCATACTGTTGAGCATATCGACCATAGCCTGCGAATGGGGCGTAACAGCGATTTTAGTAAAGTCGAAATCTGTTTCTGTTGCACCGGCAACGCTTGCCGATGGCCCTAAAAACTGGTAAGGCCCGATTACCTCAACGGTGATGTTCTTATCGGTGTACGTAGCATCGGTGTAAAAAACCAACGTGCCGTGGGCTTCGGTTTCGGTGTTATAAAAGTACCGGTGCAAAAAATAGTCACCGCCCCAGGGGTTAGGGCGTACCTCGTGCCCAGCACTTTCCCACTTACCTGCAATTGATGTTACTGCTGACATTTTTCTTAGTTTCAAAAGTTTGATGAGGCAAAAGTATACAGCATTAGTTACCTTTGGAAACTAATGCTGATTATAGGCGAAAAAAGTGGTTACACAAACGTAACAGTGACATGAAACAATCAAGAATCTTTGAAAATCCAACCGATTGCCCGGTGGTGCATACCATGAGCATTCTTGGCGGCCGGTGGAAACCTATTATACTTTACTGCCTGATGGGGGGTAAACTGCGGTTTGGCAAGTTGTCGTTATTTATACCTACCATTTCAAGAAAAATATTGACCGAGCAATTGAAAGAATTAGAGGGCTACGGCCTGATAAAGCGGGAAGAATTTAATGAAGTACCGCCAAAGGTTGAATATAGTTTAACCAAATTGGGCGAGAGCTTAATTCCCGTAATCAACGCCATGTGTGCCTGGGGGCAAAACGAAGGTCGAACAGTTGTGAGTCACTAAATCCTACATTATCTAATATCCAGGCGCACATTGGGATTTTGGCGGGCCGATTAAGATTGCGTTGTTTCGGCATACTGTTTAAACTCACTAAAGCTTTCGGGAAGCCGCTTTTTGAACCCATTCATCACGACATTTTTCATCAACTTGCCCAACCCTTTGGGTTCAAAATTCACGGTCTGCGTAAACAGGGTTTTGTCAGGGCCAAGTCGGTCAACGGTATAGGTATGCCGGAACTCACCCAAATTGATGAAGCCGAAAATCAGGAGTTTTGAATAGTGCGTAAATTCTTTATTGAGCACCACGTTTTCAAAATGCACGGTCGCTTTCCCCGACCCTTTAAACGTGCCCGTCATCACGGTACCCGTCCTGATTTCCCCTTTTGGTTCGATGGCTACGTCCAGATACAGGGTGTTCCACCTGACCTGCTCAAATGGGTCGGCCAACTGCCGGTAAACCTGTTCAATGGGCGCATTGATTTCTCGTTTCTCGCTTAGTTTCATCGTCTTGTTTGGTTTCTTTACAGCATAATATCACCCACGGGTTCCAGTTTGGCGGGAGTGCGTTCGTTACCGGGGAATTCGCTAATGTCGATTTCGATGGTGCGGCAAATGGTCGAACTGGGGATGTCGTCGGGATGACTGGATTGACGACTGATGGCCATAAATTTAGGCGTTGCCAATCAGTATTCAGACTCAATACAGGGCCATAATTTTTCGGAAAAATAAGTTCAGCCGTTCTTTGTTATAGCGTTGTGCGTTCGTGCTTATTTTCTTTAACCAATCCAGCAACCCAGGTGCCAAGCGTGAGCAATAAAGCCAGAATCAATAAGGCGTTGAATACCATTTTTGTCTGCGTCGCCATACTCGCCACTGTCACCGATAAACTGCCTGGCGACGGATAAGCGGCAAATGAAATGGCGATAAAGGCGTTCTCCACGTAATCGAAAAAGCCGGTAAGTAACGGAATGAGAAATAGCCACCGCAACCCATTTTTTCTGGAACGGAAAACCAAAAAAATCAATGATGAAAAAGTAAACGCATAAACGGCAGGAAAGAAAATATCGCAGAGCATAAAGTTCCTGTAAATGTCTCTGCCTTCTGCACCGAGGGTAGTCAAATCGGTTGTGAAACTTTCGGCTGTGTAGCCTTCAGCCTGAAGGTCAAAAGGGGTAAAGGTGGGCGATATTTTTTGCATCGATGGCGTGCTGGTGGGCAACCCCGGTGTATTCATTAAAATGTTGACTAAAATTAAAGCCCCAATGAAGATGAAAATAAACGGTTTTTTTGCCGTTCGTTCAATGACTGAATAGACTTTGTTCATGCTGTTTATTTTGATTGAAGTTGTTTTAATAAACCTAATGCATCCCAACTGCCTTTACCCATGCCGTCGGTGATTTTTCCGTTTTTAAATGTCCAGAACCAGGAGCCTTTCCAGGTTACAGATTTATTCGTTGGGCCAACACCCATGAATGTACCCTTGTGCGTGCCGCTCGCTATCCATCGGGCAGCGACCCTATCTTTTTCGGCTATCATAATATCCACAGTGATTTTTAAGTCAGGAAACGCCGTGCGGATTAAGTTTGTAAATGCCTTTTCTTCTTCGGCAAATTCAGGGACGAAATAGTTGTCAGCCACTGTTGTATCGCCTTTATTGAACAACTCATCCACGACTACGAGCATGAGTTTTTTGTTGGCGGTTGTAGAACCAATGGCTTTTTTCGTTTGTGCGGTAGCGGCCGGGCAAACCAGAAAAAAAGCGATGAGGGCAAAAAATACAGAATGTGGTTTGTTCATCATGAGACAAAGGTATACTTTCGTCTTATGGTTTCATTTAGAAACCAGTGAATACTGATTACCACATGGTAACCACAGAAAAAAAGAAGACTACGGGAAATCCCTATACTTGTCCACTAACGGCTGCTGTCGATAAAATAGGCGGACGCTGGAAGCCCATTATCCTGTTTTACCTGTCAACTGGTAGCCGCCGGTTTGGGCAATTAGCCGCCACAGTACCTATGATTTCAAAAAAAGTGCTTTCTCAGCAATTGAAAGAGCTGGCAGCGGATGGGCTTATATCGCGGGAACAGTTCAATGAAATGCCTTTGCGGGTTGAGTACTCATTGACTGATTTTGGTAAATCTGTGTTACCAATACTCAACAGCATCTGCGAATGGGGCCAGCAGTTTGTTTGAATTTCTTCCCCATTTTTATAGCATAATATCTCCCACGGGTTCCAGCTTTTCGGGGATGTGTTCGTCGCCCAGAAATTCGCGGATGTCGATTTCGATGGTGCGGCAAATGGTCGAAATAGGAATGTCGTTTACGGAGTTATCGAACGGATTTTCGCTGAATTCGCCAATCTGTTCCATTGTGAAAAACACCCAGCTAATGAGCATACTAAACGGTATGGTGAGCCACACGCCGTATTCACCCAATTTATCCATCTCCTTCAGCAGACCGAAGGGCAGCAGAAAAATGAACAGAATCACGAACACACGACTGAACACACTGTATTGCCGGAAAAGGGGCGTGGTTTTGATGCGTTCGCAGCCGCCCTGGTGATTGAATAATTCGCCGATTTGCTTCACAAAGTCCGAATGCTCGTAATCGTCGATAACGCCCGCTTTTTTCAGCCTGCCGAATTCGTGAATTTGCTTTTTCAGGGCGTGAATGGCGGTATTACTTTTTCCGGCCATCGATTCGTAATATTCCATGCGGCCCATGTCCATAAATACTTTTCGCAGCCCCTCATCGAATTTTTCGAGTTCGTTTTCTTCCGACAGGTAGTCCTGATGCAGGCTTTCTTTGCTGGTGGCCCAGGGAATGTTTTTTCTGAGTTGCAGCCGCAGAATGTTTATCCAGGCAATGTGGCGATACATAAACTCGCGCTGAATTTCCTTGTCGGGAATGATGGCGATGACCATAGCGGCCAGCGTTCGGCTGGTATTGGTGATGCTGCCCCACAGCCGACGGGCTTCCCACAGCCGGTCGTAGGCCTGGTTGTTTTTGAAGCCGACATAAAACGCCACCGCCGTGCCGATGGTGGCGATGGGCAGAAATGATATGCCAATAAACTCCAGGCCCGCCACTTTGTAAAGCAGGCAGGCGGTAAGGCTTACCAGAAAGGTGCGGAACAAATTTTTTCTGGCAAAATGCCAGAGCATTTTCGGGTGGAAATCTTTACCGATGTACATGGTAACTGTGGATGTGGTGAATAGTGGTTTACTGAACCAAATGATGTAAATAAGCCAGATAGGCGGTTCCCCGGCTCATGGCGAAATAATCGGCGAGGAGCATCAGCCCTGCCTGAATGAGCAGCCCGGCTCCCACGCCCGACCAGAATGGGCCAAGCTGGAACAACACCAATAATAAACCAACCCCCATCAGGCCCAGCTCGATGTATTTATAGGTCTGGAAACTCTGCATCACGGTTTCCATGCGCGGAATTTCGTCGGCGCTGATTTTTGAGCGGTCGTTTATGACGTAGTTTTCTACGCGGGCAATGTCTTTCGGGCTGCGGAGATAAACGGTGGTGCCGACAGTGAGCTGAATGAGGGCCACGGCCATCAGGGGCCAGGCCATGCCGTTGGTGAAGGGCCGTTTTAGCACCAGCAGAAAATACAGGCCAAGCCCCAGGGCTGCCACGCCCATCCCGAAGAAGATAAGGCTCTCCGCTTTTTCGGCATTGAAATACTGACGGATAGCCTCAGTCGTGAGGTGTTTCATGAAGTTCATATATACTAAGGATACGGGTAGGGGCTGACTATCGGCTACCTGGTTTATGTATAGACGGTTGGCCGACCGGGAAGTCATTTCCAATGCAAGGGTTAAAGCCAGTGGGAACCATCTGCCTTCTCAGGAAAACCTTTTCGGCCACCGGCAAATATACAATGGGGGTTGCTCAGCCTAAAGAATTTAGAGCACTTGCCGACCCGATTCTACCAGTTTATGCAAAACCAACGAATCATGACACCCCAGGACGTAGTTTGTATGAACTCTGTGAGGATTTCAAAATAATGGAGGCTAAAAAGAACTCTATGCTGCCGATGCCAAAAGTACTGAATCCGACCAAACTGGAATCCGGCAAACGGTGACAGGTATGGATGCCATCACCCAAAAAGGGAATCAATTTATCAGTATAGTCGAGGCTGTGCATACTACTGATACGGCCGGTTCGGCCGTATCAGGCAATTACATTTTTATGGAAATGAGCATGGACATGACCCTGAATGCCCTCCTAAAGCGGACCATCGCCCCAGCCCGATAAGCAAACGACCGCAGAAGTGAGCGATACAGCATGGAACATTGTTTAGTAACCCTTACTTTTGTTGCATGGCAAACTACCAGAATGAAGGGTTCGACCCCGAAGAAATCAGCGCACTCAAAGACGAGTGTCGGCAGGAAGGCAAATCGTTTGTTTATGTCGAAGACGATGACCTCGATGTGCTGGAAGAAGGCGAATGTGCTCATATTCAGTTTCCGGGGCACTATCAGGGCCAGGAGGTGATTTTCGATACGCTGGTCTATACGCTCCGGCTGCACCACAGCAGTTTGGTATATGAAATGGCCCTGGAGCAGGTGCGGAAAACTTTCCCGGACTATGTGCCGCCCGAAGACCGCAAACCCAGCTACAAAATTACGCCTGAGATGGAGGAAGAAGCCGAAACGGCCCTGACCGAAATCATCGAAGAGATCGAAGAAACTGAAACCGTGAAGGTACAGGAACACGTCGATGTCGATATGCAGTCCGACTATGGCATTGCGTTAGACGTTTGCCTGAACGTGGAAGAAATTACCGATGAGGTTATTGAAAAGTTTATCCGCGACTTCAACGCCAATACCCTTTCGTTAGACAACACCCTCTATTCGTTCACCAGCGAAGAAGAGAATTAATTGTGAATGATAGGGTGATTGAATGATTGAATAGATATATGCGCGACCTATTCAATCATTCAATCACTCTATCATTCAATCATTAACCCATGCAGCAACCCGACTCATTAAACCAGGTGGCGGAGTTTCACCGCACCTTTCATGCGCCTGTTTTAGAGACGCCCCAAATTCCATCCGAAGCCCGGTGTCAACTGCGGGTGTCGCTGTTGGCCGAAGAACTCGATGAACTGCGCGAGGCCATTGGCGAGGGCGATATTGTAGCTGTAGCCGACGCCCTCTGCGATTTGCAGTACGTTTTGTCGGGGGCGGTGCTGGAGTTTGGTCTGGGCGATAAATTCAACGCCCTGTTCAATGAGGTGCAGCGTTCGAACATGAGTAAAGCCTGCGGGAGTGTTGCCGAAGCGGAGGCAACCGTGGCGGAGTATCAGGCCAAAGGTGTTCCGTGTCATTTTATTGAATCGGATGGCAAGTTTCTGGTTTACCGCGATGCCGACCACAAAACGCTCAAAAGTGTGAATTACTCCCCGGCGGATTTGGCTGGAATTTTAATATAAACACGGAGAAACGGAGGTTTATATGAAGAACACAGAGAAAGCAATTAATCTCTATGTTCTCCGTGTAAACCTCCGTTTCTCTGTGTTTAAACAGAACTATGGAAAACTACCATTTCACCGAACCGCACTGGCGGACCGGTCGGACCGGCGCCGTTGACCGCTTGCTGCGCTACGTCCAGATTGACACCCAGTCGGACCCGCAATCGACGGCCAACCCCAGTACCGAAAAACAAAAGGCCCTGAGCCGGTTGCTGGTGCAGGAATTGCTCGACATGGGCGTTGCCGATGCCGAACTCGATGAATGGGGCTACGTCTACGCCACCATTCCAGCCAATACCGAAAAGACTAATGTACCAACGATTTGCTTCTGTTCACACGTCGACACCTCGCCCGATGTAACCGGCGCGGGCGTGAAACCCATTATCCACCAGAACTGGAATGGCTCGGATATTTGGCTCCCGGAACGCCAGACTACAGATGAACCCCACCAGGTTATCCGCGTGGCCGACCATCCCGATTTGACCCGCCAGGTTGGAAATGACATCATTACGGCCAGCGGCACCACGCTGCTGGGGGCCGATAACAAAGCGGGCCTGGCCGAAATCATGGATGCGACCCACTACCTGCTAACGCATCCGGAAATCAAACACGGTCGGATTCGGCTGCTCTTTACGCCCGACGAAGAAGTGGGGCGCGGTACCGAAAAGGTCGATATTCAGAAACTTGATGCCGATTTTGGCTATACCATCGATGGCGAAGCGCTCGGCACGCTCGAAGATGAAACCTTCTCGGCCGATGCCGTTAAAATCACCATTCAGGGCGTTAGTACACACCCCGGCTTTGCCAAAGGAAAACTCGAAAACGCCCTGAAAATTGCCGCTGATTTACTGGCTTCGCTGCCCAAAAACGCCCTCTCGCCCGAAACGACGGACGCTAAAGAAGGATTCGTTCACCCGACGCGGATGGAAGGCAATCAGGATCAGGCCGTACTCGAATTCATTATCCGCGACTTTACCGAAGTGGGCTTGCAGGAAAAAGAAACGTACCTGCAAAACCAACTGAACGACGTACTAATCAACTACCCCGGCTCATCGGCGAAACTGATCGTGAAGGAGCAGTACCGCAACATGAAAACCATGCTCGACCAGCACCCAGCGGTTGTCGAAAACGCCCTCGAAGCCATTCGCCGGGCGGGTTTGTCGGCTGAACGACGGAGCATTCGGGGGGGTACAGACGGCTCGCGGCTGTCGTTTATGGGCTTGCCGTGCCCTAATATTTTTGCGGGCGAACACGCGTTTCATTCGCGGCAGGAGTGGGTGTCGGTGCAGGATATGCAGAAGGCCGTTGAGGTGATTGTACACATAGCCCAGGTCTGGGAAGAGCGTTCGTAATGAGTAGATTTTGTTTATTGTTTGATGTTTCAGGTTGGCTGACGCAAGAGTTGTTGACGCGCCAGCCAACCTGAAATATCAAACATCAAACCGTTTACCTTATTCAATAAACAATCCATACAGCCTGTAGGTTGAGTAATGACATTAAAACTCAACACTGATGGAAAGTGAACTTGAACTGGATGAACCGGTTGATCTTGACACTGCCAGCAAATCGCCCTACGGCGTAACGCACGACGTAGCCGGGCTGAAAACACTGTTTGTTAACGTCTTTTTTATTGGCGAACCTGGCCAGGGGAATCCCTGGGTGCTGGTCGATGCCGGTTTGCCGGGTTATGCCAGTCAGATTAAAAAGAAAGCTGAACAACTGTTTGGCGCTGGCAACAAACCTCAGGCTCTTGTGCTCACGCACGGTCACTTCGACCACACGGGGTCGTTGAAAAGCCTGCTTAAGGAATGGGACGTGCCCGTGTACGCTCACCGGCTCGAACTGCCTTACCTGACGGGTAAGTCGAGCTATCCACCACCAGACCCGGCCATCGGCGGGGGGGCTATGGCCTACAGTTCGTTTCTGTTTCCGATTGGCCCCGACGATTTTGGCGGCCGCATTAAAGCCCTTCCTGATAATGGCATGATACCGGAACTGCCCGACTGGCGGGCTATTCATACGCCGGGTCATGCACCGGGCCACATCTCACTGTTCCGCGATAAAGACCGCACACTTCTGGCGGGTGATGCGTTCGTAACGACCAACCAGAATGCACTCACGGCTGTAGCGACACAGCGTGAAGAGTTTCATGGGCCACCGGCTTACTTCACCTGCGACTGGGAGGCCGCAAAAAAATCGGTACTTAAACTGAACAATCTCAATCCATCAGCCGCCGGAACCGGTCATGGCGTATCGGTGCGCGGGCTTGACCTCGAACTGGGCCTGAACCGGCTGGCGCACGATTTCGACGCCCGCTCCATACCGTCGGAGGGGCGGTATGTGAAACAAGCGGCTGTGACGGATGAGAACGGGATTGTGGATATGCCCAGCCCTGTATCGTTCCACGCAGCGCGCATCATGACGTTGAGCGTAGTCGTGGGGCTGGCGTTGTATTTGCTCTGGTCGGCCAGGAGCGACGATGAGTGAGGGATGAAAATAGAACAAATAGATAAAAAGGATTGCTGACATCGGCAATCCTTTTTTGTTGACATCGAGCGAAGGTCAGAAAATGGGAAGCTGTTTAGGATTACAGAAAGTGGTTTCCATGCGCGTCATGCCGAAACAACGGGGCCGCCCGTGCGGTTCGGCATGACGCGCCACCCTCTGAGAGCAAGTCAAAATGAGAATCCTAAACAGCTTCTGGATTATGTCGTTTATTTTTGCGGAAAGAAACGCTGCAATGCCCCAGAAAAAAACTAAATTTTACGTTGTCTGGCAGGGTCGAAAGCCCGGCGTGTACGACAGTTGGGAGGAGGCCAAAGCCCAAACCGATGGGTTCGCTAAACCATTGTTCAAATCGTTCGACAGCAAACCAGCCGCCCTGAAAGCCTTTAAAGACAAGCCCCACACCCACATTGGCCAAACGCCAAAACCAACTGGTAAACAGGGAAAACTGGTCGGTTTGGTGGGCGACCCCATTCAGGATAGTTTAGTGGTCGATGCGGCCTGGAACACCGCTACCGGCGATATGGAATACCAGGGGATTTACTTAGCCACGAAGCAAAAACTGTTTTTGAAAGGCCCCTATGCCGACGGTACCAACAACATTGGTGAGTTTCTGGCTATTGTTCACGCATTGGCCTTGCTTCACCAGAAGGGCAGCAATATTCCCGTTTACTCCGATTCGAGAACAGCCATCGGCTGGGTCAACAAGAAGAAAGCCAATACCAAACTCGAAGAAACGCCCCACAATGCCGAACTCTTCGACCTCCTCGACCGGGCCGAAACCTGGCTTCAAACCCACCGATTCGCCAATCCGGTTCTGAAATGGGAAACCACCGTCTGGGGTGAAAATCCCGCTGATTTTGGCCGGAAGTAAGGTCAACGTGTCAGGTTTTATGGTCAACTGTGCGTCTGCAACCTGAAACTCGATACATAGAACGTGACACAAAAAGCGTGTTTTCCTTTAAACAATTCACCATCCGGCAAGAGCGCACGGCCATGAAGGTCTGCACCGATGCCTGCGTGCTGGGTGCCTATGCCGACGTCGGTATAGGGGGAAACGTGCTGGATATCGGCACCGGAACGGGCCTGCTGGCACTCATGGCGGCACAGCGAAATCCAACGGCAACAATCGATGCCGTGGAGGTGGATAACGACGCTGTTGGCCAGGCTACCGGTAATGTAGCCGCCAGCCCGTTCACCAACCGCGTGCGGGTAATACACGACCGAATTCAGGCGTTTAGTAGCGAGGTTTTATACGACCGAATTCTCACCAATCCACCATTCTACACCCACCATCTTCGTTCGCCCGACCCGGCGGTGAATCGCGCCCTGCATACCGACGATCTGCCACTCCCGGAGCTTCTTGCCGCTGTTACCCGATTGCTAAAATCCGACGGGCAATGGTGGGTTTTGCTGCCACCCTACGAAGCCAGGAAAGTGGCTGATTTGGCGCAGGCTGCGGGGTTGTGGCCTTTTCAGCGGCTTTCAGTGCGGCACCATGCCCAAAAGCCCGTCTTTCGGACGATTGCGGGGTTTTCGTTTGAAAAAAGGCAGGTTGTGGAAGAAACACTGAACATTCACGAAATCAACGGACAAAACCAGTCGGGCGGTAACTACACGGCAGAATTTCGGGCATTGCTCGACGACTTTTACCTGATATTCTGAAAACTTGCGCTACTTTGCGATAATCTTTGCGCTCTGTGCGTTTAGAAAGACATGACCGAAACGCTTCAACTGACCGTTCTGATTCCACTCTATAACGAAGAAGAGTCGTTGCCCGAACTGCACGATTGGATTGTTCGGGTCGTACTGGAACATCAGTTTACCTATGAAATCCTGTTTGTCGACGACGGCAGTACCGACGATTCATGGACCGTTATCGAACGGCTGGCCAGTATGAATCCGCATGTACGCGGTATTCGGTTCAACCGCAATAACGGCAAAACAGCGGGGCTGCAAACGGGTTTCCAGGCGGCACGAGGGCAGGTAGTGATTACGATGGATGCCGATTTGCAGGACAGCCCCGACGAAATACCGGAACTGTACCGGATGATTACCGAGGAAAAATACGACCTTGTGTCGGGCTGGAAACAGAAACGATACGATCCTATTACCAAAACGCTGCCAACCAAACTCTTTAACTCGGTTTCGCGCTGGATTTCGGGCGTCCAACTCCACGATTTCAACTGTGGCCTGAAAGCGTATCGGCAAAAAGTGGTGAAAACCATTGCGCCGGCTCTCTACGGCGATATGCACCGGAATCTGCCGATTGTGGCCAACTGGAACGGGTTTAGCCGCATTGGCGAGAAAATTGTGCAACACCGTGCCCGCAAATACGGCACCACTAAATTCGGTATCGAACGCTTTGTGAATGGTTTTTTAGACGTGCTTGTGATTGCCTTTGTGCATCGGTTCAGCAAGCGGCCCATGCACTTTTTCGGTACCTTTGGCACCTTGTCGTTCTTTGTTGGTACGGTGCTGGCAGTGTACCTTATCGTTGAGAAACTAATTCATATTTCGCAGGGCGTCAAGTTTCGTAATGCGACCGAAAACCCGCTGTTCTACTTTGGTTTGGTTGCCATTATTCTCGGCGTTCAGTTGTTTCTGGCGGGCTTCATTGGCGAAATGCTCGTGCGGCAGTCGCTGGGTAAATCCGGCGATTCGCTCGTTGCCGAACGGGTCGGTTTTTCCGAACAAAAAGTGCCGGTATAGGCAAGAATTGAGTAAGTAGACCCAAGCGTGTTTGACCAATTAACTACCATAAATCAATTAAATCTTTAGTTACAACCTGATGAAAAGTAATTTTAAAGCCCACCCCTGGCACGGCATTCCCATTGGCGATTTAGCGCCTAAGCAAGTGACCGTCTTTATCGAGATTGTACCCACCGATACGGTAAAATACGAAATTGATAAGGCCACAGGCTACCTCAAAATTGACCGCCCCCAGCAGTACTCCAACGTACTGCCCGCCCTCTATGGCTTTGTGCCTCAAACCTTCTGTGGTGACCAGATTGCCAGACTCGCAACCGAAAAGTCGGGCCGGGTGGTAGAAAAAGGGGACGGCGACCCGCTCGACATCTGTGTGCTGACCGAGCGCGAAATCACCCACGGCGATCTGATTTTGCAGGCTATACCCATCGGTGGCTTTCGGATGATCGACAAGGGCGAGGCCGACGATAAAATTATTGCCGTGCTGAAAGGTGATGCCATGTACGGGCAATATACCGAACTTGCCCAACTGCCCGAAGCCGTCGTGAAACGGTTGCGGCACTACTTCCTGACCTATAAAACCCTGCCCGACGAACCCGCCATGATGGAACTGGCGAACGTATACGGGCAGTCCGAAGCCTGGGAAGTTATTCAAACCTCCATCAATGACTATAAACTGATGTAGAAAAAGCGGGGTGCGTGGAGCACACAGTGGATCCCTGCTCGCTGCCCCGTGCTCCACGCATTTTCTACCACTTATCAACCTAATCATACTCTCAACACTTTTGTAGCCCGGAATACAGATTTCCGGGCTATTTTTGTAATAACCTGTTAAAAAAAATTCTTATTTGTTCATATTCATGCGACAGTTTCTTAAATACGTTCTGGCCACCATCATTGGTCTGCTGTTGTTTTCCTTCATTGGGTTTCTGCTGCTCATTGGAATCGGAACGGCCATCTCGTCCTCATCCGACAAAAAGACGACTGTTAAGGAAAATACAGTCTTAAAACTGGAATTGGTTAAACCGATTGAGGAGCGAAGTTCCGATAATCCCTTCAGCAGCTTTGGGCCGGTGAGCGGTACAGGTGATGCCATTGGGCTGGTCGAATTAAAACGAGCGCTCAAAGAAGCTAAAGACGACGATAACATCAAGGGTATTTACCTTCAGACCGAAGGCCCAATGGCAGGCTGGGCCTCGCTTGAAGAAGTTCGTAACGCCCTGATTGACTTCAAACAGTCGAAGAAGTTTGTGTATGCCTACGCGGAGGGAATGAACGAAAAAGGGTATTACATCGCATCGGTAGCCGATAAAATTTATCTCAACCCCGCCGGTGATTTAGAGTGGAATGGCCTCAACGCTGAACTGTCGTTCTTTAAAGGCACCCTGGATAAACTCGGCCTGAAACCCGAAATCTTTAAAGTGGGCGACTTCAAAAGTGCCGTTGAGCCGTTTATCCGCGAGAACATGAGCGACCCCAACCGCCTGCAGGTTACCTCGTTTCTGAATTCGATAAACGACCACATGCTGGTGCGGGTGGCGCAAAGCCGGGGCCTGCGGGTCGATTCGCTCAAGCGCTATGCCGACAAACTCACCATTCAGACCCCCGAAGATGCCCTGCGAACAAAACTTATTACCAATGTGGGCCATCAGGATGAACTGGAAACCCTGATTCGCAAGCAGTTGGGTATTGAGGAAAAGAAAAAAATCAATTACGTGACGCTGGGTAAATACGTCGACGCCGAAAAGAAAGACAGTGACGAAAGCGGCAGCGGCTCAAACCGGATTGCCGTAATTATAGCCTCGGGCGACATTAACTCCGGCAAGAGTGGTGACAACAGCATCGGTTCCGAAACCATTGTGGACGAACTCCGCAAAGCCCGTTTAGACGACAAAGTGAAAGCCATCGTGTTGCGCGTCAACTCGGGCGGAGGCAGCGCGCTGGCGTCAGACGTGATGTACCGCGAGGTGGAACTGGCCAAAAAAGCGAAGCCCGTTATTGGCTCCATGTCCGACTATGCGGCTTCGGGCGGCTATTACATGCTCATGGGCTGCAACAAAATTGTCGCGCAGCCGAACACCATTACGGGGTCTATCGGCGTATTTGCCCTGCTGTTCAATACCGAGGGCTTTTTTAAAGACAAGCTCGGCGTTACCTACGACCGGGTGAAAACCAATGAGAACGCTGATTTCCCGACAGCTACCCACGAGATGACACCGTTTCAGAAACAAGTCATCCAACGCTCAACAGAGCGAATCTATGCCGAATTTACGGGCAAGGCGGCTGCCGGTCGTAAGTTGCCGGTTGATAGCATCCGGGCCATCGCGGGCGGGCGCGTCTGGACCGGCACTCAGGGCAAAGCCATCGGGCTGGTCGATCAACTGGGTGGTTTAGACGATGCCATCAACCTGGCAGCTCAGACGGCTAAGCTCAAAGAAGGCGATTATAAACTGAGGTATCAGCCCCGTAAAAAGGAGTTTTTCGAGCAACTGATGAACTCGTTCGGGGGCGATGAGGAAGCGAAAATTCAGGCGCAGCTTGGCGAGCTGGCTCCGTATGTGAAGTACCTGAAGAAACTCAAAACAATGGAAGGCGTTCAGATGCGGATGCCGTTTGAAGTCGATATTCGATAGTAAATTTGGTTTGCGGGTGTTTAGACCTAAAAGGTTTTCAAAACCGTTTAGGTCTTTTTTTTATCTTGCGTAATCCAATTCGCGTCTGATGCAGACTCTTCCCATTCACCTCGACCTGTTTGCGCTCATAATTTTCTTAGGCGTGGCGCAGGGTATCTTTCTTGGCGGCTTCTTTCTCACCGGTGAGCGGGGGCGGAGTGTGGCCAACCGATGTCTGGGCTGGTTTACGCTGGCACTGTCGGCGGTGAGTGGCGAAATATTTCTGAACTACACGAACTACACGTTTCGGCTACTCTGGACGGGCGATTTTGCCGAGCCGTTCAATTTCGTACTGGGGCCGTTGTTTTACTTCTTCGTTTTCAGTCGTCTCTGGCAGCGATTGCCGGGCCGGTGGGGCTGGCACCTCCTGCCGTTTGGCATCTGGCTGCTTAATTCAGTGACGTGGCTTTATCAACCGGTTGAGTTCAAGTATAATTCGTATGTCAGTTCTCAGCATCCCGAATTGCCCTATGTGTCACAACAGCCGTATTGGGAAGACGATTTAACGGGCCTGCGTGATTTCATTAATGAGATGACACTGCTCAGTTGCGTGGTGTATGCGGTGCTGGCACTGCTGGCAATTCGCAGCGCGAGCCGCCGGGATAAGGCCTTAGGGTTATCCGCCAGGTTCCAGTCAATGCGTTTTTTAAGCTGGGTGTTTGCGCTGGTCCCGATTCTGATTATTGTAGTGAAACCGCAGTTTTATCATGATGTGGGCGATTACCTGCTGGCCACGTACATGGCCGCTACGATTTATGCGACGAGTTTCTTAGTCATGCGCGGCTCCGATTTTTTTCGGAATGAACCCATACCTGACCCTCAACCCGATCCGCTGGCTGTGGCGCCGGAATCACCCGCCGAAACGAAACGAAAATACGAAAAGTCGACGTTGCCCGAAGAGGTTGAAGATGCCATGCTGACCAAACTCAATCAATTGCTCAAAACCGAAAAACCGTACCTGCAAAGCGACCTGTCGCTGCCCAAATTAGCCGAACGGCTGAATACAACCCCGCACCACCTCTCCCAACTGCTCAACGACCGGCTGGGCCAAAATTTTTTCGACTGGCTGGCCACCTACCGCATCGCCGAAGCCCAAATTCTGCTGAATAATCCGGTGGCCATGCATCTCAAAATCGACGAGATTGCCGAGCGCGTCGGCTACAACTCCCCCTCGGCCTTTCATACGGCGTTTAAGCGCATCACCGACCAAACGCCCGCCCAGTTTCGGGCTAATAGGGTAGGAAAAAAGCCTATAGAGCCTGGCAGTTGAGTATCAATGGATTCGTCCCGGTCGGCGTGAACTTCTCGGTTATCGGGAAATAGGGCTTTTCGGGTAGTTTGGGGCCAGTTTTGCCGTATGAAATCAAACGACGACCTTATGCAGCCTGCACCCCATTCGCCCATTTCTGGTTCCACACTCGCTGCTCCTGGCACAAGACGCTACGACCTCGACTGGCTGCGTGTCATCGCCATTCTGACGCTGCTCTTTTACCATACCGGCATGATCTACGTGTCGTGGGGCTGGCATATCAAAAGTGCCGAACACAGCCAGCCGATGGAAGAAGTCATGCGCTGGCTGCACCGCTGGCGGATGCCGCTACTGTTTTTTATTTCGGGCGCAGGAACATTTTTTGCCCTCAGAAAACGCTCCTTTGGCACGTATGCCGGTGAGCGCGTCCGGCGGTTATTTGTGCCGTTGGTGTTTGGCATGTTCGTGATTGTGCCGCCCCAGATTTACATTGAGTGGCTGTTTCGGGGCCGCTTTGCCGGGAGTTATACCGAGTTTTATCCCGAAGTAGTCAAGTTTCAGTCGTATCACGACGGCGGCACGGGCGGGGCGTTTAGCTGGCATCACCTGTGGTTTATTTGTTATTTATTTTTCTACTCGCTGCTGAGTATTCCGGTTTTCCGTTGGCTCAAAAGCGAGGCTGGCCAGCGTTTCACGGACCGGATTGGTCGATTAATTGCCCGACCAGGCGGGGCAATGTGGCTGGGGGCTGTGGTAATTTTTATCAGTCAGATTACGCTAAAACCCTACTTCCCGGATGAAACCCACGCACTGACTAACGACTGGGCATATTTCGTCAAAAATCTCCTTCTTTTCTGGCTTGGCTACCTCTTCATCAGCCGACCGGCTTTCTGGCAAATCCTGACCGACCAGCGACGGATTTTATTGACGGGAACGCTCATCTGCACAGTTCTACTCTATAGCATTCGGGCGGTGTACGATACGGAAGGGCCTGATGTTCTGGCCTGGGAAATCGCTTATCTAATTAATACAGACTGTCTGACGTGGTTTTCGGTACTGGCAACCATTGCCTACGGCTATCGATATCTAAACATAAATCATCCCATTCTGCCGCATTTGAACGAAGCCGTTTACCCGTTCTACATCCTGCACCAGACCGTTATCGTCCTGATTGGCTATTATGTCCTAACCCGAACCAACTTAGGCGTTTACGATGGGTTTTTGGTTGTAAGTTTCTCGTCCTTAGTGGCTTGCGTGGCTATTTACCTGCTCCTGATTCGTCCGTTTAAACTGACGCGGGTATTTTTTGGGCTAAAGCCAACAAAATCTACCAGGATGAGGTCCGACGCCTAAAAAGTTGACCATCCCCAACCGAGTGTCGGCCGGCCGCTTCTAAAAAATAGGAGAGACTGGGCCGGCGCTTTGGCTGGAGTGGTCAGAAAACCCGACAAAGCAGGCTCGTTGGTGTTAATAGAAATTCAAAAAAATGAAATTTTAAGGAAATAATTTTAAATAATAAATAATTAATAAGACTAATATTTTTATTTAATGATAAATAGTAACAATTTAGTCACTCGCTGGTCAATACGACTATACAGGTACGTTAAGGGTGACCTTTGGCAGCTATCAAGCTAATCTGGAGGGTTGCGTTGTCAGCGTAGGCTAACACTAAACGTTTACTGACAGGCTCACTAACATCAGGTTACTATGAAAACTCTATTTTCTACATGCATTAGGCTGGTCTACCCGGTTCAGTCGGTTTCCTTATTCCACCCGCTCGCAGTAGTCCTGATGTCAGTGGCTCTGTTGCTGACGGGGCACCGAACGGCTGCTCAAACATTCCCGGCCAATTTTGCCAGTGTTCAGATAGCCACCGGTCTTGATCCGGTAGGGCTGGACAGTGCCCCCGACGGACGGATTTTCATCACCGAAAAAAGCGGTAAGGTCAGAATCGTTAAAAATGGGGCGTTGTTACCAACTCCCTTTGTTACAATCCCCAACGTAGACAATGTTAATGAGCGGGGGCTGCAGGGAATTGTGCTGGACCCCAACTTCAATGCCAACAACTTTGTGTATGTGTATTATACCTACAAAGCGCCCGGTGGTTCGGTTAGTAACAACCGGGTGAGCCGGTTTACGGCCAGTGGCGATGTGGCCCTGGCCGGTAGTGAAGTTGTTCTGCTCAATATCGACCCTTTATCGTCGGCCGGTAACCACAACGGCGGCTCCATGGCTTTTAAGGACGGAAAATTATTGATTACCGTTGGCGAGAATGCCAATGGGGCCAATTCGCAGTCGTTCACTACCCTCAAGGGCAAAATTCTTCGACTCAACCCTGACGGAAGCATCCCGACAGACAACCCGTATTACAGTTCGACAACGGGTAATAACCGGTCAATCTGGGCATTAGGCTTGCGTAACCCCTTCCGGATAGCCGTTCAGCCGGGTACAGGAATCATCGTTATTAACGATGTGGGCCAAAGCAGTTATGAGGAAATCAACCAGGGCTTAGCCGGTAAGAACTATGGCTGGCCCGGCATTGAAGGGTTCAGAACTACCCAGACGCCCCCGGCCAATTATCAGGATCCAGCCTATGCCTATAACCACAGTTCGGGGTGTTCAATTACGGCCGGTGAGTTCTACAACCCGCCGACTGCTCAGTTTCCGGCTCAATATGTGGGCAAGTACTTTTTTGCGGATTATTGCGGGGGATGGATAAAAACCATTGATCCGGTCACAAAGTCCTTAGCCACCTTTGCCACCGGTCTGAACCGGCCTGTAGCCATACGAACCGGGCAGGATGGCAGTATGTACATCCTTGCGCGGGCTGGCATCGGTGGCGGCTCCGATGCCGACAATACATCGAGCAATAACGGAATTCTGCTGAAAGTAACGTATACGGGAAATGGGATGCCGGTTATTGCCGCCCAGCCGTTAAGCAAAACCGCATCGGTTGGCGAGTCGGTTACCTTTTCGGTGTCGGCCTCCGGCACACCCGCGCCAGCCTATCAGTGGCAGCGAAATGGAGTCGCTATTTCGGGCGCCACATCGGTCAGCTACGTTATCCCAGCCGTGTCTCCAGGCGATAACGGAGCTGTCTTTAAGGTAGTGGTCAGCAATACGGCGGGAAGTGTTACCAGCAACAATGCCACGCTGACCGTGCTGAGTACGCAAAAACCGACCGCCACCATTACCACGCCCGTGGTGGGGAAAACCTATACGGCAGGCGATGTGATTCAGTTTTCCGGGACGGGTACAGATGCCCAGGGCAACCCCCTGCCTGCCAGTGCGCTTACCTGGAAAGTGGATCTGTATCACTACGATTCTCCCGGCCATTTTCACCCGGTTTTAGCGGCCACTACCGGCATCAGTTCAGGAAGTTTCACCATACCGGTATCGGGCGAAACCTCGCCAAATGTGCTTTACCGAATCTACCTCACCGTAACGGACTCGAACGGCGCGACCAGTACCAGCACCGTTGATGTGAATCCGATCCGGTCGGTGATTACGTTAGCCACTGAGCCCGCCGGGTTAACTGTAAAATTTGATGGTGCACTTGTAACCACACCGTTTACGTTTACGGGCGTGAGTGGGGTTACCCGAAGCCTGGAGGCTTTGGATCAGTCAAAAAACGGTTCGGCCTATACATTTTACGCCTGGTCTGATGGGGGAGCCGCCACGCATACACTCACCACCCCAGCCGCTACAACAACGATTACGGCGACTTATATCCGCTCCGCCGATGTCGTGTCGGGTTTGACCGGCGGGGTGAGCTACACGTATGTGGAGGGGGCTTATGCCACGCTGCCCGCCTTTGCCACGCTTACGCCGGTAAAAACAGGTCTAACGCCTGATTTTAACCTTAGCCCAAGAAACCGGGACGATGATTTTGCCTTTCGGTTTAAAGGCTACGTCGATTTGCCAACAGATGGAAAATACTTCTTTTTTACGCAATCCGATGATGGAAGCCGTCTGGCCATCGGCAACACGACGGTCGTTGATAACGATGGCCTTCATGGAACGCTTGAGAAGTCTGGAGCCGCTTATTTAAGGGCCGGAAAGCATGCGATAGAGGTCACTTTTTTTGAACGTACCGGCGGCCAGATTTTGTCCGTAGGGTATGAAGGGCCAGGTATCTCCAAAAAAACGATTCCCGCTGCTGTGCTTTTCAGCGTTCCTGAGAGCACAACCACGACGGCTCCGTTGGCGAATGGAATTTATGAACTCGAACCCCAGCACGCGATTGGTAAACGGCTGACCATTAGCGGGGCAAGTATAGAGGATGGCACGGAGGCTCAGATAGCGACAGCGAATGGGGCGGCTTCCCAGTCCTGGAAACTGACCAATGTGAGCGGAGGTATTTATGAGCTGGAGCCGCAACATGCGCTGTCGAAACGACTTGATGTAAGCGGCAGCAGCCCGGCCGATGGCGCCAAAGTTCAACTCTGGCCGGGTAATTTATCGACCGCCCAGCGTTGGAAACTCATCGATAAAGGAAACAATACCTTCGAACTCGAACCCCAGTGTGCCCCCGGCAATCGGCTTGACGTGTTGGGTGCCGCCACAACGTATGGCGCCAGCGTGGTTAGCCGGACAGCTACCGGAGGCACTAATCAGCTCTGGAAGCTGACGTTCAAATCGGCGGCCCGCCGGGCGGCAGAAGCCAGACCAGCGAGTCTGTTGCTGGCTAACTATCCGAATCCGTTCGGTCAGAAAACCACGATTACCTTTCAATTGCCCGCACAAGCCCGGCACTGCCTGCTCCAGATTCACAACCTACAGGGCGAATTGGTGCGAAGCATCGACGTGTCGGCCAATCGGGAAGGGAGCTATCAGTTCAGTCGGGAGGATTTGCCCGCAGGCGTCTACGTGTATAGCCTGGTGGCCGATGGCGCCCGGAAAGCCAGCAGGCGACTGATTGTTCTGAAATAAGCAGCCCGTTTAGCGTGGGTTTTGCCCGTCGGGAGAATACAGTCCTGCAAATCAAGTTGTTTGGTCTCAGTCGTTGTCAACCTGGTTCTCTGACAATTTTTGTGGTTGTGCTGGTGTATCTTCAGTTTGTGTCCCCACCATAGCCGTCAGGTTAAGGAGTTGATTAGCTTTTCCACGGTCTGTGAGGACACAGACCGCACATCCGGCAGGCAAATCTGGCTGACGCACGAGCGGTCTGTGAGGACACAGACCGCTCGTGCGTCAGCCTATTGTGTCTTAACCTGACAGCTATGGTGTCCGCACAGGCCGAGAATATACCGACCCATGCACCTAACTCCACAAAAATTGTCAGAGAACCGGCAACCTTTGCTAACCGTATACAAGTTGACTTTTTTTCAACCATTTTTGCCAACCTAAACGGGAGATAATCCCAGAACTTACGCAATTGTAACCCACAACCCCTAAAGGAGCTTCTTGCGGGTGAGTTGAGTTTCCTTCAGGGAATTTGAGGGTGTTTTGCGTACGTTCTGAATTCGATAAAATTAATGGTTGACCAATTGCCCAACATCATGCTTCGTACCGACTGGACCCGCGCCGAAATTGCCGGGATTTATCATTCACCCGTTCTGGACCTGATTTTTCGGGCAGCCACCGTCCATCGCCAGCACCACGACCCGCAGGAAGTGCAGGTGTGTACGCTGCTGTCGGTCAAGACGGGAGGTTGCCCCGAAGACTGCGCCTATTGCCCGCAGGCCGCCCGCTACCATACCGCCGTGGCGGTGCATAAACTGATGGAAGTAGACGAGGTCCTGACAGCCGCGCAACGGGCGAAGGACACCGGCAGCACGCGCTTCTGCATGGGTGCAGCCTGGCGCGAGGTGCGCGATAACCGCGATTTCGACAAGGTGCTCGATATGGTGCAGGGTGTGAATGAGATGGGCCTGGAGGTGTGCTGTACGCTTGGGATGCTCACCGAAAGTCAGGCGCAGAGACTGAAAGATGCCGGGCTGTATGCCTACAATCACAACCTCGATACCAGTGAAGAATTCTACGGCGACATCATCAGCACCCGCACCTACGACGACCGATTAGACACCCTCGGCCACGCCCGCAAAGCCGGTATTTCAGTTTGCTCCGGTGGTATCATCGGCATGGGCGAGACCGACCAGGACCGGATTGGTATGCTGCATACACTGGCAACGTTGCCCCAGCATCCCGAATCGGTGCCAGTGAACGCCTTAGTGCCGGTCGAAGGAACACCGCTGGAAGACCAGCCACGGGTGTCGATTTGGGAGATGCTTCGGATGATTGCCACCGCCCGCATCCTTATGCCGCAGGCGATGGTGCGGCTCTCGGCAGGCCGCGTTCGCATGAACACCGAAGAGCAGGCGCTGTGTTTTCTGGCCGGAGCCAACTCCATTTTTGCGGGCGACAAACTCCTCACGACGCCCAACCCCGACGAAGATGCCGACCAGCAACTGTTCCAGACGCTGAACATCCGCCCGCGCAAAGCCTTTAAAGATGCCGCTAAACCGGCCGTTGTGTTTGAGCAGATTCCGCTGTAAGTCAGTAGGTTGCACCGGTACGTCCGGTGCAACCTACTGACTTACAGTAGTCCCTTGACTTACTGTGCTGGCAGAAGACCTGAATAAGTTGATAGACGAAACAGGCGATGACAGAGGACTATTTTGCCTGCTGGTTCAGACTCGACCAACTGGATCAGTATCTAATCTGGATACGTGGTGATCCGGATTCTGTGCTACTGGATGATAGGCACATACCCGTCTTCAGCAGTGAGGTCGCTTTGGCGCAGTATGCTGGTTCTATCAACATTCCAATTGTAAACGAAGAGCCTGGTCTGGTTGATCTGGATGCGGCCGAACGATGGCTTCAGGATACGGATAACCCTATTGACTGCGAGAATTTACTGACTGCCTGGAATCTGTTTCTGGACGTGAGTTGCGCGCTGGATGTGCCCTTTAAAGGGAATCGTTACTACTACAAACACCGCTCACCATTGAGAGATACCGTGTATGACAAGCTGTTTTATGGCAACAACATCTATAACCTGACTCCGGATGGTGACTATTATACTCCGGTTTGGTCTGACCGGGAACGGAGAAAAATCGCTGAGATTATCGCCGATGGAGTTGGTATGTTCAGACGGTCTATTGTACTGACAAGTTAGCCCGCTTAATCTGAGCGTTTTCCCGGAATACCGACTCTGGAGTAAGGCGCAATTGGCCTCGTTACTTTGTTACCTCAGGCTGAAGTTGATGGGCAGGTTGTAGCGTACATTGACTGCCCGACCACTCTGCCTGCCGGGTATCCAGTTGGGCATCGCCTGCATGAGCCGCAGGGCTTCTTCGTCCATTCCGAATCCAACCCTTTTCAGCACGTGCACATCCTGGATTTTTCCCTGGTTGCTTACCAAAAAGTTGACGAATACGCGACCTTCGACCTTAGCCTGTCGAGCGGCTTCGGGATAGCGCAGGTTTTTTCGCAGGTATTCACCTAAGTTCTGCATACCACCCGGAAACTGGGGTGGCTGCTCGACAACAGTAAAGACCTCCTGCTCGCGGCTGGTCGTTGAAACAGAGTCGGTTTGGGCCAGGGCGGGCAGGCGGAGTAGCCCGGTTAGCAGGAAAACGAGTGAAACAGTACGCATGGGAAGCCGGTTTTTACTGAGTGTTCAGGAGCGTGTGCATTAATCCGTAAGCTAAACTACCGAATCGATGCTGCTCCAGCCAAAATTGTTTAGGCAGTGGTAGGCTTTTCGTGTTAACGGGTAGATTCCTGATAAAAAGGTAACAAAAAGGGGACCGACGTTTAGTCTTCGGCCCCCTTTTTGTTGCAATAAGCTGTTTCTTACAACCGGCGGGTATACTCGTTGGCGGTAATTTTTTCAATCAGCACCTCGGTCAGATTTTGAGCATGTTCTTTCTTCACCTCCGGTTTATCTTTGGTTTCGACCGTTACACTAATGATGTGGTTATTGTACAGCACGTGCATGGCACCGGTCGAGGCATCCCACACAGCTTTGTCGCCCACACCCGACACGGCTTCGTAGTTACCCGTGCTAACCGCATGTTCGGTTAGCGGGGGCGTAGCCGCCGATTCGCCCGAATGGGTTGGCTGGTTATCCTCCGTGGTGGCCGATTTGGTTTCCTTCGATGGGGTTTCGGCATTGGTTCCTTCCGTCGATGGGCCACTTACGGCTTCTGCGTCGGCTTCCTCAACAGGGGCTTCCACAACAGCTTCCGGTTTAGCCTGGTACATTTTGTCGAACTGGTACTCGGCTAAATAAATGGACGAATAAGGCTTAGCGCCCCCAAAAGCAACCTCCACTTTGTTACCTGCCCAGGCAAAATCGCAGCCATTGTGATGATGGCCTTCTTCGAGTTTGGTGGCTTCTTCCAGCTTAAACAGCCCCCGGATATACTCTTCGCCCAGAATGTTGCAGGGTTCATCGTAATTGGCGTCCGTTGTGAGGGTTAATGCACCCGAAACATGCCTCGCTAACTCAGGCGTAACGTCCAGTTGAAGGGCGGGGTCTTTCGGGTCAGACGTGGGGCCACCGCAGGCAAAACATAGCACGGGAATGGCCAGTATCAGCGTGTTGATTTTCATAAGATGGTTTGCGAAAAGCCAAAATTAGCGTTTTCTTAGATATGGTTTATAGTGCAAAACAGCCCCGGAACGAAAATAATCGTCTACGCGACAGAATCTGAAGGGGGGTGTAGAAAATGGGCCTTCTTTTGTACTGCCATCGAATACTACGGGTTCCTCAACGAATGGGTTAACTGCGTCTTTAACGACTGGGGGAGGTAGGGCAAGGTAAGTACCCTGGCGAAGAGATCGGGGTCGGCCTTGCGGGTCAGTATCAGTTGGGATACCGCCTGAATGGTAATAGGAGTGTCTGCCGCGTCGAGCAAGGTAATGGCGTCACCAGCCTGCACAATGCCGGGTTCGACTACCCGGAAGTAGATCCCCGACCGACCGGACCGGGCGAAGTGGCGAACCATGCCAGGGTCATTGAATCGAACGTTTAGCTTATAACACGGGAACCGGGGCTGTACCGCCCGCAACAGGGCCGACCCGATCCGAAACAGGTCACCGATGCGTACCTCCGATTCGACTAATCCCTCCGTTGTCAGGTTCTCGCCGAATAAACCGCAGGTCCAGTCATCCTGTTCAATCAGGTTCTGCCAGTAGGCATAATGCGCGTGATCATACGCATAAACGGCCTTGTCCGGCCCGCCATGTACGGTTAGGTCGGCCTGCCGATCCCCCGCCAAATTGAGCAGGTCAACTGCAACCGGCCCTGCCACGGGGTGCTTGAAAATGCCGGTAGTAATGTCCCGGCCGCCCCACTCAACCCGGTGAGGCAAACCCACATTGACGGAACGGATACGCATGGGCGTTTTGACCCGCTAAAGGTTGTTGGTTTCTGTACTACCTAACTGACGCTCGTTGGGTTGAGTGGGCAGGTCGTTGCTATTCCGGGCATCGTCGGCCATCTGCACGTTTTGCTGCGCTGTTTCGGGCGTGACTGGTGGCCGCAACAACGGGTCATAGGCGGGCTGGGCCAAAACCTCGTCCCACATAGAGTCGCCACAGGCTTCGATAACGAACGATTGACCGTCCTCGAACGGGGCATCCGAATTGGTTGAGTCCACGATGGTCAGTTCAGGTTTTGCTGGTTTTTGGGTTCTACAATTTAACAAACTCGACCCGCCGATTGTTGGCTTTGCCTTCGGCCGTGGTGTTGGGCCCGGCGGGTTGCGATTCGCCTTTGCCATCGGTTTCCATCCGGCTGGCATCAATAGCAAAGGTGCTCGACAGGGCGTCTTTGACGGCAGCCGCCCGCTTTTTCGACAGCGCCATGTTCGAGGCATCGTCGCCATCGGTATCGGTATGGCCAATAATTCGCACCTTCACACCGGCGTTTTCGGTGAGTACATTGGCGATGTCTTTGAGAGTGCCATACGATTCGGGCTTGATCTTATCGGAATTAACATCGAACAGGATGCCGTGCGTCACGAATTTGCCTTCCGTAATGAGTTTATTCCGGGTATCGGGCGCACCCACCGCCAGCCGAAAATTACTGACGTAATACCGGTCATCTTCTTTGTGCATATCCGCCATCGACACCACCACGCCGTTGTAGGTAACATCCGGCTGAAAAGCGCGGGGAATATCCCAGACTTTGGTTTCATCGACATACACCCGGAGCCGTTGTTTCTGCCGCCATATCGACACCTTCACCATGTTATGAGCCGGGTTGGAAAAGGCGCGTTGATCGGTTTCGTTTTTCAGGATTTCTTCACCTTTCGAATACGTGAGCAATTGGGTTATGCCGGTCGGACCCGTACCCGCGTTTTGCGGGTGCAGCCCAACCCGAACGCCCTCAGTGCCGGTGGGAAAACGCCCCCATTTCGTGAACTCTTTGGCTGGGTTCGCCATAGTCACCAGATTCACCCAAAGATAAGACGAGTAGAAACTAAACGTTTCATTGCTGGCCAGATCAAATTGAAGCGTGAAATTGTCGGGTAAGGTTTTGATAAATTCGGGCAGATACTCGCCCTGTTTGTTCAGCATGAGCCAATGGCCGGGTTTGCCGTCGAGGGTCACGATTTCGCCCGAACCCGTCGAGTTCCACTTGTCGGGGAAGTCGCCAATAGCATCCTGCATGAAATCCTCAACGGCGATGACCTTCTCGCCCGGCACGAAGTCAAACTTGCTATACGAGGTCAGCGTAGCCGGTTTTTTAGGGTTATTTTCACTGCTGCCCGTGCGGGCGGGGGCATTCTCATCCGACGGTGCATTGTCGGAACTGGTATTGTTCGTTTCGTTAGCAGAGTCGGTTTGTTTATCGCTTTGAGCAGGTTTCGCTTTCTCTTTCTTCTTGAAAATGCCCATGATACCCTCCTCAACCTTATCCAGGCCCTTATTGATGCCCTGGTCAATTTTGCTGTTGGTGCGGTATTCGACATTGCGTTCAACAACCCGGCCGGGGTCATTAACGCGAACCTGCGCCTGCCCTGACAAGCTTGCCAGGCATAAGCCGACTGCGGGTAGTAGCCAGATTTTTAAGCAGATGTTCATAAACAGAGTTTTTGCTGAGTTATTGATAGTCAGAAAATTAGTGGATTACCGGATAGAAAGCGCGGTATCTTGAGTGAACGGTATCGGATGGGTGAATAAGCCGAATTCAGGAAGGTTATATAGGCTATATCTTGGAGATATGGCATATATAACCTTCCTGAACTCGGCTCATTCCGTACCTTTGCCGCTGAATTACCGCCTGCATGTCCAGCATCGAAACCATTCCACTCCCTCCCGACCGAAAGGTCTATTTTGCTTCCGATTTTCATTTGGGCACGCCCTCGCCCGCCCAAAGCCGCGACCGCGAGCGGGCCGTTGTCGCCTGGCTCGATGCCATTCGCGCCGATGCAGAGGTGATTTTCTTAGTGGGCGATGTGTTCGATTTCTGGTTCGAGTATAAACGCAGCATTCCCAAAGGCTTCATCCGATTGCAGGGCAAACTGGCCGAACTGACCGATGCCGGTACGCGGGTTATCCTGTTTACGGGCAACCACGACATGTGGATGAGCGACTATTTCACCCAGGAAATGGGCATTCCAGTGTATCGCCAGCCGCGCCGATACGACATCGGCGGAAAGCGATTTTACATCGGTCACGGGGACGGACTTGGCCCCGGCGATTTTGTGTATAAACGCCTGAAAACCGTATTTGAGAGCGGTCTGGCCCGGCGGTTGTTTCGCTGGCTGCACCCCGACGTGGGCATCGGCCTGGCTCATGCCTGGTCGCGCCGGAGCCGAATCAGTAACCTGAAGAAAGGGGAGGAGCAGTTTCGGGGCGAAGACCGCGAGTGGCTCATGCAATACTGCCGCGAGGTGGAGGTTACGGCCCACCACGATTATTACGTCTTCGGTCACCGGCACCTACCCCTCGACTTAGCCGTATCGCCTACGAGCCGTTACGTCAACCTCGGCGAGTGGGTATCGCAGAAAACCTACGCGGTATTTGATGGGAGTGGGTTGGCCTTGAAAACGTGGGAGGGGAAATAAGGTTTCAGTTGCCCGTTCACGGATATCTAATTTGCCATTATATTTGTAGTGATGAATTATTTCACCTACACTTGTGACTTAATTCTCTTCTTTTATGGCTACCCTTCCATCTCCGCCTGAAATACCAACCCGATTCTCACCCTTTTCCCTTGTCCAGTCCTCACGTCAGGGGCTGATGCGTTCGGAGGTTGATGAGGTAGCCGCCCTGGTGGGCCTGACGGATAAGGAAATGGCTTACGCTCTGAACATGACTCCCCGCAATCTGCACCGACTTAAAAACGACCAGCGCTTTGGTGTGGATGCTTCCGAGCGGCTACTCCTGCTCAGGAACCTGCTGGTCCATGCTCTCGATACGTTTGAGGGCCGAAAGTCAACCGTTTTGGCCTGGCTCAGAACCCCTATCCGCGAACTGGCTAACCAAACTCCGCTTCAACTGCTGGATACCGTAACGGGCTTTGGCTTAGTCGATGATGTGTTAGGGCGCATTGACTACGGCTTGCCAGCCTGATCTGTCCATATGCCTACGTTGTACCGCATCATCCGGGATAAATACCGCCATGAGCCGCTATCCGTAGTGGGTAGTCGGTTTTTTGGCGGACGCTGGAATCCGAAAGGCACGTCCGTGTTATACGCCACCTCAACGCCGGAGTTGGGTTTAGTGGAAACGTTGGCACACGCCCCTGGCATTCGCTACGAAGAATTACCGACGTATTGGGTGCTTACGCTGGAGGTGCCGGATAACATTCGCTATTATAAACGCAATGAATTGCCGGACTACTGGCAGGATGAAACCTATGAGCGCACTCAGGGCTGGCTCAACCCGTGGCTGGCAGAACCAGACTGGTTAGGCGTGGCTGTGCCGTCGGTATTGGTGCCACTTTCGTACAACGTCATTCTACATCCGGCTCATGCGCTGTTCGGGCAAATACAGGTCGTTAGCCAGGAGATTCAACCCATCGACCGGCGTCTTTGGCGGTTGCCCGATTGATTGTTTCGGGCGTTTTGCCAGTACGCTATTTCCCAACCAATTCAGCACGGTTTGTTCCCGCTCTGCGACCGGAAAGATTTCAATGATGAATTATTTTTCGTACAATTCACCACCGCGCGGGCGACCCATCAAATTCATTCCTGCTCCATAATATCTTCCCAGCGGTAGTAGTGAAACGTTTTGCCTTCCGACATGGTCACGAACAGGCCGTGCGGAAACTGCTTGTTCAGGGCAACGTTCGTCACCTCGGAGCCGTCGCTGACCTGGGCCGCTACTTTTACTATTTTCAGCACTTTATAGGCATTCGGATGGCCCAGTTCGCCCTCGCGACGGAAAATCTGGAACTGGTTCGCTCCCTGATCGGAGACTAAGAGGTAACCCGTTTTCGGGCCGGTTTTATAAATTGAAATGCCTTCGTGGTCTTCGGTAAAGCCTGTTTTTGCGAACAGCGCCAGTTCTGCATTTCCCTGTTCGGGATCGGCGTGGTACTTACGAACGCCAACGCCCTCGTCGGAATAATACACGTAGCCGAGTTCGTTATCTACCGCAATCGACTCAATTTCTTTTTTGCCGCTCCACGTTCCGAACCTTCGCACCACGGTGGCTTTAATGTGGCCCGTTCCATCGTCGTCGAGCCGGTATTGCCATAAATAGCCTTCTGTGGGGCCTTCCTTGCGGCCAACAATGGCAAAAATAGCGCCGTCGGCAGGGCGTTTGTAGAGGGCAATGCCCATTGGCAGTCGTTTGTCTTCACCCACGAACACGTCCAGATTCTGGTTGTCGAGGGGCTGCATGTCGGGTAGCCGGAATGTGCGAATCCGGGAGGTGCCGCGTTCGGTTACCACGGCCACATCGGTCGGTTTGCCGCCGAGCAGCAGCCCATACACAATGTCGACATTGTTAGGCCGGTTCAATGGACGAACCACTTTCTGAGGAATACATTTTCCCTGTAAATCAAAGACATACAGCGCACCGTCGGCGTCTTTGTCGGTTCCGATAACCAGACTTTTGGCCGGGTCGACCGGGTTAATCCAGATGGCCGGGTCGTCGGTGTCGTGCCGAACGGTATCGGAAATAAACACGGGCTGAATAACCGTTTGAACCGTGGACTGGCAAGCGATCAGAATGAAGTTTACGAAAAAAAACAGGTACCTGCGATTCATGAATGAAAAGAGTTGGGGCCACAGACCGGGCTGCCGGAGCGGATGCACACAGGAAATCGGAGAAATACAGAGGTTTTAGTCTATTTTCTCTGTGAATCTCTGTAATTCTCCGGTTTCTGCTGTGTTCCAATTTTTAATTTGTGCCGAAAGCTCCAATGGTTGTCGAGGGGGCGGGCGATTTATACAGCGTGCCGTTGGCAAATGAAATTCCATCGGCATACAGGCGCGTGAAACCGGTGGTTCCCTTGCCAATAGCGGGCGAACCTGCCTGCAGGCGGAAATCCCAGGCCGTATTGAACGTTGCGTTTTTATACTCGGTGGTGAGCGGGTAACTCACAAATTTGGGGTCGTTGTCGCCAACGGTTTTGCTGATGACATCATTGGTGCCGGTCAGAATTTCGGCGGTAGGCTGGAAGCCCGTAACCCCTTCCTGCGAATACCCATAATACAGGTTATTGCTGACTTTTGTGCGGTTGTCTTCGGGGTTCTTCGGGTCACGTTTCACGCCAAACCGGTCGTTGGCAAATAGATTATTGTATAACTCAGCCCGAACCCCAATTTCCACCCAAATCGAACCGCCCTTGATGGTTGGCCGACGCCAGCCCGCGTTCAGCAGCGTGTTGTTGTAGGCAATCACATAGGCTTGCGGAGTGCGGTCGCCGGTGTTCGAGAGTTTCAGTGCGTTGGTGTTGGGGCTGTAGATTAAGTTGAACGCTACATCGGCCTGCACACCCGACTTGATGTTGATGGCATCGCCACCCGATACGCCCACGGTGTATATCTTATTGTTGGCAACAATGACCTTACCCCCTTCAATGTAAAAACCATCTTCGTTCTGGTTATTCATCCGGCTGTTAACGATTACCAGCTTGCCATTCACGTTCGAGTAGTTTACGGCCGGTACGTGATTCCCCGCAGCCGCTTTATACAAACCGGCTTTCACCGAGGGCGAACTTTCCGTGGTGACGGCTCCACCATATTCGAGGATGACATTATCGAGCAGCATTTCGGCGCAGGTTGGCGCGGCAATGATACCCCCCCATAGGTTACCCCATTGGTTGGCGGCTGTTTTCCAGGCATCGGGCACGGTAAATTTCACCGGGTTTGCCGACGTGCCCATCACGTACAGATTGCCCCGGACGATAACTTCGGGTTTTACGGTCGAGTCGCTGAAGAGGATCGTTACGCCTTCTTCAATGACTAACGAAGTGCTGGCCGGAACCTGCAAATGGCCCGTGATTTTGTAGGTGCTGCCTTTTGTCCACGTTCCCGATACATCGCCCGATACGGATTCTTTCACAACAGGGGTTGGCGCAGGCGTTACGCTGGTGTTGCCGCTGTCGTCGCTTTTCGAGCAACCGATGAGTACAGTCGCCGACAGAGCCGCCCAAATAAATGCTTGTTTCATGGTAAGTTATTGGTTATGAATTAGTTGTTATTCGATTGAGTTCGTTGGGCATTAAGAGCACTTCTTACCGTTTGTACCGGACCCCCAGCACATACGAGCGTTGGTAGAAGTCGCGCCGGATAAGCGTTTTTCCCGACACGTCCTGATTGGGTACATCCAGATTTTTGCTGCTGGTGTTTTTGATGAGTATCTCCGTGGGTGTATTGAGCAGGTTATTGGCCTTGATAAACAGCAGGAAGCCCTTCCCCAGCCGTTTTTCGGCCGATGCGTCCATCTGGATAAACCCGCGCTGGTACAGGTCGTTGTCGACAAACTGCGAGACGGTGTTGATGCGCCCGCCGGTATAGCTGGCCGCAACCTGCCCATCCCAGCCGTGGTCGGCATCTTTGTAGAGCAGCGACAGGTTGGCTACGTGGGCCGACTGCCCGTAGAGCGGGCGGGTCTGGTTAACGGTAATGGTTTGCAGGTCGCCCTGGGCATTGCGGATGCGCTTGGATTTGGGTGTGGTGATGCTGGAGTTGGTGTAGGTGTAATTGGCTTTGATGCCCCACTGCCGGAAGTACCTGATGGCATCGACCTCCAGCCCAACGTTGGTGGCGTTACCGAAGTTGCCCGGCCCGTAATACAAATCCTGACCCCGGATGGCGTCTTTCTGAAGTGTGTATTCGATGGGGTCCTGAAGGTGCTTGTAGAACAGGCCGACCATGAACTGCTCCAGCGGACGCGGGAAAAACTCGTACCGCAGGTCCACATTGTCGGCGATGGCCCGCTTCAGATTCGGGTTGCCGCGCTCCTGGTATTCTTCATTGACAATCCGGTAGGGCACAATCTCGAAAAAGCCGGGCCGGTTCAGCGACCGGAAGTACGAAAGCCGCCAGTTGGTGCGCTCCGTTGGCCGGTAACGAACATGCAGACTCGGCAGAACGTCCGTATAAATCTGGCTGCCGGTTGGGTTGTCTTCGCCAATGGGGAACTTCATGGCGTAGCCCTGATCGGTATGCTCGATGCGAACGCCCCCGGTCACTTCGAGGGGTTGGTCGGTGGTGCGGAATTGCAGATACCCCGAGGTCGTTTTCTCCGTTGCGTCGTAGTTCAGGGCCGAAGCAACCGAACCGAGGGGATTCTGGATGATATAGACAAGTTGATTATAGTCCGTAAAATCGACGCCATACCGGGCAAACGGGTTGGCTGGGCGGGTGGTATAATTGTTATAAAAATTGGTTCGCTGTTTATCGCGGTACAAACCGCCCGCCATCCATTCGACGGCCATACCGGCCAGCGTGGTTTTGAGCGTCAGGTTAAGGTAACCCGCCAGGTCGGTATCGGAGTTGTGTTCCCACCGACGGGCACCGTCATTGACCGTTGTGCGTTGGTCCACGAAATTTTTGCGGATGCCCAGCAACGAAATCGACGTCTGGTCAGGAACCGCGTTGGTGGCCAGCGAGTACACCGCCGACCAGTTTATCGTCAGATTCTCAGTAGGCTGGTGCGTGCCCTGTAGGGTGCTGGTATAAATTTTTTGCTTCGTCAGGCGGGAGCGGGTTTCGTAGCCGAGGGTTGCGTTGCCCAGCACCGGATCGAAACCACCAATGCCGAGTTCAGTTGATTTCGTTTCGCGAACTTGCTCATTGGTCAGGCTAATTAGCGCATTAAACCACTGAAGTTTGTTCGTCTCGTTAATTCGGTAATCCAGTTTGGCGTGCAGCCCGGAGCGTGTTTGACGCTCCGAATACTGCCGTTCGCTTTGTTTGGTGAGCGTAACTCCCCGCAGCGTATCGACCACATCGCCGGCAAAAAACAGGCTGTTGCTGCCCCGGTACGTGTTTTGCAGACTACCGGCCAGCATCACGCCCAACCGTCGGTTGAGGAACCGGTTTCCTACCGCAAAGCTGCCCAGCAAATTGGGGGGTGGCGCCTGGCTGGTGTAGGTTGTTGGAGCTTTATTGAAATCCACAAATCTGGTACTATACTGATTGCCAAACTGTTCGTAGGGCGACTGTGGATTAATGTTCTTCGCATTGAATCCGACGAAGGGACGCCCGGCAAACAGTTCGCTGTATCCCGTCGACAGGTTGGCCATAATTGTTGGGTGGTCGGGTGCATCGCGCATCACTAAGTTGATGGCCCCGCCCACGGCGTCGGCTTCCTGGCTGGGCGTGAGGGCTTTGTAAACTTCCAGCCGGTCGAGCAGTTCCGACGGGAAAATGTCGAGCGGCACGTAGCGGTAGCGGTTATCGGGGCTGGGAATTTTTACGCCGTTGACGAGTGTGTAGTTGTAGCGTTTGTCCATGCCGCGCAGAATGGCGTGCTGCCCGTCGCCATTGCTGTTGCGCTCGATGGAAATGCCCGATACGCGCTGAATGACGTTGGCAACGGTCAGGTCGGGGGAGAGTTCGATGGTCCGGCCCGATACGATGTTGGTGACTTGCAGCGCGTTGCGTTCCAGGTCGCGGGCGGTGCGGTCGCTGCTGGCATCACGTTTGCCTTTCACCGTCACTTCGGTTAGCTGGCGGTCGTTGTCGGTTTCTAAGGGGAGGTCGAGGGTAATGATTTGCTCGGTGCCAGTCACAACGACCGCGCGGGTCATGGTCTTGTAGGAGACGTAACTAATGCGGATTGTGTAGGTTCCGGCAGGTACGTTTTTGATCAGATAGGAACCATCTAAGCCCGATACGTTATAGAGTTTCGTGTTCTCCAGAAGAAGCGTGGCACCAATAATCGGCTGACCCGTTGTGGCGTCGATGGCCCGCCCCCGGATGGTGCCACTGAATGCGCTGAATGAAATGAACAGTAAGCTAATAGACAGGTAAAGTTTGCCAGAAGAAATAAACGTCATGGTGACAGATTCTATACGAAAAAGCCGCTTAAACTGGCGCGGCTTAAAACGCCACCACAAAAAAAGCCGCTTTCGGGCAGAAGCGGCTTAGGAAAGGCATTATGAGATTGTTAGGTATTCGTTCAGGAACGTAGTGTTCTGGTAACATTTAGTTGCCGTCCTGCAAAATATCCTTTCGGGATACGTTTTCGCGGGGCGCTTTGTTGAGTTCACTGCGCCACTCTTTGTTCTTCAGGTCGCCCCGTTTCACCGACCGAATGAAGTTGGCCCAGGCAAAAGGGTTCGTAAAGGCAAACGTGGGCGTCGAACTGCGGCCTACAACCGACTCACGCCCGAAAAACTGCTGATTGACGAAGTTCTGGTGATTGGCCAGCGCACCCATCGGCATGGTGGCCGCCTGCCGCATGATGGCCTCAGGACTGGTGTTTCTGGCTAAGTTTTCGCGCTCTTTTTCGTCGGGGAGTTTCAGGTTCACGAAGGCTTCCTTAAACAATTCCTCGGTGGCGTAGGGATACACCTTCACCTCCGCCAGCGTTTTTATATCTTCCTGCAACGCCACCACGGCCGAATACGTCAGGTCAGTTAATCGGCGCGGAATAATGTGGTACTGGGTTCGGAAACCGACGTAGCTGAAAATAATACTGTCGCCGGGGAATACAGGTAGGGCAAAGTAGCCATTTGGAGCCGACAAAACGCCTTTTCCGGCTTTGGGGATATAGATGTAGGCACCGGGCAGAGCCTCATTGGTTTTGCCGCCCGTAATGAAGCCTGTGAACGTTATTTGCCGATCCTGCCCCTGCGCCTGTGCAGTTGAATAGAGTCCTGCCAGCGCAGATAACACCAGAATAAAAACCAATAACGTTAACGATCGCTTCATATTTCTGCCAACTAAACTCATAAAGTTAACGAGCAAAAGGGTAGTTATGGTTTCGACTACCCTAATTTTAAGAAAGTTTAGGAGCGTGTATTCTTTTCTGACAGGATTAACAGGATAAGACAGGATTGGCTCTACAGATAAAAAATCCTGTCTTATCCTGTTAATCCTGTCGAAAAAATTATTCAGGCAAACAGCTTCAAAAACGTAATGATAAACGGGGCAGCCAGCAATAAACCATCGAAACGGTCGAGGAAACCACCGTGTCCCGGAATGCTGCTCCCTGAATCTTTGATGGCAATACTTCGTTTAAACAACGATTCGACCAAATCGCCGTAGGTGCCCGTAACAACAATAATCCCCCCCACGCAGTACCATTGCCAGGGCTTCAGCTCGTCGGCCCAGAACGCAAGACCGAGGGCTACAACGGCTGCGGCTGCGGCTCCCCCCACACTACCTTCCCACGATTTTTTGGGCGATACCCGCTCAAAAAGTTTCCGGCGGCCAAATTTCGTACCGGCAAAATAAGCCCCAATGTCGCTGGCCCAAAGCAGCAACAGGCAACCGGTAATAATCCAGGGATGAAACGAGCCGTCGCGCAAAGCCAGAATGATGAGCAGGGCGAAGGGCATGGCCACGTAAATGATTCCCAGAAACGTGAAACCAATGTTGGTGAAGGGCTTCATATCGCGTTTCTTGTAGAGCTTAATGAGGAAAATCATCGACGAAGCCGGGCAAATCAGGAAGTAGTTGCCCGTACCGATCTGGTTTGTTTCAATGAAATAGGCGAGCACACAAATCATCGTGCCAACAACCGTACCGTAGGCCGTGAGGGGTTCAAAACCATCCAGGCCCAGCAGCCGGTAGAATTCCCGCTGGGTCAGGGCACTCACCAGGCAGAACAGCAGGGCGAATGTCCAGTCGGCGTACCAAATCATGAACAGGATAAAAGGAACCCCCGCTACAGCCGCAATAACCCGTTGCTGTAGGTTTGTCAGGTTAGCTAAACGTTGCTTCATTCTCTACGATGACTTTGGCCAGAACCGCATTGTTGGCCTGTACATGAACCTCACTTTTGCCCCAGCCGATGGTGGGATAGCTACTGCTTTGCCTATTGACAACCACCGCCGGAATGTCGTGATCGAGCAGCAACGCTTTAACCAGCTCAGCCCGGTGGGGGAGTGGGGTAGAATAAATGGATTCCCAATTTTCGTTCACCTTAGTAACGCGGGTGGAAACCCGCCGGGTTAATGTCAAAACAGCTTAGTCGTAACGGCTCGGGTTTCCGCCCACGTTACGTTTCCTGAAATAATACAGCAATCCCACCGTAAGGACACCCGCCACGAGCGCACCTGGCACGGGTACTGATTCGGTGCTTTCGATGTTCATGGTCGTTAGTTTCTGCTGGTGCAGATACACCATCAGCACCGTAAACCCATTGTTAACGAAGTGGGCCAGAATGGGCACCCACAAATTGCCCGACCACAGGTACAGATAGCCAAACAGCGCGCCGAGCAGCATCCGGGGGAAAAAGCCCAGAAATTGCACATGGATGGCACTGAACAACGCAGCCGCCAGCCAGATGCCCACATGAGCATTGCCCGTCCAGTAGCTGAAATTCCGTTGCAGGATACCCCGAAACAGCGTTTCTTCGCCCAGGGCCGGGATAAGGGCAATGACTAAGAAAGCCACCAGCAACTGCCCGGTTGTTTTAAACGTAGTGAGGTATTTGGTGATGCCCTCCAGCCCTTTTTCTTTGTCGCGGATCCACTGCTCGATGGGGGCCAGTGTTTCGGGCAGGTGCAGCGTCTGATTCCATTCGATAATCAGACTGTCGAAGGGCATGAAGGCAATGACAATCAGCCCTACTAAACTGAAACCCGCTAAAACAGACAGTAGATTTACCGTCGGTGAATTTCCTAACCATGTCTTTATTTCACCCAATCCATCTACTGCTGAAACCGGCCGGGCATTAAATTGCTCCCAGGTTCGGCGTTCGATAACGTACCAGTAAGCCAGCGCTGGCAGAAAAAATGTACCCAGGTGATTAACGGCCTGCAGTAACATCAGTTCATACCAGCCGGTAGGCGAAGGTGTTGGATGGGTGGCCAGATCCGTTAGGTACACCTGCGCCTGCGCCAAACCCATTCCTTTGCTAAGGGCGAGGATGCCAAACAGAAGAAACGTACTGACAACGCCCCCGATGAGCACGAAACCGACGAGCATCGTGAGTCCGCCGAGGGTGGGTGGCCGGGATGTAACGCCTTCAGGCGTATAAATGGGTTGCATAATTTCCTGTAAATATAGACAAGTACGAGGTACGAATTACGATTGACGAGGTAGTTGTCCTCCAAAGCAGCGGAACCAAATCGGCCTCTAAATCGTAATTCGTACATCGTATTTCGTAAATCATTGTTTGCGTGGTAACTATCGGCAACATACAACTTCCAGACTTCCCCTTACTACTGGCGCCAATGGAGGATGTCAGCGATCCACCGTTTCGGGCGGTCTGTAAAGCCAACGGCGCCGATTTGATGTACACCGAATTCATTTCGTCGGAGGGGTTGATTCGGGATGCCGCCAAGAGCGTTCAGAAATTAGATATTTTTGAGTACGAGCGACCCATTGGCATTCAGCTTTTCGGTTCCGACGTAGAGACAATGGGCGAGTGCGCCCGAATTGCCACCCGTGCCCAGCCCGACCTGATTGATATTAACTACGGCTGCCCGGTTAAAAATGTGGCCTGCCGGGGTGCAGGAGCGGCTTTGTTGCAGGACATTCCCAAAATGGTTCGCATGACCGCAGCCGTCGTGAACGCTACCCACCTGCCCGTGACCGTGAAGACCCGGCTCGGCTGGGACGATACCACCAAAAACGTGGGCGAAGTAGCCGAGCGCCTGCAGGACATTGGTATCAAAGCCCTCACGATTCACGGACGCACGCGCGTGCAGATGTACAAAGGCGAGGCTGACTGGACGCTCATTGGGCGGATTAAAGACAACCCCCGCATCCAGATTCCTATTTTTGGCAACGGCGACATCGACTCTCCCGAAAAGGCGTTGGACTACAAAAATCGGTATGGTGTCGATGGCGTGATGATTGGCCGGGCGAGTATTGGGCACCCCTGGATTTTTAATGAAATCAAACACTTTGTTCAAACAGGTGAACACCTGCCTCCGCCCGCTATCGCCGACCGGGTAGCCGTTTGCCGCCAGCACCTTGATTTTTCCATCCGCTGGAAGGGCGAAATTGTGGGCCTGTTCGAGATGCGCCGGCACTATGCCAACTATTTCAAAGGCCTGCCCGATTTCAAGCCCTACCGGATGCAGTTAGTTACAACGGATTCATACAGCGGGGTAAGCGCCATTTTGGATGAAGTGGCAGAAACCTACGATCTTGCAGTGAGTGCTTAACTTTCTTGGACAGGATTACAGAATTAACAGGATTTCTAATACATCCTGTTAATTCTGTAATCCTGTCCCAAAAAATGACGACCGAAGAACCCGTTATTGTTCCCCAAAAACGCCCGCTGCTGGCCTGGATTCTGCTTTGTTCCTTAGCGTTGGTCTGGGGCAGTTCATTCATTCTCATCAAACGGAGTCTTGTTGCCTTTCCACCCGAACAGGTAGCTGCCGGGCGGTTGGTGTTTGCCCTGCTGTTTTTCGTGCCTTTTCTGGCCCGGCAGAGTTGGCAGCCTGAGGTTCGGGTGGCGGTTCGGCATCGTTGGGTTGCCTTGCTGGCATCCGGCGTGATTGGGTTCGTGATTCCGGCTTTTCTGTTTGCCGAAGCGGGGGCGCATCTCAACAGTTCGCTGGCGGGGGCGCTCAATTCGCTGAGTCCGTTGTTCACGCTTATTCTCGGCGCGTTATTTTTCGGGCAAACGCTCAAAATCGGGCAGGTAGCGGGAATTCTGCTTGGCCTGGCGGGGTCGCTGCTGCTGGTGTTTTTCAGCGCAACCGGCTCGTTTCAACTCAACGAATATGCCTTGCTGGTGGTGCTGGCTACTGTTTGCTACGGCCTCAACACGAACTTCATCGGACGGTACATAAGTCATCTGCCCGCTTTGGTCTCCACCGCCTGGCTATTTGCCTTAGCCGGACCCATTGCCCTGCTGACGCTCATCCCAACCGATTTTTTGAGCCGTGTTCTTGACCCGCAAAATAGCTGGCCGCTGCTGGCTTTAGTTACGCTTGGGGTGTTAGGGTCCGGACTCATGTCGATCTTCTTCAACCGGGTGATGCAATTATCCTCGCCTTTGTTTGCGGCCTCGGTCACCTACCTGATTCCCATTGTGGCGCTGCTGTGGGGCGTACTCGACGGCGAAACCATCTACGCCGTGCAGTTCGCTGGCATGGGTATCTGTTTAATTGGGATTTGGTTAGTGAATAAATCGTAAATTGTTCCAGGTTTCAGGTTCAATGTTTACCGTTGTTGCCAGAAACAATAGGGAACATTGAACCTGGAACTTGAACCTAACGCACACATGTATACCGCAACCCTAAATGCCCAATCGTTCACCATTGACCTCACCCCCAACGGCCCGGCCCTGAACGGGGAATCTTTCGGCTGGGATTTGGTAAAACTCTCGGACCGGACGTTTCATATTCTTCACCAGAATCGCTCCTACACCGCTGAAGTACTCGACCTCAATGCCGTTGAGAAAACCGTTAGCCTGAACATAAATGGCCACATTCACCAGGTTCAGGTGAAGGATCGGTTTGATCTGCTGCTCGAAAAAATGGGCATGAACAACGCGGCCAGCACGAAGGTGAACGATCTGAAAGCGCCTATGCCAGGCCTGATCGTGGGCATCAATGTTCAGCCCGGCGATAGCTTCCGCAAAGGAGACACGCTGCTGATTCTGGAAGCCATGAAAATGGAAAACGTGCTGAAAGCTGTCGGCGACGGAACCATCAGCACCATTCGTATTGCCAAAGGCGACCGGGTCGAAAAGGGGCAGGTATTGGTAGAATTTGCGTAGGCTGGTATTTAGATGGGTATGGACCACTTGTATACCCGTCGCCATTTTCTGGAGCAGATGACACTGGCCACCAGCGCCCTGCCCATGCTGCCAGCCATGCTGCCTGATTTCGTTCGGTCAGCGGAGGCCGCCTTGCCCGACATTCATATTTTCTCGAAGCACCTGCAATTCCTGAATTATGCCGATATGGCTGATGCTGCGGCTGCAATGGGCTTCAACGGGGTTGATTTAACCGTTCGCCCGGAGGGGCACGTCTTGCCCGAACGGGTCGAAGAGGATTTACCCAAAGCCGTTGAGTCCCTCAAAAAAGTTGGTCTTGCCCACAAACTGATAACAACCGCCATTGGCGACGCGACCGATGCAACCGGCGTTCGACTCCTGAAAACAGCCGCTAAACTCGGTGTTCAGGCGTATCGGATGAAGTGGTATCAATACGCCGAAAAGCAACCCATACCAGCGTCTATCGAGACGTTTCAGCAGCAACTGCGGGCGTTAAGTGAACTAAACAAAAGCCTGAACCTGACGGGCTGCTATCAAAATCATGCCGGAACGCTGGTTGGCGCGTCGGTTTGGGAAATCTGGGAAATTCTCAAAACCGCCGACCTACGCCACATGGGCGTTCAGTATGACATTCGGCATGCCACCGTCGAAGGGGGCATGTCGTGGCCAAATGGCCTTCGGTTGCTCATGCCCCACATTAAAACCATTGCCATTAAAGATTTCCAGTGGGCAAAGCCAAACGGGGTGTGGAAAGTGCAGGACGTGCCGTTGGGCGAAGGCATGGTGGATTTCAAGTCCTACTTCAAGCAGTTGAAACAAAGCACGTTGCAGGTGCCTGTATCGCTGCATATCGAGTACCCAATGGGCGGAGCCGAACATGGGGCCACCCGACTGTCGATCCCTAAAAATGAGTTGTTTGCGGCCATGAAACGCGACCTGAACCGGCTGAAAGAACTGTGGCAATCAGCATGAAAAGAAAAGTGACTACCGGGAGGAGAGGGCATAACAGGAGGCAGGAGAAAAGTATAGTCTGCTGAAATTTCTTTCCTCCTTCCCCCTCCCTGCTTCTCCCGTTTGTTCGTCTCCTCCCGTTATTCCCTTTCCTCCTTCCTCCTTTTTCTTATCTTTGCCCGCAAAATTCCCCTACATGACATCGCAGACGAAGTATAAACGTATCCTGCTCAAACTGAGCGGGGAGGCTCTGGCTGGGCCATCTGGTTACAACATCGACCCCGCCGTGCTCGAACAATACAGCAAGGAAATTAAAGACGTGGTTGATCTGGGCGTGGAGGTGGCCATCGTTATTGGCGGAGGAAATATCTTCCGGGGCGTGTCGGGTGAGCGGTCGGGCATCGACCGCGTGCAGGGCGACTACATGGGCATGCTCGCCACGGTCATTAACGCCATGGCCATTCAGAGTTCGCTCGAAAAGCACCACATGTACACCCGCGTGATGTCGGCCATCAAAATGGAGCAGGTCTGCGAACCCTATGTGCGTCGGCGGGCGGTGCGGCACCTCGAAAAAGGCCGCGTCGTTATCTTCGGTGCGGGTATGGGCAATCCGTATTTCACGACCGATTCAACGGCAGCCCTGCGGGCCATTGAAATCGAAGCCGACGTGGTGCTGAAAGGAACCAAAGTAGATGGTGTGTATACCGCCGACCCCATGAAAGACAAAACGGCCACGCGGTATACGACCATTAGCTTCGAGGACGTTTACGAAAAGAAACTAAACGTAATGGACCTGACAGCCTTCACCCTATGCCAGGAAAATAACCTGCCCATCATTGTTTTCAACATGAACAAGCGCGGCAGCCTGCTCCAGCTAATGCTGGGCGACGACGACCAGGGCACGCTGATTACATCCAAATTACCCTAAACTGTTTAAAATTATTTCAGGTTTCAGGTTCAATGGTCCAGTTGGCAAACGTTGAACCCGAAACTTGAAACCTGAAACATAAACTTATGGAAGACATCGAGCTTTACCTCGACGATGCAAAGGATACGATGGAAAAGGCCCTCAAGCATTTAGCCATCGAATTAACCAAAATCCGGGCCGGAAAAGCTAATGTGGGTATGCTGGATGGAATTCAGGTTGACTACTATGGCTCGCCAACCCCTTTGGTGCAGGTGGCGTCTGTCAACACGCCCGATGCCCGCACCATTGCCATCAAGCCATTTGAGAAAAAACTCATTGGCGAAGTTGAAAAGGCCATCCGTAATTCTAACCTGGGTCTTAACCCCAACAACGACGGTGAGCTGATTCGCCTGAGTATTCCACCCCTGACCGAAGAGCGTCGGCGCGATCTGGTTAAGAAGGTGAAGCAGGAAGTTGAAACCGCCAAAGTGAACGTCCGCAACATCCGCAAAGATACCAACGATGACATCCGTAAACTGGTCAAAGATGGGGTGTCGGAAGATGCCGTCAAAGTAGGCGAAGAGCGCGTCCAAAAACTCACCGATGCCTTCATCGCCCGCATTGACGAGACGTTTGTGGCCAAAGAGAAGGATATTCTGGTGGTGTGATTGGTTTGTAGAGACGCAACATGTTGCGTCTCTACAAACTATTCCCATACGTATCCAGCCAGTTAATGGCATCCCGATAGTCAGGATATAGTGATCGGAGCATTGTCCAGAATCGGCCGGTATGGTTCATAATCTGGGTGTGTATTAGTTCATGAACAATCAGGTAGTCAATCACAAATTCAGGGGCTTTAATAAGCCGCCAATTATAAGAGATGTTTTTGTCGGCTGAACAGTTACCCCACTTGGTACGCTGATTCCGAATAAAGAGTGCGTTGTAATTGAAATTCAGGTTGCGGGCGAGTTCTTCTGTGCGCTGGGTCAAATGCTGTTTGGCGAGCGCTTTATACCAACTTTCCTGGATGCGTTGATTCAGCAAATCGCGTCTGGCCCGGATGGTTTTATGGGTGTGGTCAACAGTAATCTTACGCTCAAAGCTGTCGTCGTAGAAATAGCTGTATCGGTTCCCAAAAAGCAATAACTGATTGCGTTGAAGTCGAATAACTGACTTGTTGCGGAAATAGCGAAGATGCTTTTCAATCCAGCGTTTCTTTTTCGCCAAAAGCAAATCAACTTCGTGCTGACCGAAGGTTTCGGGAATAATAACCCGTACCTGCCCGTTTTCGCTTACACGCAATCGGGCGTGTTTAACGCCCTTCTGTACAACAATATAATTTTCGGGAACCTGCATCAGGTAGCACTATATTCTTGAATCACCCGCTTCATCACCATCTCCAGCAACGGTTCATCGGTATCCAGACCAAGCGAATCAAACTCGTCTGATGCGGCAAAAACCTGAATTGCTAACCGCATTCGCTTTACCTCGTTGGGAATCTCCTGCCAGCCTATGTAAATTCGTTTTCGGATAACCGTATCCGCAACTCGTTGAGCAAAATCTCTGGCAAGCTGTTCGTTAAATTCTTCTTGCTGAGCGTTTCTAAGCGTCATGAAAATCTCAAAGGTGCCTTTATCGGCGAAGCCCATCCGCTTCGGCAACGAGATGACATTATCCAACTCACTATATAGCTCACCTAATTTTAGTAATAATTGCTCAATAGCCTGGCTCTCGGCCTGCTTCTGACGAATCAACTCATCCAAGCGATTCTGGAACTCAACGTACACCGCGCTACTGACCTCATTTTGCCGGATAACGGTTTCAATATCACGGATGATTTTCTCCGCTTTGTCCGACGGGCTGAGTTTGGTTGCTTTGAGTTGGTTGAGGTAGTCCGAATCAATCTTAATTTCTGGTAAATGGCCCCGAAAATCGAGCAGAGTGGTGCTTTCCTGAATTAGTTGGCGGGTTTTGGCCGCGTAAATCTCAGCATCGAAGTCGAGCCGCTTAAATTCCTCCAGATATAGTTCGTAGATGGTACTAAGCCAACGGTATCGGTCGCGGTGGTCGCGGAGTTTGGGATGGGGCGAAATAGCCTCCCAAAGCTGCACTACCTCGCGGTAACTGCCTTCAAACTTGCCGTGGTCGATCTGGTTGAGTACCCGAACAATGGCCATTGTGCAGTCATACGTGTCTTCGAGCATGATACCGGCGAACGGTTTGAACGCCTTTTCCAGAATGGATGGAAACTGCTCGACTAAGCTGTCAACATCTTCAAACTCGCCAATGTCTTCGGGATCATAGTTGAGCGATTCCTTATAGTTCTCAAATACACCGACATAATCCACAATCCGGCCATATTGCTTCGACAGACCCGACACCTTGTCATCATAAGGTCGGTTGGTGCGGGCTACGGCCTGCAACAGATTGTGGTCGCGCAGAGGGCTGTCTAAATACATGGTCTGCTCAATGGGCGCGTCGAAACCCGTTAGCAGCATGTTGCAGACAATAAAGATTTTCAGGTTGTTGCCCTGCTTTTGCTCGTCTTCGGTTATCCGGCGTTTGAACCGCGCAATCAGTTTCCGGCGCTCGTGGTCGTCTTTATTGTGGTCCTTAAATAGTTCGTATCGTTCGCCTTCGTCATACTGCCCTTCTGAAAAAATAATGGCAATTTCGGAGCGGTCAAAATAAGGTAGCAACTCGTTGAAATACAGAACGCAGGCTTCTTTGTCGCAGGCGACAAGCTGCGCTTTGTACCCCTGTGGTTCCACCACCGTTCGGAAGTCATTGGCGATGTCTTTGGCTAAGGTGCCAATGCGGTCGGGATGTTTCAGAAACACTTTCCAGGCCTGCACGCGCTTCTCAACCGCCTGTCGCTCGTCGTCGGTCAGGTCGGCGGTGATTTCATCGAAGCCCTGTTTAAGTTTGTCTTTGTCTAAAAACCACTCCTGCGGGCCGAACGTGTATCGAATCGGTACGGTGGCCCCGTCGTCAATGGCATCCTGAATGCTGTAGCGGTCCAAATAATGCTCGTAGCGGCCCGTCTCTTCGGCTACGCCAAATTCCTGATGGGTCTTGGGAATGGGCGTGCCCGTAAACGCAAATCGCCGGGCATTAGGCAACACGTTTTGCAGTTCAATCTGAAAATCGCCGTACTGCGTCCGGTGGGCTTCGTCAATCAGAATCACAATGTTGTCGCGCAGGTCCTGCCGACTGCCCAACTCGCGGAATTTCTGAATGGTGGTGATGAATACGCCCGCCGGAGCCGTGTCGATGATGTGCTTCAGGTCGCCGATGTTGTAGACCGACCGGGCGTTCGGAAACTCGCAGTCATCGAACGTACCACCAATTTGCTCGCGCAGGTCTTTGCGGTCCACCACGATGTAGACCGTTGGGTCGTTGAGGCCTTCGGTCTGCCGAAGTTTGGCGGCTGTGTACAACATCGTCAGGCTCTTGCCCGACCCTTGGGTGTGCCAGATAACCCCCTGCCGCAGGTTTGTGTCCATCACGCGCTGCACAATTTTGTTGGCGGCCCGGAGTTGCTGATACCGCGCTACTTTCTTGTGAACTTTGCTCGGCGACCGCTCAAAGACCAAAAAATTTTTGAGAATGTCGAGGACGCGGGCGGGTTGCAATAGGCCCACGATGGCGAGTTTCATCCGTTCGAGTACTTCACCATTGGGCAGGGTTTCGACCTCAAAATGCCACTGCCGGGTTTGCGGGTCCTGGCGAGTGCGGCAGAGGGTGCTGGTTGGGGCGAGCAGCGGGTTGTCATGCGTGGTGTCGATGGTGGTGTCTTTCCACTCAGCGTAGTAGGACGACGATGCGCCGGGAATACCGTATTTGGCGATGCGACCATTGCAGGCCACGCCAAACGCATGAACCATGAATAGCTTGTCGGCCCGCTGGTCGTAGGTCGAAAACTGTTTGACGCCCTCTAACCAGTTGGTGCCTTTGCGGGCGCGTTGCTTGGCCTCAATGGGCACCAGCGGTATGCCGTTGACCAACAGCACAATGTCGGTGATGACTTCTTTGCTGCCCTGCACCCGGTACTGGTTGGTGACGGTGAAATCGTTATTCCAGATGTTATCGAAGTCGATAAACCGAAAATCGCGGTCGTCGCCGTCTATGTTGATCGTAACGCCTTTGACCAACTTATCCAGAAACCGCTCGTTGCCCGCTAAGGGCGTGTTGTGGCTCAGGTGTTGGGTTAGTTGCTCAACCACCGTGCGGGCTACGGTTTCGCTGACTCCGTTGAGTTGCACCACTTTAGCCAGCAGAATCGGCTCAATGATGGGATTCGTGAGTGGGCGGTGATGCTTTTTTAAATCAGCGGGAGAGCAGTACGTCCAGCCCAATTGGGTGAGCCAATTGGTGACGGGCTGTTCAACTGCGCCCAGTTCGGAGAGTTGCGCCATTATTAGAGGGGTACAGGTTCGGTCAATTGGTCAACGGCCACGCGCACTTTACCCGTCAGCAGGTTCTGCATCAGCGACTTCTTCAGGCGTTCTAAGGTGGTGATTTTGGTTTGTTTGAATTTTATAGTAAGCTCAAACGAAGTAATATTTTTAGCAATCAGCTTTTGTTCTATCAAGTCGTTCGGAATGCAAAATTTAAATTGCCTAAAGTCACTTAGTGATAGATTGGCTCGTGCTGTCTCAACTTGGCTTCCAAGTAGTCGATTAACAGTTTCCGGCCATTGTAAGTAGTAGCTAATAAACAAATTATCATTTTCAGCCGAAGGACGGAATAAACAAACAGCTTGGTTAATATTAGCCGTTTCTACGGTAGAATGGAAAATACAACTTCTTCCAATAGAGGCACCAACGATATTTATAAGAATATCATTCTGACGTAACTGACTGTTTTTTAACTTAACATTAAACTCAATCGGAAGGTACTTTGGATCACTCAAATCTAAAAAGCCATCTCTCACATTTTCACTGGTGATAAAAAGAGTTCCGGTATCTTGGTATTCAAATCCTTGCCATTTTGGTGATTGTCCTTTGGTTATCAACGAAGTAATCTGCCATCCTTTTGCTATGACCCACCCCACCGGCACTTTACCAAACTTTGTGTCGGTGTAAAACTCGTCGTCGGTGCGTGGGGTGCCATCGGGTTTGAGTTTGCCGGTGAGGAGGTTTTGCATCAGTGCGCGTTTGAGCCGTTCAGCCGCCTGAATGCTGCGCCGGGTGGCTTCAATGGCCTCGTCCACTTTGGTTAGGATAGACGCAATGGCACGTTGTTCGTCAACTTCTGGAACTGAGACCTTTATTTTATGAACATCATTCCTGTTTAGTGTTGGAACAGTCGTCCCGGCGTAATACTGCTCAAACTTTAATGACTGAATCAAGTAGTAAAAGAATTTAGGATCGTTCCCTTTAAAGTCCTTGACGTACAAAGAAGTATTGTGCGGCCAAAAGTCTTTTTCAACGTAGAAAACGTTACCTATCGTACCAGATCGGCCCGTCGTAACACCCGGAGCTTTTACTTTAAATTCGCTGTGATAACCGTCAATTCCGTTTGACTTAACGACCGGGTATTCTCCTTTCTGTAATTGGTCGTCAGTCAAATCATGGCCTCTTTGCAGCACAATGAAATTTTTGAGTCTACCGTTTTGCCAAGTGGTCATATTAATTCAAATAATCTATCCAGTTCTTCTGAAGCAGAATCTTCTCTATTTATTAGGTCTTTGAATTCCGCAATCGCCGTTTTCAAATCAATCTCTTCCTCCGGCTCGAAGGTATCCACGTAGCGGGGAATGTTGAGGTTGAATTCGTTTTCTTCCAGTTCGTCCATGCTCACCACGGCAAAGTAGCGTTTGCGGAGGTCGGGGTTGGGCAGCATGGTTAGCAATTCCTGCTCCACGTCGGCGATGGCCCGGCGTTCTTTATCGGCCTGTTCGCGGGCAGCCCGGAGTTGGGCGTCGCGGGCGTTGGTTAGTTTGTCTAAGGCGGTCCGGGCCGTCAGGGCGGTTTTAAGCTCGGCAGCCGTGGGATTCTGGCGGGCGCGTTCTTTCAGTTCCAGCTTTTCCAGAGCGGATTGCAGGCGGCTTTCGGCGGCCCCGATGTCGTCGGCAAACTTCAGCTCGATTTCGCCGGTTTTAAAGGCCAGTTCTTCCTGAATCAACCCGCGCAGTCTTCCTTTCTGGCTCGTGATCCAGTCAGTCGCCACGTCCAGGTCGCCCCACGATTCCAGCAGCGTCGAGATACGCAGCACGTCGTGTGGCAGCAGGGTGTTCATGTTGGCTTCTTCGCGATACCAGCCTTCTTTGGCGGCATACACCATCAGCACCTTGTCGCGCCGGTCGGCGGGTTTGGCTTTGTTGAAGAACAGAATGGCCCCCGGAATGGTGGTGCCGTAGAACAGGTTGCCGGGCAAAATCACGATGGCGTCGATGATGTTAATACCCTGCGTAAAGTTGCCATCGACATCGGCAGGTCCCTGAAGCAATCCCCGGCGAATGAGGTATTCGTCGTCGGCTTTGCGGTTTTGCCCGTCTTCCTCCTCGGTTTTTTCGGGCTGCCCCCGGAAAAGTACACCCTGCGGGCAAACCACCCCGGCGCGGCCCGTGTCGTTCATAGACGCGACAATGTGTTGCAGAAACGCAAAATCACCATTGGAGAAGGGTGGAGTGCCGTAAACAAACCGTTCGTAGGGGTCGGTAAAGTCTTCTTTGCCCGGATAAATCTTTTGGGGCGACCCGTCTTTTTTGGTTACAGACGCGCCTTTTTTATCTTTTTTTACATCACCGTTTTTCCACCAGTCTTCCTGCGAGAAGGGAAAGTTAGCCGTCACCATGTCGAACCGCCGGATAGTCAGCGTGTTGTCATCTTCGCAGAATTTAGGGTCTTTGAGCGTATCGCCTTTTTTGATTTGGGCATCCAAACCGTGCAGCATCATGTTGATATTGGCAATAGCCCAGGTATTCCAGACGTCTTCCTGCCCGAAAAACCTGACTTCTTTAGCACTGCCGTAGTTCTGCCGGGCATATTTGGCCGCGTCAATGAGGAAGCCGCCCGACCCGCAGGTAGGATCGTAAGCGGTTTGGCCCTTCTGCGGTTTCAGATACCGAACAATTATGTCTACTACTTCCTGTGGCGTGTAGAATTGACCAGCCGTGGTGCCACCCTTATTTTCATCGGCAAACCGCTTAATGAGGTACTCATAAGCATCACCCAGCACATCGGCGGAAGCATTGCGATTGCTGAGGTCCACCGCGTCGAGGTAATTGACGAGTGAAGTTAGCACATCGGGGTGCAGTTTTTTTCCACCCGACCCATCCGGCGAGGGTTCATTCCAGCGAACGGTGTTAATAACGCCTTTCAGGGCCGGGTTTTGGTCAGCAATAGCATTAACGGCCTGGTGGAGTTTGTCGTTCTTCTTATCTGCCGATGCCCGCCGGACATCCTCCCAGAAAAACTCGTCAGGAATGATGAAGTCATGTTTCTGTTTAGCAATCAGGGTTTTTGTTTCTCGTTCGGCTCCGTGCCGTATTCGGCAATGAACTCACGGATACCGTTCTCAATTTCCCACTCGTAATTATCGGAAAGGCGTTTAAAAAATAGTAGGGAAAGAATGTAGGCTTTGTAATCTTCGACCTTATCGCGCAGGATGTCGGCCATCCCGAAGAGCGTACTGCCGAGTGCTTGTTTGGTAATCATGAAGGAGGTAAGTCAACAACTGAATCGGCTAAGTTATATCTTTTGCCGGTATTCTGTAAGCCGGATTTGGAGCCGGGTCAAAGAAAGTTTGAGCCGGTTAGAACTATACCCTGTCGATCAATGATTTGCAAAAGCAGGCTGGGTACTACGTTTACTAAATAAGGGCGGAGGCCCACATCCCAATCCACAAAACGACCGCAATGCCAATTACGTAGCAAGTAAATCGCGGCTATACAGGGTAACACCTACACGGTCAATATGTTCGCGTACATCGGGGTCGCTGATTTGCTGATAGATAATCAGGTCGAAGGAGAAGGAAAAGCTAAGTTCTTCCAGTTCATTATCCAGCCGAAGCAGGTCTTTAAATCGCAGGGATTCACCCAGCAGGGCCAGATCCACATCGGAGCCAGGTTTGGCCGTTCCTTTAGCTCGGGAACCAAACAGTACGGCCTGCTGCAGACGGGGGTTTTGTGCTATTACCCGCTTGATTTGTGCCAGTTGTGTATTAGTAAGTCCGTAAGTCATAATTGCTTGCTGTCAAAAAGCTCTCCCTGCGTTCCGTAACGCCCGCTACTAATGTTCTCCAATGTTGAGATTAATTTCTCGAATTCAAGGAAGTATTCATCACGAATCGCTTTGGCTATATCGTCGGCAGTTGCTTCATTGTACGTATGTGATGTTGCATTTCGGCTACTGACCATCTCCATCCAGGTATCACCATCAATAAGCAAACCTACCCGGTTACTGATTCTAAATGTGTCTTTTGAGCCAAGAATACCTGTGTGCCCCTGGTCTTCCAAAAGGTCTTTAAGTGTATTCTAAGCCAGTTCATAGGTAAACTGGAAGCATTTAATAAGTCCTTGCTGTTCCAGTTTTGAATAGGCTGGTAAGGTTACCGCATCTGCCAATTGAGCAAATGCCTTTTTAAAATTATTGAATCGCTGAAGCCAGCGGATGTCCTTTGCCATTGGTATAGTTCGTAGTCGCCTGTCGGTGATTTCTACTGTATCAGTTCTTTTAATTTCGCACTTTTTGTAAAAGAATGCTTCTATTTATTTCTCCGAGCCTATTTCTCGGTCTGGGATTAATAAGGCGCAAATATATTTGCTTTTAGGCTACAATAGGGGTGGGGAGTGAGCGGAAAGCGTAGTAAACCGCACAGGCAGTTCAGTTCCATAGAAATAAGGAGTTAAACCTGAGTTGGCAGGTAGAGAAACCAAATAGAAAATGCTTGATTACCTTCCTCAAAAAGAGGAATTGAAACTTAGGCGCTGGGTCCTTACCATTCCTCTCTACGTCGTCTGGCGTCGAATGGCGCCTTTTAGATAATTCTTCGCGGTTTGGCTGATAACAGCCGCATCGACTTCGGACACGCGGTCGCCCCGGTGTTCGTAGATCGTCACCTCCCCGGAAAGCACATCAAAGATGCCATAGGGCAACAGGTCAAATTCCTCGTAGCCCCAGAACAGGAAATCAAGCGCGTCGCCGGGGGTATCGAAACCCACCGCGTAATTGGTTTCCTGCTGGTCGAAAACAGCGATGTAGCGCATAAACAGTATACGTAAAAACGGCGACTACGGTTGCGTCGGGCAAGTGTGACGGGACACCCTGTTGGCGGTCTATATAGTAGAATTTCGTGCTTGAAAAGCCTTAAAGTCTTAGAAAAAGGCTTTGTTTTATAACTTTTCGTTGATTTTTTTGTGGTTTTTGAGTTGAAAAAAATAGTTGACTGGGTGCCAAATCATGTTTGAGAGACCCCGCCAGCCCGAAATTTATTAAGCGGTATATCGCCGAATTAACAACGAGAAGTTCCTGCTTGATTATGGCTGTGCTATACCTGATTTACCTTATTTTTCTGGGCATACTCTCGCTGAATGTGCTGCATTGGGTCGTGTTTGCCATTGCCGGCCGGTTGGGTCGGGCCGATGACCGCGATGTGATGCCTGCCCCCACCGTTTTCAGAAAAATTGGGGTTCTAATCCCCGCATACAAAGAGGATGCCGTTATTGTCGATTCCGTAAGCGAAAATCTACAGCAAACCTATCCGGCCCATCGCTTCGAGCTGATCGTTATCGCCGACTCGTTTCAGCCGCAAACGCTGGCGAAATTAGCTGCCCTGCCCATCAGGGTACTTGAGGTGTCGTTTGAGGTGTCGACCGTAGCAAAAGCCATCAATGCGGCCCTGTCCCGGTTACCACTCGACCAGTATGATATACTCGTTGTATCCGACGCTGACAACCATATGGCCCCGGATTTTCTGAGCCGGATAAATACGGCCTTCGCGCAGGGGTGGCGGGCCATTCAGGGGCATCGGGTCGCCAAAAATAGCAATACGAGTGTGGCGGTTCTGGATGCCATCAGCGAAGAAATTAATAACCATATTTTTCGGAAGGGCAGCCGGGCTTTAGGACTTTCGTCGGCAACGGTTGGCTCAGGCATGGCCTTCGAGCCGATGTTGATGAAGGCGGCCATGACCACCCAGCACACGATGGGCGGCTATGATAAAGAACTGGAAACCAACATTGTTCTGAGTGGTCATAAGATTGGGTATTTGGAAAAGGCCCTCATTTATGATGAAAAAGTAGCCCAAAAAGGTGTATTTGAAAATCAGCGTACCCGCTGGATAGCCGCTCAGTGGCAGTTTCTTACGTTCTATTTCTGGCGGGGAATACGGGAACTGCTGAGTGGTCGATTCGCCAGCGGCTTCAAGATTGTTCAGGCGTTAGTTCTGCCAAAAATACTGTTGCTGGGATTGCTGGTTATGGCCTTGATCATCGGTGTACTGCTTGGCAAGTGGCTGGCTCCCCTTATTTTACTACTGGCATTGAGTCTGAGCCTTCTTCTTTCAGTACCGGCTTATTTATGGAAACGGGTCACCCTGAAGGAGTTAGTCCTTGTTCCGGTGCTGCTGATGAGTTTCGTTCGGGCCGTATTCAACATGCGGAAGGCCTTTAAACGGTTCATGCACACGCCCCATACCGCTGCGCCCGACGCGTAATTGGCGACTAACTAATAATGATTCATTGAACCATCCTTGTTATGTGACAAAGTGAGACGGTAACAGTCAGAAGAGAAACAGAGCCTATCCGAACGCTGAATAAAACAGGGAATGGCCGAAAAGGGTGAAATCGGGCTTTGGTTTAAACATCCTATTTATCTATTCTTAAATAAGTAACTTAATCAATGTTTAGTTGGGCAGTGCATCGGGCTGTGGGCGTTGACAAATAAGTAATAGAATGACTAATACTGGCTTTCAATTTCGAGTGAACAGTACGTACCGAATGGCTTTTCTGCTGCTCTTCGGGCTCTTATCCGGCACAGTCAGTTTGGGGCAGAGCCGGGGTGCCAGAGGGTTCGTTTCGTTTGGGGCTGCCTCCGGCCTGGCCGACGATACGCTCTATCTCGACATTAATCAGGATATAGCCGTTCAGTTGATGCCGTTCGATGAGCTGATGAAAGTGGCCGTGTCCCACTCGCCGTTGATTAAATATCAGAACGAGGTGGCTAATTCATTAAGTGCAGGGCATGACATGGCCCGATTGCAGATTTTGCAGAATATCTCTGGGTCTGCTGGCTATTCGACCGGGAATCAGTCCCTTATTTTATCGGGCAGGTCGGTTGTGCCCGGCCAGGAGAACAGCGGGCAAATTGCCAACGGCTACCGGGTGGGCGTTGATGTTCGGTTGCCGCTGTATGAATTGTTTGGGGGGCGCAAACACCAGGTTCGGCAGGCGTATTCCAATTACCGGGCGGCTCTGATTCAGAAAGAAGCCATCGAGTTGCAGCTAAAACGGGAACTCATCACCATTTATCAGGACATGATTACGGCCCAGCAACTCCTGAAAATTCGGCTTACCGATGAGCAGGCATCACTGGCCGCCCTTCGGGTTGCTGAGGTGGAAATTCAGAAAGGGCGAATCAGCGCCGACGAACTGGCTGCCGTGACCAGCCGCTACATACAAACCAAGACAACCACTGAACAGACGAAAGGCGATTTTTTAAAGAATGTTCATTACTTTGAAGCCCTGATGGGCATGAATATCAAACGCCTGAAACGTAATTAAGTGAATCGTATGACAATTGAAGTTTTTCTGCGTCTTCTGAAACAGCATATACTCTGGTTCATTTTAATTCCGCTCGTCACGGCGGGAACCGCTTTCTGGGCCACCCGGAATGAACCTAAAGTATATAAATCGCAGGCTACGCTCTATACGGGCTTAGTGTCCCGGTATTCGCTGCTGTCGGATCGGCAAAGTGGCTTTACGGACCGGTCGGCCAGTGCGTTCGATAATATCCTGACAACCCTTAATTCGCGGGAAACCCTGCTGCAAATCGGTGTCGGTCTGCTGACCGACCACCTTCGGATCCAGCAACCCGACTCCTTCGTACTGGCTAATGCCGGGTATCAGAAACTGCATCAGGCCATCACGCCCGGTTGGGAAAGCCTGTATGCTATCGCTGCCGATTCGGCCCTGCTTCGTCAGAAGATTGACAGCTTAGCCAAAACTCCCACCGACAATCCCATTAAGAATCTGCTGTTGAAATCGAATTCTTATTATTCCATTCAGCATTTGGGGGAGAATATAAAGGCATCGGCCCGCAAAAATACCAACGATGTGCTGTTGATGGAATATGAATCCGACGACCCGGCGGTTTCCCAAAGGACGCTGCATTATGCCATCGAAAGCCTGAATAAACGCTATTCGATGCTTAAAACCTCCGAAACGAATTCGGTTATCGGCTACTACGAAGCGAAATTGGAAAAGGCCAAGAAAAAACTCGATCAGGCCGAAGCGAACCTCCGGGCGTTCAGTGAGAAGCACCAGGTACTCGATTACGAAGAAGAAGCCAAAAATGTAGCGTCATCCCGCGAAGCTCTCAACAGCGAATACAATCAGGAGTTGATGCGGAAGAATGCCGCAAAAGCTGCTTTAGAGGCTTTAAACAAGCGCATGGGGCAGCAGGGAAGCGTTCGGTCGGCGAATAATGACCTGGCCGACAAGCAGAAGAAACTGTCCGAAGCTGAGAATAAATTAGCCAATGCGAAAGCCTATGGTCAGTCGAAAGCCGTCCTGAATCAGTTGCAGGCCAATGTGAATCAGGCATCGGAAGAGCTAAAAGCCAGCGCCCAGAAATACGATGCCGCAGCCAACTCGAACGATGCCATTCCGACCCAGACGATGGCCGCCGACCGGCTGACCAAATCGCTGGAGTACGAAGAGTCGTCGGCCCGGCTGGAACTCTACGAAGAGCGGATGAATGAATTTCAGGCTAAAACCAGCGAATACGGGCCGTTAGGCTCCCAACTGCGCCAGCTTAACCGGGCGCTGGCCGTTGCCGAGAAAGAATACCTCGACCTGATTCAAAATGTCGACCAGTCGCGCACGCGTCGGCAGGATGTAGCCATTGGTGGAACGCTCGAAATCCTGGATGCACCTGAGTTCCCGTTGCAGCCCCTGCCATCCAAACGCCTGCAGTTAGTGGTGATTGGATTTGGCGTCGGCATTTTTATTGCTCTGCTGCTCACGGCCCTGCGGTTCTGGTTAGATAAACGGATTCAATCGCCGGAGCAGGGTGAAGCCATGATTGGGCTGCCCATCACGGCCCTGTTTCCAACGGTTGCCAAACCACTGGTGTTCACGCGGGCAACGATGGCCGCGCGGAGTATGTTCGAGCAATTGTTCAATGCAATTAATATCGAAGTCACCCAGAACACCACGAAAACCTATCCGCCTATTATCACGCTGTTCAGCATCCGCTCGAAGCAGGGAAAAACCTGGGTGGCCAACGGCCTGATTCAACTCTATGAAAATGCCGATCAGCGGGTGGCTTACTGTTATCCGCGAGCGTCGGACAAGGAGCAACGGCAACACCGGCATGGGATTACGTATTTTCCCTATACTATCCGCCCCGATTTTATGAATGTGACGGGTATCGACTACCTGATCGACTATAACTTAGGTTTCGATGCCTCGCAGTTCGACCGGGTTATGCTGGAACTGCCCGCGTTGATTAATAACCAGATTCCGGTGTATCTGTTGAGAAGCAGTGCGTTGTCGCTGTTGGTGGTCGATGCCAACAGTCCCTGGGCGCGGGCTGAAAAGCAACTGCTGAGCATGTATGAGCGCGTGACGAACCAGCCTATCCTGACAATCCTGAACCGGGTCGAAGGAAATCAGGTGGAGGTTCCCCTCCGGGCCGATGCCATGCAATCACCTGTTAATCCGATAAATTCATTGCAATCCCAGCGAAATACGCTTAGCTGATTGGAAGACAACGGTAGATTCGTTAGCTTCTATTGATTCTGCCCCGGATCGCCGACGGCGGTGCGATTAGCAACGGTTAAGAAGCCAACGAGTCAGCAGAACCACCGCACCGCTATGGCAGACCGTCGGCGGTCCGGCAGAAGCTACTTTAGCGTTGAATAAGGTATTGCCCGTCCTCACCTTGTTGATGTATGCGTGCCGATAAAGATTTATACGTAAGTCGGGGAATCCTTAACCCGCCCGTTGTTCACGAACTGGTTGAGCAGGTTGCGCTGGCGCATCAGGACCGCATTGCGGTTATAGCTGATGATCAACAGCTTACCTATCAACAATTAAGTAGCCGCGCGGATTCCCTTAGCCGAGCTATTGGGCACCTTGCCCCCAATGCCAGTCTAATTGGGCTGAGCAGTTCCCGCACACTGGAGATGATTGTTGGCATGCTGGCCATTCTGAAAGCCGGAAAAGCCTACCTGCCCCTCGATCCCGCCTATCCTGAGCAGCGCCTGCAGCAAATCAGTGCAGATGCCGGGCTTCAAACATGCCTGGTTCCGGCAGGAGAGACGAGTTTATTTAGCAATCTCGGTCTTCAGGTTATCGTGTCGGATAACCAATACGATTACCCAACCCAGCCTGTTGGTTACCAAACCAGCCTGGCCTATGTGCTCTATACGTCCGGGTCAACGGGCAAACCGAAAGGCGTTTGTATGGGGCACGGGCCACTGCTGAATCTCTTACAGTGGCAGGCAACGCAGTCAAAAGCGACAACCGGCACGCGCACGTTACAAGTGGCCCCGCTGAGTTTCGATGTCTCATTTCAGGAGATCTTTGCTACCCTCACCACGGGCGGAACCTTGATTCTAATCAATGACGGCTTACGCATAGACCCCACCGCGCTCCTTACGTGTATTGAAGAGCAGTCTGTAAACCGGCTCTTTTTGCCGTTTGTCGGCCTTCAGTTTCTGGCCGAAGCCGCCGTCAGTACGAGCCAGTTTCCGGCCTGTTTGCAGGAGATCATGACGGCGGGGGAGCAATTGAAAATTACACCCCAGATAAGCCGGTTTTTCTCGGCATTGCCCCAGTGCGTTTTATTTAACCAGTATGGCCCCACCGAATGCCATGTCGTTACCCAACTGACGTTGGAAGGTGAGCCCACCGAGTGGCCGTTGCTGCCTACAATTGGCAAACCGATTGATAACGTAGACCTGTTCATCATCGACGACCACCTGGCAGTCCTGCCAACCGGCGACAGTGGAGAGCTTTGCTTTGGCGGTTCCTGTCTGGCAGAAGGGTATCTGAACCAGCCCAGCCTGACTAATGAGAAATTTATTGAGTTAGACTTGCCCCAACGGGGCAGATTCCGTGTGTACCGCACGGGCGACCTGGGCCGCTGGCTGCCCGATGGTACCATTGAGTTTCTGGGACGCCGGGACGACCAGGTAAAGATTCGGGGCCACCGGGTTGAGCTGGGCGAAGTCGAGGCCATTATGAACCAGACCGCCGGGGTGAAGCAGGCAGTGGTGGTTGCCCGCGAGGGGGTCGATGGGCAAAAGCAGTTGGTGGCTTACCTGATACCGGCAGGCGCCCATCCCGATACTGCCGGGGTTAGGAAGCAACTCGACCAGCGCTTACCCGACTACATGATGCCCTCAGCGTTTGTCTGGCTGGAGAGCTTTCCGCAAACCACCAGCGGCAAAGTCGATAAAAAGCGACTGCCGGAACCAGACCGCCACCGACCGGATTTAGCCGTTGCCTACCGAAAACCAAAAACAAAAACCGAACAAACGATTGCGGGTGTGTGGGCCAGTGTGCTGCAACTTGATGCCGTTGGGCTGGACGATAATTTCTTTGAACTGGGCGGTAATTCATTACTCGCCCAGAAAATGGTTGTGGCCCTGCACCAGCAGCAACTCACCCTGCCGGTCACCAAACTCTACCAATACCCGACCATTACGAGCGTCGCCAACTTTTTAGGTGCACAGATACCCGGCAAATCGGGCCAACTGGCGGGCAGGCAGCCAACACCACAGCCAGAACAGGTGGGGAGTCGTCGTGAGCAGACGGACGTGGCCGTTATCGGTATGGCGGGTCGCTTTCCGGGAGCCAACACCGTCGACGAACTCTGGACGGTTCTGAAGCAGGGCAGGGAAACAACCCGGTTTTTTACGGACGACGAACTGGATGCATCCATTCCAGCCCAGGTAAAAAATGACCCGCAGTACGTAAAAGCCAGAGGTGTGCTGGAGCAGGCCGATCAGTTCGATGCGAAGTTTTTCGGCTTATCGCCCAAAATCGCCCAACTGATGGACCCTCAACAGCGGGTGTTTCTGGAGATAGCCTGGGAAACGCTGGAGCAAACGGGCTACCTGCCTCAGCAATACGAGGGCCGGGTGGGGGTATTCGCCGGGTGCGGCAACAATACGTATTACCTCAACAATGTGCTTGGTCAAACCGAGTTGATCGATCAGGTCGGCGCGTTTCAGGTGATGACCCTCAACGAGAAAGATTACATTGCTTCCCGCACCGCCTACCAGCTTAACCTGAAAGGCCCGGCGGTGAGTGTGTATTCGGCCTGTTCAACGTCGTTGCTGGCCATTACGCAGGCCGTTCAGAGCATCCGAAGCGGGCAATGCGACGTGGCCTTAGCGGGTGGCGCCAGCATTACGGCACCCATCAACAGCGGGTATCTCTACCAGGAGGGGGCCATGCTGAGCCGCGATGGGCATTGCCGGTCGTTCGATGCCGACGCCCAGGGGACGGTTTTCAGCGATGGCGCCGGTGTGGTTTTACTGAAGCACGCAGACGCGGCCCGGCGCGATGGCGATACCATTTACGCCGTTATCAAAGGCGTTGGCGTCAACAACGACGGCGCAGGCAAGGGTAGTTTTACCGCCCCAAATGCCGATGGGCAGGCCGGAGCCATTGCCATGGCCATGGCCGATGCCCGCATCGACCCAGCCACCATTAGCTATGTGGAAGCGCACGGAACGGCCACACCCCTCGGTGACCCAATTGAGATCGACGGGCTGACACAGGCATTTGGCGAACAGACGGCAACCCAATTCTGCGCTATTGGCTCCATAAAAAGCAACATCGGGCACCTGACGCAGGCCGCTGGCGTTGCCGGGCTGATAAAAACGTCGCTGGCATTATACCACAAACAGATTCCCGCTTCGCTGGGATTCGACAAACCCAATCCGGCCATTGATTTTGCCAACAGCCCATTTTTTGTCAATACCCAGCTCGCCGACTGGGCTGCGGTTGAACAGCATCCCCGACGGGCGGGCGTAAGCTCGTTTGGCGTGGGCGGCACGAATGTCCACGTTGTGCTGGAAGAGTTCGCGCAGGCAGTGCCCGCATCGGGTGCCGGACGACCCGTGCAACTGCTTACCTGGTCGGCACAATCTCCCGCCAGCCTGAATGCCTATGCCCGAAAAATAGCCGACGAGCTTAGAAATACGAATGCGGTGAATCTGGCCGATGTGGCGTTTACGCTGCAAACAACGCGGGCTACGTTTGCCCACCGTCGGTTTGTGGTAGCCGCTACCCCGGCCGAATTGCTGGAACAGTTGGTCGCAGACGCGGCAAAACCGTTAGCGATAAAGCCTCTCAACATTACCCCCGATGAAGTGGTCTTTCTGTTTCCGGGGCAGGGGTCGCAGTACCTGAATATGGGCCGCTTGCTCTACGAACACGAAGCCGTATTCCGGCAGGCCGTCGATGCCTGTGCCGACCTGCTGTCGGGACAAATAGACGTCGATATTCGCCAGATATTGTATCCCGAAATGGCTGACCAGGAGGCCGAACAGCGGCTGAAAAATACGCGCTACACCCAGCCCGCCCTGTTCGTTACCGAATATGCAACAGCCAGGTTGTGGATGAGTTGGGGCATTCAGCCATCCGTCTTTTGCGGGCATAGCGTGGGTGAGTTTGTAGCCGCTCACCTGGCGGGCATTTTCACGCTGGCGGATGCCCTGACGCTGATTGCTGCTCGTGGCCGGATGGTTGCCGAACTGCCGAGGGGCAGTATGCTTTCGGTGCGGAAAGATGCCGCCACAGTGACGGCCCTGATGCCCTCCACGCTCTCAATGGCTGCCATCAACAGCCGCAACCTGTGTGTGGTGGCTGGCCCCGACGAGCACATTGCCGATTTTGCCCGATTGCTCGATGAACAGGAAATGCCCAACCAGCCTTTAGCAACGAGCCATGCGTTTCACTCGGCCATGATGGACCCCATTGTGGATGAGTTTGCGAAGGTAGTGGAGCGGGTGTCGCTGAATCGGCCGCAAAAGCCGATAGTATCGACCGTGACGGGCACCTGGCTGACCGATGCCCAGGCTACCGACCCGCACTATTGGGCGAAACACCTGCGTTCGACGGTACGCTTTGCCGATGCACTCGACACACTGCTGGAGAGCGAAAATCCACTGCTGCTGGAAGTGGGGCCGGGACATGTTACGGCCACCCTTGCCCGGCAGCAGGCTGGTAAAAAAGCGGTTACGGTGTTGCCGGGATTAGCTAATCAACCCGATTGGGCCACGACTTGCCAGTCAATCCTCACCCTACTTGGACAACTCTACGTGAATGGAGTGAACCCCGACTGGGTCGCTTTTTACGCAGCGCAACAGCGGACAAAACTAAAGCTGCCAACCTATGCCTTCGACCGAAAACCGTGCTGGGTCGATCCGGTTTCTGACGCCGTAGAGACGCCGGATCGGACGTTGCCCGTGCCGAATGCTTTTACTGACGCACAGCAGAGTGGTCCGCCGGTGGTGCTGCCTTCCGACCGGTCTCTACAACTAACCACACCAACTACGATGAGAAAAGATACCTTACTCACCAAAGTCAACCAGCTTTTAGAAGACGCGTCTGGCATCGACATGGGTGGTGTCGCGTCGGACACCAGTTTTCTGGAAATCGGCCTCGATTCATTGCTGTTGACGCAGGTTTCCCTGACCCTGAAAAAACAGTTTGGCGTGCCCGTTACCTTCCGTCAGCTAACCAGCGATTACATAACCCCGGCCCAGTTAGCCGATTATTTAGACCAGACACTGCCCGCAGAGGTACCCGCCCACCCCAAAACGTCGTCGCCAAATATCTCTGTCATGAACACCGTGACGACTCCACCCGGCGAGTCGACGCCCGGCAGCGAGTCGGCGCTGGAGTTGATCGCCCAGCAGTTGCAATTACTGGCCAAACAGGTTGCCCTGATTCAGGGCGGTAATTCGGCAGCACCGGTTTCGGTATCGCCCGCCAGGGACGTTTCCGCAATTTCTCCTCCCACGCCACCCATTGGGGATGCGGGCGAATTGACACCCGAAGAAAAAATTGAACTGAAAAAGCCGTTTGGCGCAACGGCCCGCATTGAGCGGCAGGCATCGGAGTTAAGCGAGAAGCAGCAGGCTTTTTTGCGCGACCTCACGCTGCGCTATAACCAGAAAACAAGCGCCAGCAAAGCCTACGCGCAGCAGCACCGCGCTCACATGGCCGACCCTCGGGTGGTGTCGGGTTTTCGGCCCCTTACGAAAGAGATTGTGTACCCGTTGGTCGTGAACCGCTCGAAAGGCAGCCGCTTGTGGGACATCGACGGCAACGAATACATCGATGCGCTGAATGGCTTCGGCTCGAATATGTTTGGCTATCAGCCCGACCTAATCAAACAGGCCCTCCACGACCAGATTGAGACTGGGTTTGAGGTTGGTCCACAGCACGAACTGGCGGGCGAGGTGAGCCAGTTAATTTGCGAGCTGACCGGCGCCGACCGGGCGGCTTTGTGCAATACCGGCTCCGAGGCCGTGCTGGGCGCTATGCGCGTGGCCCGAACCGTAACGGGCCGGTCGTTGATCGTTGCTTTTTCGGGGTCGTATCACGGCATTGCCGATGAAGTGCTGGTGCGGGGAACGAAGAAATTAAAGTCGTTTCCGGCGGCACCCGGCATTATGCCCGAGTCGGTACAGAACATGCTGATTCTGGAGTATGGTACCGACGAGAGCCTTCAACTGATTCGCGGGCGGGCGCATGAACTGGCGGCTGTGCTGGTTGAACCGGTGCAGAGCCGCCGACCTGAATTTGTGCCGGTCGACTTTCTCAAACAGGTGCGTGCCATCACGGCAGAATCGGGTACGGCCCTGATTTTCGACGAGGTCATCACGGGCTTTCGTACCCATCCCGGCGGAACCCAGGCCCTGTTTGGGATTAAAGCTGACCTGGCTACGTATGGCAAAGTGGTGGGGGCGGGGCTGCCCATTGGCGTCATTGCCGGCAAACGCGCCTTCATGGATGCCCTCGACGGCGGCTTCTGGCAATATGGCGACGCGTCGGTCCCTGAAATTGGGGTTACTTATTTTGCTGGTACGTTTGTTCGCCATCCGCTGGCCCTGGCTGCGGCAAAAGCGGCTTTGACCTACATGAAGGAAACCGGCCCCGCACTCCAGCAGAATCTTACCCGGAAGACAGAACGGCTTGCCAGGGCATTAAATGCCGTGCTGGAAAATTGGCATCTTCCCATTTTTGTCGTTAATTTTGGTTCACTTTGGAAAATAAAATTTAAAGAAGAGCGTGCATACGGTGAGTTGTTGTTTACCTTACTTCGTGAAAAGGGTATTCATATCTGGGATGGGTTTCCGTGTTTCCTGACCGAAGCCCATACCGATCAGGAAGTAGATACCCTGGTTTGCCGGTTTTCGGAGAGCATACAGGAATTGTTCGAAGCTGGGTTTTTTCCGGATTATGCGCCTGTTGTCACTAAAAAACAACTAACTGGCGCAAATTTTGCTAAAGAAGAACCACCGGTCCTGGGTGCCCGGCTGGGACGGGATCAGGATGGAAATCCAGCCTGGTTTATGCCGAACCCAGACCAGCCCGGAAAATACCTGCTGGTTGAATTAACTTGATTACGGATGACGGAAGGCACTACGAATGTACATCTTACTGCTGTTGACTTTAATCCGTTTGCCGGTCCAGCCATCGCCCGTCTGGCCCCCTCTACCGAGCCACAGAAAGAGATATGGACAACGTGTGTCTTCGGTGGCGACGATGCTAACCGGGCTTTTAATGAGTCAGTTTCACTTCGATTTACCGGGAAATTAGATAAATTAGCCCTGCAACAGGCTTTGCAGGCACTGATAGACCGCCATGAAGCGCTCCATTCGGCATTCAGCGCCGACGGACAGCAAATCTGTATCTTTGCCCGTGTTTTACTTGATCTGGCTTACCAGGATTGCCAGGCCAAATCAGCGGCTGAACAGGAACAACTCATTCAGGACTACGTAGAACAGGATGCACTGCACGTATTTGACCTGCTGAATGGTCCCCTGATTAAGGCGGGTTTGCTGAAATTATCCGATACCGATCATCACTTCACCTTAACGGCTCACCATATCGTTTGCGATGGCTGGTCGCTGGGTATCCTATTGCAGGATTTGAGTGTGCTTTACTCTGCCTTTGTCCAGAAAGTCATCCCAAACCTTCCCGAAGCCCTTTTATATAGCGCCTATGCTGCCGAGCAGCAGTTGTTTTCTCAAACTGCTGACTATCAGGCGGTAGAGTCGTTCTGGCTTGATCAATATAAAGGTCAGGTTCCCGTGCTGGACCTGCCAACGGACTTTCCGCGCCCTGCCTTACGCACCTATGCCATCAGCCGGCGCGACTATCCGCTGGATGAATCACTGGGCTTAGCCGTCAAGAAGATGGGTGCAAAAGCCGGTTGCAGCTTAGTGACCACCTTCGTGGCGGCCTTTGAGGTATTGTTACACCGCCTAACGGGTCAGGACGATATTGTGCTGGGATTGCCAGCCGCCGGGCAGTCGGCAACGGGTAATGCCCGACTGGTTGGGCACTGTGTAAACCTGTTGCCGCTACGCAGTTTCCCCCGGCCCGAACTGAGCTTTCTCCAGTTTTTAACGCAGCGTAAGGAAAGGATGCTCGATGCCTATGAGCATCAACAATTAACGTTTGGCAGTCTGTTGAAAAAATTAAACGTAGCCCGGGATGCGTCGCGGGTGCCGTTGGTTCCGGTCATTTTCAACGTCGATATGGGCCTCGACGATGGCGTTGATTTCTATAACCTTAACTATCTGTTAATCAGCAATCCCCGGCGGTATGGCGCGGTCGATTTATTCGTAAATATCGGTGACGCTTCGACCAGCGATTCGTCTTTAGTACTCGAATGGTCGTACAACACGCACCTGTTCCGAGAGGATACGATTGACCGGATAATGACAGAATTTGAGAATTTGCTGCGGGCCGTTGCTGCAGACCCGACATTACTTATTGACGACATACCCTTAACTGATTCGCGGCAACAGACCAGAAAACTACAGCAGTGGAACGACACGAAGGCCGATTACCCAAAAAACAGTCCGTTACACGAATTACTGGCACAAACCGCAACCCTATATCCTGATAAAACTGCCCTTGACTTTACGAACCCTGCCGCCAGTAAACAATCCCTTAATTACCAGGCATTACACCGAAAAGCCAATCAGTTAGCCCATGTTATCCGGCAACACATCGCGGAGGCTACAGCCGGTCGTCAGCCCATCGTGGGGGTAGTGCTGGAAAGGTCGCCAGAGTTGATCATAACGCTGCTGGCTATTCTGAAAGCCGGAGCCGCCTATGTGCCCATCGACCCGGAGTATCCGCATGACCGGATTCAGTTTATGCTGACCGATTCGGCGGCTGATGTACTCATTACATCCAGAAAATTTGCCGGTCGCTTAATCCACACCAGCACCGAAATCCTGCTCGATGCAGCCTTGGCCGACCTGGATGCCTACTCAGCCGAAGCGCCCAATGTTGCGGTTTCGGGTAGCGACCTGGCGTATATTCTGTACACATCCGGGTCAACGGGCCAGCCCAAGGGGGTGCTGATCGAGCACCGGAACCTGGTGAATCTGCTATACAGCATGATCGCCTGGCCCGGTATCACCAGCGACGATGCTCTGCTGGCCGTGACCACCATTTCGTTCGACATTGCCGGGCTGGAGTTATTTCTGCCCTTGCTGGTGGGTGCCCGGCTGGTGCTGGCCGATGCCGAAACGGCTAAAGATGGCCGGGCCTTGCTGCGGGCCATACCGGCGTGGCAGGTGACCATGATTCAGGCCACGCCGGTAACCTACAAAATGATGCTTGCCGCCGGGTGGGAGCAACCCCTCGACCTGAAAATTCTGTGTTGTGGTGAACCGCTGTCGAAAGACCTTGCCCAGAAGATAATTGCCCGGTGTGGTTCCCTCTGGAACATGTATGGGCCAACCGAGACCACCATCTATTCGACCGGCAGGCAAATTCTGGCGACCGATGAGATCATTACCATTGGGCGGCCCATTCAGAACACGCAGGTGTATATTCTGGATGAACACCTGAATCCGCTGCCCGAAGGCATTGTGGGGGAAATTTACCTTGCCGGTGATGGCGTGGCGCGCGGATACCTCAACCGACCGGACCTGAATCAGGAGAAGTTCGTGCCCAATCCGTTCGATTCATCCCGACGGACAAAGATGTACCGCACCGGCGACCTCGGCAAGTTCATGGCCGATGGGGAAATTCACTGTTTAGGCCGCGCCGACCAGCAGGTGAAAGTCAGGGGCTACCGAATTGAACCGGGCGAGATTGAGTATGCGTTAGCCAAGCAGGAGACTATCCGGGATGCCGTTGTGATGGCACGCGAAGACTACCCCGGCGATCAGCGGTTGGTGGCGTATGTTGTAACAAACGGCCCGCTTGCCGACGACGCGTTTATGCGTCAGGTGCCGGGGTGGCGTACTAAGCTGCAGGATACGTTGCCTGCCTACATGGTGCCGACGGATTTTGTCAGCCTGCCCGAATTGCCCGTTACGCCCAATGGCAAAATTGACCGCAAGGCGCTGCCCAAACCAAATGCACGGCCGTCGGCGACAAACGATCAGGTAGCCGGGCCGGTGACGGAGTCAGAAAAACTGATTATGACCATCTGGCACGACGTGCTTAATGTGAAAACTATCGGCATTGACGATGATTTTTTTGAGTTGGGCGGGCACTCGATGATTGCCGTTCAGATGATGACCCGGCTCGAAAAAGAAACGGGCCGGCGTTTGCCGGTATCGACCTTACTAACGTATCCGACAATTCGGCAACTTGCTCAGTTGCTACAGGCTGATAAACAGCCTGCCTCCTGGAAATCGTTGGTGCCGATTAAGCCGGAAGGCAACAAAGTGCCCATCTATATTATTCATGGCATCGGCCTGAACTTACTGAATTTTAGCAGTTTAGTGAGTAATATGGACTCCGAACAACCAATCTACGGCCTGCAGGCGAAGGGGTTGGATGGGCTGGATGAGCCGTTGGATAATATGGAAGACATTGCGGCTTTTTACCTCACCGAAGTGCTGGAGCAAAATCCGGCTGGCCCCTATGCCATTGCGGGCTATTCGTTTGGGGGGTATGTAGCCCTGGAGATGGCCCGGCAACTGAAAGCCATGGGGAAAGAGGTGAAAATGCTGGCTATGTTCGATACCAATGCACAGGAGTCTGAGGAGCATCAGACGTTACTGCCCTGGCTTGGGCGAAAAATCCTGCGTCAATTCCCGAAATTAATCTGGTTCACCCGGTCATTTCTGGAACGCCCCGTCCCCACAATTCGCTATCAGCAGACGTATGTGGAGCGGCACATTGACCGCTTACTGAAAGCCGTGGGCCTGCGGCATGAGGTTCAGCCCGAAGGCGGACTCGATCTATTGAATCGGATTATCGAAAAGCATGAAATAGCGTTTCATAACTACAAAATGAAGCCCTATGACGGTATTGTTGACCTGTTTAAGGCGCAGGTACGGCTGTATTTTGTCGATGACAGCAAGTATCTGGGGTGGAAAAAATATGCCCTCAAAGGCGTCCGTATCCACAGTGTTCCCGGCGACCACCAACTGATGCTGTTGCCACCAAATGACCGGAAATTTGCCCAAACCCTGCAACAGGCGCTGGATAACAGCTAACTGGATCGGCAGGGGTTGAGGACCGGCCGGTGCTCCCGCCAAACGAGGTGTAGCGTTTGCTCCGAAATGTCAGATAGTCCGATTTCCGCAGGATAGCCTGCCCGTTTGCTGAATACAGCGCTAAGTTCGACCAAACTATGTACTTCCGGTTCACCTAAAACTGCACGACGCCCCAAAATGCTTTTTTAGGCTGGTAATTCTGGTCGAACAGCAGCGGATAATCCTTCCGGCCCTGAACGGGAAAATTATCGAGCCAGGACGATTTGTCGGATACATTCCAAAACGTAACGTTCGTGATTTTGCCTTTGTGCTTTCTGAATACATCGAACAGCATCGTACAGTGGGCAGCCTGTTTGGCGTTCATGTCGGGGGTATATTCACTGGTGTCGATAACTTTCTTTTCGCGCCGTTCGTGCTCTTTCGGATAAACCGAGACGTCTAATTCGGTAATCTGCACGGCCAGTCCGAGGCTGGCAAACCGGTTAATGGACGCTTCCAGTTCCTGGGCAGTAGGCTCATAGATAGACCAGTGCCCTTGCAGACCAACACCCTGGATGGGCACGCTCCTGTCTTTCAACTTCTTAACTAACTGGTAAATACGCTCCCGTTTCGAGGTATTTTCGGTATTGTAATCGTTGTAGAACAACTGGGCGTATTCAAACGCTTTTTCGATGTACTCTTCCCCAATGATTTCGTAGGATTTAGAGGGACGATACACTTCACTACCGCCGTCGGGTACTGCTTCGTTCACCACGTCCCAGGCGTAAATTTTGCCTTTATACCGACTGACGACGTCGGTAATGTGTCGCTTCATCCGGCCCAGGAGCACCTCCCGGCGCAACGGCTACGCCAATGGGGAAGTACGCCTTGTAAGCCTCTTTCGGTTAAAACTAAACCCGGAACAGGCTAAAGGCAGGGTTCACGAAGAGATACTGAAACCTATCTAAACAACATGTAGCCGGTAAAACTTTTGAGTCAACATCTTTACTCGTAAAGATGAATCATGATCTTATGAAAAAGACCGTTTGTTTGCTGGCTTTGCTCCTGTATAGCCTGTCTGTTCTGGCCCAGGCGCAGGATTCGGCCCGTCGGGCGTTTATGGCCGCGCAGGATTCCATTCGGACGTTGTCCGGGCAGGACCACAAACGGATGATGGAGATGCTCCATATTACGGCGCTCCGGCCCGGTCCGTCGGGCAATCCGAGTGCGCCCAACGCGGCCAACACCGACGAGTCGAAGGCCAACCCCTATACCACCCTGCCTGACCCGCTGGTCTTGAAAAACGGTCAAAAAGTGACCACCGCGACGATGTGGTGGACGAAGCGCCGACCGGAAATTGTGGAAGATTTCGACCGGGAAATTTATGGGCGGATGCCTAAAAACACACCGAAGGTGACCTGGAGCGTGGTGAGCGAAACGAAAGAGATGAACGGCAGGTTTCCGACCATTACCAAAAACCTGAAAGGGCATGTGGATAATTCGGACTATCCGGCTGTCAACGTCGACATTGAACTGACATTGGCTACCCCCGCTAACGCCACTGGCCCCGTACCCGTGATGCTGAGTTATGGATTCCGCTTTCCGGCTGGGTTTCGCCCGCCGGTGTCAACGACAGCGACGTCGGCTACGCAGCCCGCCCAACCTGCCGAACCAACCTGGCAGCAGCAACTCCTGGCGAAGGGCTGGGGCTATGCGGTTATTTATCCCACCAGCTATCAGGCCGATAACGGCGCGGGCCTGACGCAGGGTATCATCGGCTTAGTCAGCAAAGGACAACCCCGCAAACCCGACGATTGGGGCACACTACGGGCCTGGGCCTGGGGAGCCAGCCGTGCTCTGGATTATTTTGAGACCGATAAAGCCGTCGACGCGAAAAAAGTGGGCATCGAAGGGTTATCCCGTTACGGGAAAGCAACGATTGTGACGATGGCCTGCGAACCCCGGTTTGCCATTGCCTTTGTGGGGTCGTCGGGCGAGGGAGGAGTCAAGATTCATCGTCGTCAGTTCGGCGAACAGGTTGAAAATGTGGCTTCAGCGGCTGAATATCACTGGATGGCGGGTAACTTCATCAAATATGCCGGTCCGCTGACGCCCAATGATTTGCCGGTCGATGCCCATGAACTGGTAGCTCTCTGTGCTCCCCGTCCCGTTTTTATTAGTGTCGGATCGCCAACGGTCGAAGGCACCTGGGTTGATGCGAAAGGCATGTTTTTAGGGGGTGTATATGCCGGTCCTGTCTATAAACTTTTGGGTAGGAAAGACCTGGACACAACCGTATTCCCGCCGATAGAAACGGCCTTAGTTGACGGCGATATTGCCTTCCGCCAGCACAGCGGTGGCCATACAACTGGCCCGAACTGGCCAACGTTTTTATTTTACGCCGAACGCTATTTCAAATAGAATGCTGGCTGATAGGATTAATGTGGTTTCACATCATCCCCTTCAGGATTAGCCAGATCAGAGTAGGGTTATGCACCGCTGAAACTCGTGTTGAGGAGGAAACCCAACCGTATCGCTTTCTTAGGCTGACAGGCACCACCGAGTAAGGCGACTGGAACGAACCGTTTAAATGAGATAGTCCGTGTTTACAGAAAACATCATTCGCCTGCTGGTGGCAGGCGTGTTGCTGGCCCCCGAAATCGAGTCCGCAACCGCACAGACCGCACAACCGGCTCAGGTACGGGCGGCCCCGATTATGAGTCGCTGGGAAAAGCAACTCACTGCCGACAACGCCTGGCGCGAGTACCCCCGTCCGCAGATGGTGCGCGGGAAGTGGCAAAACCTCAACGGCCTGTGGGAATATGCCATTACTCCCAAAACGGCCCCGGCCCCGACCACTTTTTCGGGGCAGATTCTGGTGCCGTTTGCCGTTGAATCGACCGTATCAAAGGTCAATAAATCGCTCGCCGATGACCAGCGGTTGTGGTATCGCCGGAATGCAACGGTACCCACTGACTGGAACGGGCAACGGGTGCTGATGCACTTTGGGGCGGTCGATTACGAGTGCAGTTTGTGGGTCAATGGCGGGCTGGTAGGGTCGCACACGGGCGGCTCCGACGCGTTTTCGTTCGACGTAACGGATTACCTCAACGGCGGACAAAACCAGTTGCTGCTGGGCGTCACCGACCCCACTTCGACCGGTGAGCAGCCGCGTGGCAAGCAACTCATGAATCCCAACAGTATTTGGTATACGCCGGTGTCGGGTATCTGGCAAACGGTCTGGATGGAGCCGGTGCCGAAAGAGCGGTATATTGAGGAGGTCCGTCTGACACCGGAGGTCGATTCGGGCCGCGTTCGGGTGGAGGTGTTGCTGGATAAACCCGCGACTAACCCGACAGCGGCCGTTCGACTGACCGCGCTCGATGGCCAGCAGGCCGTAGCTACGACGGTAGTCCGGGCGGGGCGGGTGGGATACCTGCCCGTAGCCAATCCGAAACTGTGGTCGCCCGACAGCCCGTTTCTGTACAACCTGCGGGCCGAACTGATAACGGTCAACGATCCGTTTGACGGCACCCCCAACAACCGGCGCCCCCGCCGGAATGAAGCGGAGCGGGTGGCTTATGCCGGTGCGTCCATAACGGGAAACCCCGGTGACGCCGTAACGGGTTATTTCGCCATGCGTAAAATTGCGGTCGGGCCGGGGCCGGTTGCCAACCAGCCGGTTTTGCTGCTGAACAACAAATTTGTGTTTCAGAACGGCCCACTCGATCAGGGCTGGTGGCCGGGGAGTTTGCTCACTCCGCCTTCTGAGGAAGCCATGACGTTTGAGATTGACTTTCTGAAAAAATCTGGTTTCAATATGCTTCGCAAGCACATTAAAGTTGAGCCGGACCGCTACTATTACCTCTGCGACAAATTAGGTATGCTGGTTTGGCAGGACATGCCATCGGGGTTTCTGGAAGGTCAGAACGAATCGCCGGGGGATCAGAGCGAGCCACTGCGCCGGTCGAAGGGCAAAGAGCAGTTTGAACTGGAGATGCGCCGGATGATGAACCGCCTGCACAACCACCCCAGCATTGTGGCCTGGGTGGTGCACAACGAAGGCTGGGGGCAGTACGACAACGATCGGCTGTCGGCCTGGGTCAAGGGCCTTGATCCGAGCCGGGTGGTCAACGCCGTGAGTGGCTGGAACGACCGGGGCGCGGGCGATTTCTACGACATCCATACCTACGAGGAGGAACCCAAAGCGCCAGCGCCGAAGGCTAACCGGGTGGTCGTGATTGGCGAATTTGGCGGCATCGGCTGGCCGGTGCAAGGCCACCTCTGGAACCCTGAGATGCGAAACTGGGGCTACCAGACCTACCAGTCGGCGGATGCGGTGTTGCAGGCGTATCAGAAGAAATACGCCAAAATCATTGAGTATTATCAGAAACAGGCCCTGTCGGCGGCAGTATACACCCAAACGACGGATGTGGAAGGGGAAGTAAACGGCCTGCTGACCTACGACCGGGAAGTCATCAAGATTCCGGTGGAGACACTCCGCCAGATTCACGCGCCCCTGCTGAAGTGAAATTAGATTATTGATAAGTCAATTTATAAACCTGTTTAGGATTTTGTTTTAAGCGTAGTTTTTTGTCATGCTTCCTTCGTCAGCATGACAAAAAATCGTTTCTATATTGACCAAATGCAATGAAAACCCTCCTTCTTGTTGCCAGTCTGTTTAGTGCGCTGACTCTGCTGCCCACACCGCCACCCACCCGCACGGTTGCCGCCGTTGATCGCCCGGCCACCACGGGCCGCAATGTTCATTACGTTAGCAATCAGGCTCCGCTTAAACCTGACTATTTCGTTAAGCTGCCCGTTGGCAGTATAAAGCCGAAGGGATGGTTGCTGGAAACGATTAACCGGCAGGCCGATGGACTGGCCGGTCATCTGGGGCAGATCAGCATCTGGCTGACGAAGAAAAACAACGCCTGGCTCAACAAAGACGGCTTAGGGGACTACGGCTGGGAGGAATTGCCCTACTGGCTGAAAGGCTACGGCGATATGGCCTACGTGCTGAACCGCCCCGACATGCTGGCCGAAACAAAAATCTGGCTCGACGGCACCATCAGCAGCCAGCGCACCAACGGCGATTTTGGGCCGGTTGTTGTGCGGAAAGGCAAGCGCGACCTCTGGGCGCAGATGCTCATGCTCTTTTGCCTGCAATCGAACTATGAACATCGGCCCGACCCGCGCATTCTGACCCTGATGAGCCGTTATTTTGCCTGGCAAAACACCTTGCCCGACGACCAGTTTCTGGAAGATTACTGGGAAAATAGCCGGGGTGGCGACAATCTGTACAGTGTGTACTGGCTCTACAACCGTACCAAAGAACCGTTTCTGCTCGATCTGGCGACCAAAATTCACCGCAACACCGCCAACTGGCGGCAGGCCGACAACCTGCCCAACTGGCATAACGTCAACATTGCCCAGTGCTTCCGCGAACCCGCTACCTACTTTTTGCAAAGTGGCGATCAGTCCGACCTGAAGGCCACCTACCGCAACTTCGAACTGGTGCGGCAGAAATATGGCCAGGTGCCGGGTGGCATGTGGGGTGGAGATGAAAACAGCCGCCCCGGCTACACCGACCCCCGGCAGGCCGTTGAAACCTGCGGCATGGTGGAGCAGATGGCATCGGACCAACTGCTGATGCGTTTCACGGGTGACTCGTTCTGGGCCGAAAACTGCGAAGATGTGGCTTTCAACACCCTGCCAGCCGCGTTCATGCCGGACTACCGCTCGCTGCGCTACCTGACCGCGCCCAACATGGTCGTCAGTGATGCCAAAAACCACAGCCCCGGTCTGCAAAACGAGGGGCCATTTCTCATGATGAATCCCTTCAGCAGCCGTTGCTGCCAGCATAACCACGCCAACGGCTGGGTGTATTACGCTGAGAATCTGTGGATGGCCACGCCCGACAATGGTCTGGCAGCGGTGCTCTACAACGCGTCGGAAGTGACGGCGAAAGTGGGCAACGGGCGGGGCAACGCTTCGCAGACCGTAACGCTGAAACAGGAAACGAATTACCCTTTCGAGGAGCAGGTGCGGCTAACAGTCCAGACCACCAAACCGGTGGCCTTTCCGCTGTACCTACGCATTCCGGCCTGGTGCCAGACGCCAACCGTCCGCATCAACGGGCAGGTGGTGAAAACAACAGACGCGAAGCCCGGTCAGTATGTGGTGCTGACCGACACCTGGAAATCCGGCGACAAAATCACGCTCGATTTGCCGATGGCGCTGGCCGTTCGGACGTGGGACCAGAATAAAAACAGCGTCAGTATCAACTACGGTCCGCTGACGTATTCGCTCAGGATTGAGGAGGAATTTCGGAAAGAAGACAGTAAGAAAACGGCCATCTATGATTCCAAGTGGCAGCCCGAAGCCGACCCGACGAAATGGCCTTCCTACGAAATTTACCCGAAATCGGCCTGGAATTATGGGTTAGTGCTCAAGGAAGGAACGCCCGATCAATCCTTCATGGTGGTGCGAAAAAAAGGGGCAATCAATGCGTTTCCGTTTGCGCCCGATGCGGCCCCAATTACCCTGACGGCCAGGGCACGCCGAATACCGGGCTGGACGGTGGATCAGTACGGGCTTTGTGCGGTGTTGCCCCAAAGCCCCGTTGCCACAACCGAGCCGGTGGAAACCGTTACGCTGGTACCCATGGGAACAGCACGGTTACGGATTTCGGCATTTCCGGTGGTGAAGTAAATCAACGCAACTCCCTGTTCGGTCCGACGCCCCCTTCAGCATGATGGGTAGGCTGCGGGCAAATCCGCCCTACTTCTCTGGCCTAAGCTAAATCAGTCTTACGGTTCAGGCCTGGTTATTACCGATTCGCGCAGTTCCTGCTACGAGTCGGGCTATTCCCTGTTGTCGGTCGGACGGCAGTGTGGTTGTTTTGTCTTGTCGACGCCGGAAACGGGAACGACACCACCGTCCCTGGTCAGCCCGCAAACACACGAACGACGGGCAGGGATGCATTTTCTCTTAACTGTGAACGCCTGCATGAAATTAATCAGCTTAGTTTTTTTTATTTGGCCTGTTCTATACCTACTCCGGAGTTCATAACGTGGCTGGGGGCTGACCATGAATGCTTCGTTTTTCTTTTTATAACCAACAACCAAACAACAAATACACAATGAATAATAAAACGCTGGGTGCGCTGGCCTTGCTGGGTGCCCCATGCCTTGGCCTCGGAATGTGGGCCGAACAACACGAAAAATCCCTGGCCGATTCCTGGTTCACGGGTGTCTGGGGACTGATTTACATTACTGCCTGGATGGGCAGTATAGTTGCTCTGCAACGCATGGGGGCTGCGGGTACCAGCCGGCTGGGACGTGTATTGCCCAAAATTATGCTCTGCACCCTAACGGTGGCGAATCTCTCGAATGTCTGGCAATTGATTGCGCCAACCCACAAATCAACCCTTTTCTGGACGCTGGACATATGCTGGCCACTGAGCAACGTTCTGATGCTGATTTTTGGCATCGCGGTCGTAGCGGCTAATCAATTAAGGGGCTGGAAACGGTTCGTACCGCTGCTGTGTGGCCTGTGGCTTCCGGCGGCTCTGGCAACAAAATTAATCCCTCCAAGTGACTTTAGTTTCCCGCTCATCTCCCTCCATGCCGCTGTTGCCTGGTCTTTGCTGGCCGTAGTCGTCATGACAAGTCGGGCGGATAAACTGGCTCCACAAACCGCAGTGACCGTTTAGTCGTTCACTCACCTACTCCTGACAACAAAAACGGATGAATCATGGAAATCACCGCTTCGGCGTTCCGAAGTGCACCTCCGTCACCGTGCCGGCCTTGGCCAAAGGGGAAGCCCACAAACCGCTGGCCCAATAGGGTAACGAGGGTAAACATAAGTTAAAAAATAAGCGCGAAACAGCGCCGGTTGTCAGGTAAGAAAAGTCCGGCAGCACAAGGGTCCGGTAGGCTATCAGACCCTTGTACTGTCGGACTTTTAAGGTGATTATTTCACCACGGTCGCTTCCAGTTCAACGGTTAGGGTTGCATAGAGGCCTTTCACCTCAATCAACGAAGTCGCTTGCCTGATGCCCTGCTTAGCAATCCAATCCTGATAGACATCCGAGCAGGTAGTAAAAAACTCGGCGGTCGACGTTGTATAGACATTTAACCGCACAATACCCTGGCATTCGTACCCAGCCTCACTGATCAATTGTTCCAGATTCTGTATGGTTTGGATCAACTGGGACCTCATGTCGGCCGTACTGGGTTGTCCATTCGCGTCGATTGCCACCTGCCCGGAACAATAGAGGGTGCCTTCGGCCTGTTTGATGTCAACGGCCTGCACCGAATTGGTGAACTCACCCCATTTCCAGGGATCAACGGTTCGCTTTTGCATTTGCTTTTGGAGTTTGGTAAACATAAAGGGTTGTCACTTGACTCGACAAAATTCGTCGCAGCCACTGACAGCCCTATGTCATACCTTAGTCGGGGGTGCAAAAAAAATCGTGTACCCGCTGGGCCAGTTCCCGCAGGTGATCCCGTAATGCGGGCGGTTCGAGGATGGTGACGGCGCCCGCGAAGGGCAGCAGCCAGGTGGCCAAGTAGGGCAGTGAGCCGATCAGAAAGGTCATCTCCACGCTGTCGTCAGGCAGAGACTGCTCGTGGGTCAAGCCATACTGGTGTTTGGTATCCTGCAAGTGCTGCGCCGAAGCGGGCAGGACGGCAGCCGCCTGAAAGCGGATAATAACCTTCTCTTTAGCGCGCCGGTTGGCCTCGTCGGTCCAGTACTGTTGCAGGCGGTCCGGCGATCCGGCTTCGGGGCGGGTCGCAAAGACTTCGTCGCTGATTGTCAAGTGGTGGATTCGGTCGAGACGAAAATTGCGGAATGCCTGTCGCAGCCGGCAATACGCCACCACATGCCACTGCTGGCTCAGATAAAGGCCGATAGGCTCGACGTCCCGATTGGTCGGTGAGTCGGTTTCAGCGCCACAATAGTTCAGGCGTACCACCCGTTGAGCCGCAACGGCCGTCACCAACTGCTGGTAGGCATTCGGGCGGCTGGGTTGGCTGGCTGGCCCCAGCACCTGAATGTGGGGATCGAGGGTTTCGAGATGGTCGCGGTCGGCACGCCGTAGCGCGGCCCGCAACTTGTCCATCGCTGCGCCACTGCGTTGAGCCGTAGGCGCGTCGGTGAGCCGGGCGACCAGTTTTTCCGCCGTGAGCAGGGCAATGGCTTCCTCGCGCGTAAACATGACGGGCGGCAGCCGATACCCCTCCAGCATGGTATAGCCTTTGCCTTCCTGGGTTACCACCGGGATTCCCGCTCGTTCGAGTGTTCTCACGTCGCGGTAAATGGTACGCGTACTGACCGAAAAGCGATGTGCTAACTCAGCGGCCGTCAGGAGCCGTTTTGTTTGCAGCAGCGTCAATAGCGCAACGAGTCGGGAAAGCCGGGTTATTTCGGGATCAATCATCGGTCAGCCTGTTGTGGGTGGGTTTATAAACCATAAACGACCCCTGACGAGAATTGATTACGTACATCTGGTCGCTTACGGGGAGGATGATGCGCTGCTTCATCAAGCCCACCCACAAATGACTAACTGGTTCAGGCCACTCGTTGGCTGGCTTTACGGCATTGTCGTGCGGTCAGCTAAGCGCCTGTCGATAGGCCTTTAATTCGGAGAAGGAGAGCTTGTAAACTAAGGTCAGGATGCCATACGCTGCGCCCCCAATCCCGATTTCGATGAGTGTGTTTATCAGGCTGGAAGGGCCTGCCACGGATTTATACAGGCTAATCACCCCGACCATAACAAGGCAGAAGGCAATCGGCTTAACAATATTTTTCAGAAAATCCAGGACAAAATCGCCAATCAGGTAGTGCACAATGGCGAAGTTCGCGATCATGTTGAGCAGGGTTGTAATCAGGAAAGCCACCGCAATACCGGTAATGCCCCAGGTTGTCCCGAACACATACACTAAGGGTATTTTCACGATCAACGTACCCAGGTTAAGGTAGAACAGCAGATTTGGTTTGCCCTTCGTGAAGGCCACCGTGAACAGCGGGTGGCTTAGGCAGAGGAAAATACCCACAAACACAAAGATTCGGATCAAGTCGGTGGTTTGTTCCCAACCCGGTCCGTAAATCAACGGCACAACGCCATCGGCCGTGATGAATAATCCGGCTAAGAGCGGCAGGTTGCAGTAGCTGATGAAATCCAGAATTTTCAGGTAGGATTTTTTCAAATCAGCCGTACTCTCTTTCATTTTGGCCAGAATTGGATAGGCCACCTGCAAAATAATTGGGTTGAGCTTCGTAATTGGAAAAATAGATAGCTGATAGGCAATGGTGTAATAGCCCAGCATCTTAACGCCCAGCAGACCACCCAGGAAAATATTATCGGAGTTGGATTGAATAAAACCCAGAAACCCGTCGCCCATATTGAAAAGCCCAAACCGAAGGTGGTCTTTAATATTACGAAGGTTAAACACCAAAGCCGGGAAGAAGAACCGCAGACCAAAGGCAATTTGTAAAGTCGTTTTTACGGCTTGCATCACTAAGGAGCCAATAATGAGTGACAGTTCGTGGTAGCCCTTGAAGGCCAGCGTCACGGTAACCGCCGAGCCAGTCACCGTCCCGATAATATCAAGGATGGCGACCGACTTGAAGCGCAGTTCTTTCTCGAGCAGAAAAAAGTAAAGCTGACCGAAATAAGCAATTAGAAAATAATAGGACGACAAATGGAGTACCCGCTCCAGCTTTGGCTCGTGATAGAACGAAACAATGTAGGGGGCGGTCAGGTAAATGAGCACGAAGATGATAAACCCGACCAGCAGATTCAGATAATACAGCGTCGACAGCACATTCCGGTCGCTCTCCTGCTTATAAATAATCGAATTGGAGAAGCCAAGATTGGCAAAAACCTGAAAAAACGCGATAATCAGGTTGCTGATGCTGACAATGCCAAAATCATCGGGAGCCAGTATCCGGGCCAGAACAGCCACCTGAACAAACTGAAACAGGGTTGAAGTAACGGTGGAAATGGTGATCCATTTTACGCCGTTCATGGCCTTTTTTGTATTACTCATTTGCGAACGTCACTGGCTTCCGGTCCGATTAGGTAGTGCCTACCCTTACCGCGCCCTGATTATTTTTTTTATTGCTTTGGTTGTGCCCTGCCGAACGTCCAGAAAATAGACTCCGTTCGGTAGCGTACTCAAATCGATAGGCTCTCTCAACTCCCGGCGCAACTTGGTAAAGCTCATGTGCTTATACCGTCGGCCTGAGTTTCCGTAGATTGTTACCTCTACGGCATCCGTTGCTCCATTTTCCAGCATTAATTCCACGTAATCGGCTGCCGGATTCGGATAGACCTGCAAGGTGCTCAAATCAGGGTTTACGTCAGCCAGTTTCCCGGACTTAGGTACGATAAACACCGGTGTTTCGCTTACGTTTACGGAAATGGCGCCCGTTTCGCTGACCTGCAGCCGCCGGGCCATTTCGTTTTGGCCTGCCGTTGGGGTGCATACCTGAATCGTATCCCCTTTAGGCACCGGCAGCGAATAGGTACTCGTTCGCCCCCGCTCATCCGGAATAACCAGCATGTAAGACGAGCGGCCATCCAGTTCGTAACGGTCTACCAGCGGGTCTTTGCTGATTGTTTCTTTATACTGATAATCACCCAGCAGGTTCATCGTCTGGTACAGGTAGTCGGCGGCTGGTTTGCGGGTCTTCTGCTGATTGAGTAAACCCATCGAACTGAACTGGGTTGGGTTCAGGACGTTATCGTCGTAGGCCTGGAAGAAAAACACCCGGTCGATGCCCACCCGGTTGTAGAGTAATGCCGTTCGCAGAATCCAGTCGGCCTGGGTATCCAGCACACTTTTGCTGCCAATGGGCATCGCCCGAAACGGACTGCCCTGATTAACGTCATACCCCGCTTCGGTAACCCAGACCGGCATTCCCTGCACATACTGGCGCGATAGTTTCACCAGGTCGGCAGCCTGCTGGCCCACGCCGGCCAGTTCGGGAGCGGCTCCCCGGCTGGCTCCCCCATTCTGCGACGTTTTGGCGTCGTTGGCGTACAGATGCTGGTTGATAACGTCCCAGCAAAGATTAACGGACCCATCAGCCCGGTAGCCCCGAAACTCTTTGCACCAGTCGATCATCGCCCGTAAATAATCGGTCGTTGAGGTCGACAGGCCACCCATGACGACCATCACCGACGGGTCCGCATTTTTTACTCCAATGCCTGATCCGAGGGTATTTTTGTGCCCATCGTAGAACGCCGACAGGTTGGCCGCGTACTCCCGCGCCGACTGGTAGCCATTGCGGCCTTTCCAGAACTTGTCGGGTTCATTGTTGCACTCGATGTAGCGAATCAGCCCCAGCCCGATTTTAACCGTGTTGACGCCCGCCCAGGTCACAACCGGACTCACGCTCAGCAGCGCCGGGTCAATTTTTTTGTTGAAACCATAGCGGGCGATGTACTGGAAGCCGACCCGTGCGTGCTCCACATAAGATGCCGGGGCGGAGAGGTCACTGCCGAACCGGGCCGGAACGTTACTATAATCGCGCCCGTTGGCCGGGTAAGTATTTTCCATCCACTTCGGCAGCGTTTGCAGGCAGGCCAGCACCTCGACACCTTCGGCTTTAAGCCGTTCGTACATGCCATCGTAGGTCCAGCTGCCGCTAAACGTCGGGCTGTAGGTATAGCTGCCCTGCTCGGCTTCGAGTTTGTCCCAGTCCATATAATGACGCATGGACGAAAAGCTTTTCAGGGCATTGATGCGGCTGTCTTCTACCTGCCGCAGGGGCGAAGGCGCATCCGGGTCCTCAGCATCCCATTCAAACCCGTTGATGCCTACTGTATGACGAAGGGGAAAGCGCTGCAATGGGGCCAGCTCCGGCTCCCGACCGGCCTGATGGGCTCCGTAAAGTTCAAGTTCGGTGGGGTACGACCCGGATGTATTCAGGACTAAATAGCGGGCGTTGGTAATGGGCGATTTGAGCGCAAATTCATCCGGCTGATCGGGGTTTGGTCCCACCCAGGACTGGTATTTGGTGCCAACGAACCGGGCAATGGGGATGCGCTCCCAGGTATCGGTAATGATCGAGAGCGTTACGGGGGCGTCGGTATTGGTGCCTGCGCCATCGTAAAGCCGGATGCGCTCAATGCTCATCTTTTCGCCCGCCAGCAGCGGATAATAGGCGTCGAAATTCAGGAGAATTTTACCCCAGCCCGTGTTGATGCTTTCGCTGGTGTTGCCATCGAAAAGCCCGTCGAGGCCGGAGTCGACATGATTTACCTGATACCAGCGTTTCGGGTCGATGGGTATTTTGACGGCTCCGTCGAGGGGGGCTATGGCCGACGTAAATAACTGACTGTATTTGTGGTTTCTGGCGAAAAGCAGCACAGAAATCGACACAATGGTTAAGGTGAGGAAGATTTTTTTCATTTTATTTATGGGTCGGTAATTCACAATCAACGCAGTAGGAGAACCTGCCCTGTCCGAACGAAACTACGTTCGGCCCCGCCTGGATTGGCCCCGCCCGAATTTGTTGAGCGGTAGGTAATTTGCCAGGAATAGGGACCCACCGGACAGGGATTGCCCTCGTAGGTGCCGTCCCATTTCCGGGTTAGGTCGCTGCTGCTGAAAATTACGCTGCCCCACCGGTTATAAACGGTCAGACTGTAGGCCGTAACCTTTGGAACAAGAAACGTCAGGTCATCATTTTTACCATCGTTATTGGGTGTGAACGCATCCGGCACATACACCTGCTCAGCTCCGCACGCATCGCACTGTTTAACCTGAAAATCGTCGATGACCAAATCATTTCCGCAGCCATAATCCCCCTGATTGTTCACTACTTTTATAACAACCTCATCGGTTGCTGCCGGGGCGGCAAAGCCAATTGACAACCGGCGCCAGGCTGGGCTTTCAGTCTGGGCAATTGGCCCAAGATCAGTCGATTGCAGGAGAACACCCTCTTTTGTTTCAATGAGTATCGACAACTTTGGGACGAGCGGGTTGAGGCAGGTATGGGTTCTGAGTAAATTCAGCACCCATACCGACACTTCGTAGGCCGTTCCCCGGCATAAACCCGCCAAAGAATGCTGATAAATAGGGCCGGCTTTGTTGGTGCCGTTAACAATCATCATATTGCCCTGCGTATCGGCAGGGGTATGATCCTGAACAACTCCATACCAGGTAGCATTAAAACAGCGGCCGTCTACGCTTTCGGTAAGGGAATACTGACCATCGCCAGGGCACGACTGCGCTTCAAACGTGTACGGAGTCAGCCCCTCAACAGAAACACGGTTGGCAGCCGTGCCAAACGTTTGATTGACAATGATCTCGCCCGAGGTTTCAGGGCAACCCTGGGCACATGTCGGCTGATACCCAAAAGCCGCAAAACAGGCAAGCCATTTAATCGCCATCTGTAACGTAGAAGGCAACAGGTTTTTAGATATGGTAAATTTATGGGTCACGGATTTACTGCTTGATCCTTAAGACGGTAACATTAGGCTTTGGTCACAATTTTTTTTGTGGACATCCCTGATAATCAGGCCATTGTGCTTAGTTTCATGGTATTTTACGTGTATGAATTTTAACTATATCAGGACTGAAAATGCCAACCGTTTCGGTTTATGCAATTGCTGATCAGGATCTGCTGTGGCACCCGTTGTCGGCTTGCTCCTACAATGACGCGCTGGCGGTGTTTCGCTTTCGGTTGCCCAACCGATCGTCCGGTGTGGAATGGCAAACGCTCCTGCCGTCTGACGAACGAAGACGCGCCCAGCGATTCCATCGGGAAGAGGACCGCCGTCGGTTTCTCTACACCCGAAGCGTGTTACGCCTGCTATTGGGAAACTACCTGAACCAATTGCCGGAGACGATTCAGTTGACAACTGGTTTGACCAAGAAACCGCAACTCGCCGATTCGACCGCCTGGCAATTTAATGTAGCCCATTCGGGCCAGTGGAGTTTGATTGCCATCGGAAAAGAATCAGTGGGAATCGACGTTGAAAAAATAGTCGCTGATTTCTCGTTTCAGGATATGATTCCCAGCACGTTTAGCCGACAGGAGCAGAGCCAGATCGAAATCACTGCCGACAGGCTGCGTCGCGATGCCCGGCAGCTTTTTTATCAGTTCTGGACCCGGAAAGAAGCGCTTATTAAGGCGACGGCCAAAGGCCTTGATGATGATTTATCCCGCATTCCGGCCCTTGAGGGCGTCCATCAGGTTGATCGGGCTTTACTGGGCGATAATTCGGATTGGGTGGTTCGTAGTTTTGCACTTGCCGATGACTACCCGGCTTCTGTGGCCTACAGGTCAGTAGCTTCTTATCCGACCTTTTACACAATTAAAAGTGGCTTGTTTGGCCATGATGAGTCCTAATGACCGACACTAACGGTTAGCCTATATGCAGCGATTCATGCTGAAATTTCTTTACGCCGTAGCTGCGCTGAAGTATCCCGGAATCCGGCGCGATCTGCGCTACTTCATCCGGGACAACTACTACGCCCGGCTGAACCAGATTCGGTTTATTCCGCAGGATTATTTTGCCAAACGAAAGTACAAAGTCATTGATTATCACGGCGAGTTTGACCAGGAATTGCGCTACGTACTGCCGTTTGCCTATTGGCATCATTTGAATGGAACCCTAAAACAAACCATCTCCTGCACAAATACGAAGGAGTTTTATTTCTTTAGCGAGCAGCACAGCGAACAGTACGAAAAACGCGTATGGCAGGCTGGATACGGCTACTACGATGTGCCGAACATGACGCATAGCCCAACCTTCAGTTTCGCGAAGTGGGCGCAGGTGCCGTTCAAAACGCATTACCGGAATGCGCTGTTTGTATTCGACAAACCCATCCTGCTGATTGCCAACAAATACAACATCGAATGGGATAAACCCCCCATTAATTTTCTGGATTTGGCGGCTCTGGACCGAATTGTGTCTACCTATAAAGCGAACTACCAGATTATTTACAACCGCCCATTGTCGGGTCAGATTGTGCTGGACAACAGCGAGATAATGGACCTGGGTGAACACGAATGGCTGCGAAAAAACCACCCTGAAGTTATCCTGATGCATGATTTGTACGAACAGCATCGGGGGGCGGTCAATAATTTTAACCACCTCCAACTGATGGTATATGCCAATTGTGACCGGTTTATTTCCATGCACGGAGGCACTGCAGCTTTAGCCAGCTACTTCGGCGGTATCAACATCGTGCTGTCGCATCCGGGCGGAGGCATGGAGCACCATTTCAACGAATACGAAACCATTTTCCCGGCCCTGTCGGGCGCCCGTATTCTCCACGCCAAAAATAGAGACGAGGTTTTTCTGTATTTGACAGACCATTATTGACTTTTAAGGGACTGTCTAAATTTCGTAAAAACAGGCTCGGTCTTACCCCCAACCCCCTGAAGGGGGCTTATTTCCACGTCGGACAAAGCCCCCTTCAGGGGGTTGGGGGTAAAACCGAGCCAACAGAAATCTACTTTTTTAACAATCTCCAAGAGACTGTCTACCTGAATTCGTTGTTTAGGAAACCCGGTTACGGGTCTGTTTTTGTGGTTTTTTACATCCGTTATGAACATGAAATTCATTGCTGTGGCCCTCCTAAGCGCGGGCATGGCCACGGCCCAGTCGCCGACTGCGCCCGTAAAAACGGCTGATACATTAATGGTTGCGGCCGAACAAACGCCGAAAAAACCGGTGCCGACTCCCGAAAAAAATGAACTGAAATACAACCTGAATGAATCGGGCACCCACTTTTTCAAAATGACCCTGCTCAACCAGACGTGGCTGCGGCTCAATCAAAGCAATCCGGGCACGACCGTTATTGGCGAACCAAAAGACCAGACGTTCGACATCGGCCTGCGCCGGACCCGGATTCAGCTTTATGGCCAAATCAATGACCGGACGATGCTGTATGTGCAGTTCGGGATGAACAATTTCAACTTCCTGAATGGCTTTCCAGCCTACAATACCACCGGCACGCCCAGTAACCGGAAAATCGCGGCTTTTTTTCACGATGCCGTTGGGGAATACTCGGTTTATAAGGAAAAGGATTACCTCAAAATTGGCGCCGGGCTGACGATTGTGAACGGCCTGTCGCGGTTTAGTCAGCCAGGTGTCAGTTCGATCATGACCATGGATGTGCCGGTGTTTGCTCAGGCTACCGTTGACCAGACCGATGAATTTTCCCGCAAACTGACGCTCTACGCCCGTGGGCAGGTGGGCCGCATCGACTACCGGCTGGGCGTGAGCGACCCCTTCCCGATTGCCACCAACGGGACCGCTCCACCCGCTATGTCAACCAACGCTAATTTCGCCCAGAAAGGCCATACCAAACAGTTCGAAGGGCTATTGCTGTACCAGTTTTTCGATAAAGAATCGCACATAACGCCCGGCTACCTGACCGGAACGTATCTGGGCAAGAAGAAAATCTGGAATCTTGAAGGTGGGTTTATTACCCAGAAAAACGCTATGTGGCGGAAAGAGGCCACCGATACCGTTTATCAGAACCTGAATCTGTGGTCGCTGGCGACATTTGTGGATCTGCCACTCAACCGCGCCACTGGCTCGGCCATCAGCGCTTATGTGGGCTACTTCAATTTAGACTATGGCACCAGCTACCTCCGCTACAATGGGATTATGAACCCCGCCAGCGGCACCAGCCTGCCGATTGCGGGTGCAACGGGAACGCAGGGGAATGCCTTCCCGATGTTCGGGACGGGCAAGGTCGTTTATACGCAGCTTGGTTATCTGTTCGCGCAGGATTTGCTGGGCAGTAATGGTACCCTGATGCCTTATGCGTCAGCTCAAATTGCCGATTATCAGCGCGTTACCAAACCGATGGGCGTTTATGCGCTTGGCCTGAACTGGCTAATCAAAGGACATAATGCCAAACTGACACTCGATTATCAGAACCGGCCCTACTACCAGGGAACGACCAGCGGCCAACTCAGCCCACAGGGTCGCCGGGGTGCGCTAACCCTCCAGTATCAGGTGTTTATATAAATTATTTACCTATGACAGGTTCCGGCGACCAGGCTGCCGGAACCTGCCGAATGACGGCTTCAAACTCTTCGGCACGGGTTGACCAGGCATTATTTTTAGCCATTTCAATGCGCTCCTCAACCCGTTGCGGACTCGTATCGGCTAAGGCCCGCCGAAGAGCCAGGGCAAATTGCTCCGGGCTGTCAGCCAGTTCGACTACACCGGCAAAATCGTCGAGGATGGAAAAGGGGGTTGACACGACGGGGAGGCCAGCCGCCAGGTACTCATTGATTTTCAGGGGATAAATTGTGTAGGTATGGGCATTGCACACAAACGGAATCATGGCCGCACGCATCTGTGCCAGTAGGGGAGGGAGTTGGGCGGGTTGATGCGGGGGGGTGAAAATTACGTTTGGGTAAGCGGATAATCGCTGCCTGAGGGCGTCTTCATGCACCTCACCGACAAATTGAAAATCGACATCGGGCATTGTCCGGACGCAGTGTTCGACCAGGTCGATGTTGACCCGGTTATCCGCCGTGCCCAGGTACCCCACCACGGGTTTTATGGGTGGCTGCTGCCGGGCCAATTGATGCGCCTGGTTGAACAATTCGAAATTAACCCCATTTTTGACGCAGTAGGCGTTTGGCTGCAACACCGACTTCGACCGGCGCAGGGTTTCGGAGGTGGTCACAACGGCATCGACGCGTTGAAGGTACGCCGGCTCATAGCGGCTCCCGTGCCGGTTCATCCAACTGATAATCGTTATCTCATCGAAGCAGTAATAAATGGTCGCGCATTCGTTTAGCTGGTGCAGCATGGGAAGCCCAAACACTGGGTTGAGCCCGTTAACAATCAGGGGGCGGGTCATGTTCAACTGCCGCATCACCGGGCGAAGGCTCTTCACTAACCGCTTCACATTCTGCCGAACGAGTACATCATGAGGTTTGGGCGACATCCAGTTCACGGGCAGCATGAGGGGGGGCGTCCAGACATGCACCGCATTGCCGTTGGCGAACGTCTTTTTGGTGAGCGGGTTTTTCAGCCGAATCACTTCCCGAATGGGCATAGCCTGCCGCCCGGCAACGCCCATAGCCCAGTCTTTCAGCGTATATTGGTAATCCACATAGAGCACCCGGTGCCGGGCCGATAGTTCCGTCATTAGCTGCACCACTGCTTTCTGAAAATCACCCTCCCAGGTTGTCTGACCGAGACAGATTATACTATCGAACTGTTGCATGCAGCGGTTAATTGACTAATCAGTTGGTCAGTGGCTGACGCAAACGCAGTGCACTTGCATCAGCCATTGACCAACTGATTTAATTTTTTGATGATTTTGTATCGTGCGGAGGGTGTGGCGTTAGGTAGGAGAAGGCCCGCCCAAACTCCTTACGAACCCGTATGTTTAATCCCTGCCAAAGGTTGCCATCCTGTAGCAATGTTCGGGGGCCTGTCCAGACGCGGGCCGAGCGGGTTTTCATTTGCACCACCCGGCCGTATTTCATCATATCGAAACACAGCCGCCCATCTTCTCCCCGAATGTTGTTGGTCATGTAGCCAGCTTTCAAACCGGCTTCGCGCAGGTAGCCCATGCTGATGCCATACGCATTCAGATACGGTCGCTTGAGATGGCGAACTTCAACAATCATATCTTTCAACGCTTCATGTACGTACAACTGCCAGCGCGGGATTGCCGGAGGGGCAATAAATGAGTACCGGCCATACACACAAACGACGCCAGGTTGCCGGAGTTTGGCCAGCATCTCGTCGAGCCAGTGAGGTGGGTATAAACAATCGGCATCGGCCAGTAGGATATACGTACCTCTGGCCATTTCCTGTCCCATCTGCCGGGCCGGGCCACATCCCTGAACGGGCTGAAAAAACCGCCTGATGTGCAGTTTCTCCATGGTTTCCTGAGTTCGGTCGGTTGAGTTATTGTTAACTGCTACAATTTCGAGCGGAACGGTCGTGTTCAGGGCGGAAAGCGTACTGATGGTACGTAGAATATTGATCTCTTCATTATATGCAATGACCATAATCGAAACCAGCGGTTTGTCGCTCGTCAGTTTGTCTAAACGACCATTTATGTCATCGAACACGGATTGTGGCACCTGGTCGACAGAGACAAACGGGTATTCATACTGGCTAATCCATGCTGGGTTGGAAAAAACGCTCATTGGCAGCTATTGATTGAACTGGTCAAACATGTAATTCTCAGCCCAAATTAAATAGAATTTTCGGTGGTAAATGCAGCATCCCGAATTGATTAAACAGGCGAATAGAGAAACGTCCGGCTAAAAATAGTTACGACCTGGGCAACTTTAATGAATCGGCGTAGACATCGAGTAATTTAGCGGCTGTTGCTTCCCACGAAAATAACGCGGCCCGTTCGAGTCCTCTTTGCCGCAGGTCGGCGCGCAGGGCCGGTTGGTTTATGAGTCGGTCAAGTTCCATAGCCATGTCTTCGGCCGATGTAGGGTCTACCAGCAGAGCCGCATCGCCCGCTACCTCGGGCATGGAGGAGGTCGAGGCTGTCAGAACAGGAACACCACACGCCATCGCTTCCAGAATGGGCAGGCCGAAACTCTCGCGCAGGGAGGGGCACAGAAAAATCGTGGCGGCATTGTAAACCAGCGGCAGAACCGGGTTTGGAATATAACCGCACAGCACAATATCGCTGGTTAGCGACTGCCCACCAATTTCGGTCAGTAACTCAGCAAGCGAAGCCGAAGGCAGATTCGAGATAACTACCGGAAGCGACAGTTGACCCCGCTGCTTCAACAGCAGCATAGCTTTCAGAACACCCTTCACGTTTTTCTTTGGGTCGGTATTCCCCAGAAAAAAAATAAACTCGTCGGGTAAGCCATACTGCGCCCGCACACGGGCAATCGGCTCGGGGTCATCCACCATCCTGAACTGCCTGCTGACGGCGTTCCAAATCGTTACGACCCGCTCCGGGTCCAGATGCAGGTGGTCGATGATGCGTTGCCGCTCAAAGTCCGACACGGTAATGATTCGTTCGCAGTCGGCAACAATACGGGGCACGTTCCAGCGCCGGTATTGATTACCCAGCCGCTGATACCAGCTACCGGCCCGCAGGGGCTGATTTTCCAGAAAAATAATGTCGTGCAGCGTCAACACTACCGGTACCGGGCAGCGGAGCGGGGCCGTATTGGCCGTACAGTGCAGCAAATCAAGGCCATGTTGGCCAACCGCTTTCGGCAGGGCATATTGTTCCCAAATGGGGTAGGGGCCGCCGGGTAACTCGACAAGTTCAACATTGGGGGAGTTGGGCAGACCCGCGCGGTCGGTATCGGGTTTTACGAAAACGACAAACTCGTGCTTTGGATACCTGGCCAATGCCCGAATGGTCTCCAGCGCCACGATGTCCATGCCGTGCTTATGAGGCCGCAGTAGCCGTTGCGCTTCAATGCCAATTCTCATGAGTACTCGGTATCGGTTTATGGTTAAGATAGTGCTGATCAAGTCATTGGCTTAGTCATAAGACGTATAGCCAATCGCTTGGTAATCAACACCTAATAGCCCTGCACCACCGACAATTTTTTGCGGACGGTTTCAACTGCCGACAGGGCGGGCGTATCCCACCGTTCGCAGGTGGTGAACAGAAAGGAGTTGATAAACAGCAGTGTGCTGGTTGGAAACTGGCCCAATATGGGATTGGTGTAACTCACCACGCAAATGCCCGCGAATTCAGCCAGCAGCACAATCATCATCCTGCTGAGCCAGGGGTCGTTCAACCGCCAGACTTTAATCGTGCCGATGAGGATGAAGCCTGCCAGCATGAGCAGATAAATTGTCAGTCCAACAATGCCGGTTTCAATCCAGATTTGAACATACCAGCTATCGGTGGGAATCTGGGAAGCAAAATGGTTCGGGGAAAAGCGTTGCCCGGCTCCCGACGACGTCCCAATTCCCGCACCAAAGGGCCTGTCTTTCAGGAAGTTCTGTAGTTTTTGCTGATTTTCCAGTCGAACCACAAACGAAGCATCCTGGGTGGGACGCAGCGCCGAACGAATCCGCCAGATTTGGTAGTTGGAGTCGCCGATGTGGGTAAACAGCAGTAGGGCCATTACGGGCGCGGCTACCAAAAAACCCCGCATAATATGAGCCGGATTCCGTTTCAGACCGAAATAAGCAGCGATACCGGCCACAATGACAAACAGGGCGCCCCGGGTTCCCGAAATAGCAAATCCCCAGAAAAAAACAACGGCCAGAAACCCAAAAAGAATTCGGTGTGGCCACGATTTGAGTTCAAAGAACAAAATGAGGCTAATGAGCGTCACCCCTGCCATTTCAGAACCAAACTGACCGGCATCGGAGTAAAACGAGAAACTGCGTAGCTGCCCCCACAGGATATGCTGCTTCTCGGCCCCTTCGGCCAGCCACCGGAGTTCCGCCGGTTCCAGGCTGATGTACTGCTGTTTAAAGCCCCACAGTGCCGCCAGAAACGACCAGACAAGCCATGTGCCACAGAGCAGTCGGATATCCTTTTTGGTGATTGGATTGACCGACACAATGATGGCGATGAAAAACCAGCTTAGCGAAAACGAACGGGCATGGTAAAACCAGGCGGGGGGGTAGGGGTGTTCGGGATTGAAATACTCCAGAATGGTGAACGAAAGCCAGGTAATCAACAGCCAGAAGCCTGGTTGGCGAAGCCGCTTCCAGTCCATTCGTTTGCCATTCAGCAAGGTGCTCAGCAGGCTAAGCACCAGAATTCCATCAAGCCCCGTCCCAACGGGTAGCTCGGCCTGAAGAAAGCGGGTAAAGCCAATCATGAAACTCAGGTGAACGTACATCAGCAGCCCGATTCTGGGCTCTAACAGGATGCTGATAACCAGAATTATTCCTACAGGTACGCCCAGGGTCAGCAGGGCACCCATCGTTCCCCAGGTGCCAATCACCCAGCCCGCCAGCAAAGCCACCAGCACCCCCACCACGCTGAGAAACCAGGGTTTGTTGCGCCATTCATCGGCCAGAAAGAGAGTACGGTCAGACATGACTGTTGAACTAGAGTAGGTTTGATTCTGTCGATTCGCTTGATTCTGTGGTTCCTAAACTGCCGATTGACCAGGCAATCGAATCAGGATAATCGCAAAGAATCACTATTCAGCCTGAAGCCCATCAGGCGGCCCGGCGGGACTTCTCCCATACGCCCGACAGGTTTCCGGTACAGAAACGGGCGAATCCGGCCAGTACGCACCAGTTCATAAAGACAAAATAAAATGGAACAAATGTCAGCTTAAAGCGGGTTTGCCGATTTTCGAGCACGTACCCGAGGCTGGCCATGCCATAAAAAGCCAGTTGACCCACCAGCATACTCCACCAGAACGGGGCGGTCAGAAAATCCGTTGCCTGCCCATAGGGCTGAGTAAGCAGGATACCATTCAGCACAAAAAGCAGCGGCAGACAGAAGGGCGTAACGGCCCAGCGCAGCACCCGGTGCGAAACGTACTGAAAACTCAGCCAGCCGTACCGGAAAATATTGAGGAGATACCCCAGCCGGTTAATGGCCTGAAACCCACCCGTCGCAATTCTGACTTTGCGTTTGCGCTCTTCGGCCACCGAGTGCGACGGGCGTTCGAGGGCGTAGGCATCGGGGGCATAGTCGACCCGGTAGCCGCGCCCGGCAATGCGGAGCGAAATAATGAAGTCGTCCAGCAGCGTGTCGGCTTCTACGGTTTCGTAGAGGGCGGTGCGGATGGCAAACAATTCGCCGGCAGCCCCCACGATGGTATGAAGTTGAGCATCTAATTTTTTTAGAAAGGACTCGTACTGCCAGTATAGCCCTTCGCCACTGCCTGCTGCCGCTTCCTGCCCGTCGACCTGAATTCGCTTTTCGCCCGTAACGGCCCCCACCGTGTCAACCTCGAAGCGTTTAACGATCCGGCTCACGGCCTCCGCATTGAGTTGGGTGTTGGCATCGGTGAAAATGGTAATCGGCGTAAGTACCTGCTGCATGGCGCGGTTCATGGCGGCAATTTTCCCCAGTCGCTGCGTGCCGGAAATAACGGTCAGATTCGGAACGGTTTGTTGTTGCTGCGCTAAGTAGTCGGCTGAGCCATCGGTCGACCCCTCAATAACGAACAGCAGATGCAGATGCCGGGCGGGGTAATCCTGAGCTAAGCAGTTTTGTAATTTTTGGGGCAGATACTCGCGCTCGTTGTAGGCGGGCACAATTATGGTAACATCGGGTGTTGCGGCCAGGCCAACCCGACCCGCCGGGGCGACTTGCCGACGTTGCTGAAACGTTACCAAAAGCCAGGCTACAAGGCCATAGCCGATGTAGGTGTAGAAAACCAGGAAGGCCAGCAGAAAAAACGCCCAGCCAGCAAACGAGTAGAAAAGAGCCATGATATGAGCTTGGTTGACCAGCTATACGGGGGATATGCTGGCTGAGGTAAAATTCCAGAATGTTCCCCGAATGAATGCTTTCGCATGGGTTAACTGACCGGTAATCAGGTAGGAAACGGTGTGTTTAGGGAAAACAAACACGGCAAAAAACAGGTAGAAGAGCATTCGCTGCACCCGCGAGCAATGCCGTCGCATGAACAAAATTCGATTGCGGGTCAGGTAGTAGGTTCGCAGCGGGCTATGCTGGCCAACCGATGCCGATTCCTTATGCAGAATGGTGGCCGCAGGTTGGTAGTAAATTAAAAACCCGGCGTTGCGTATCCGCTGCGACCAGTCGAGTTCTTCGTAATACAGAAAAAAGCGTTCGGCAAACCGGCCTACTTTCTCCACAACCTGCCGGCTAACCATCATGGCGCAGCCGTGGGCGAAATACGTCGTATGGGGCTCATCGAAGCGGCCATCGTCTACCTGATTGTACCCAATGGCCGTTGCCGTGCCGGTATATAAATTAATGGGGTTATAGCCCGCATACTGAACCAGATGCGGAGCGTCGAAAAACCTGATTTTTGGACAGGTAACACCAATCTGCTGGTTTTCGGCAAAGGGCTTCAGCAGTTCGTCGAGCAACCCCGGCGATAATTCCGTATCGTTGTTGACGATGAAAAAGAAGTCGCCCCGGGCCGCTTCTATTCCCAGATTGTTGCCGCCGGTAAAACCTAAATTCGTGTCGCTCCGCAGAAGCCGCAGCGCCGGGTAGGCCACTGGATCGATAGCGCTGCACAGCGGCTGAGCCGATGCATTATCGACCACAATAATTTCGTAGTTCGGATAGGTTAGCCGGGTTGACGATTCCAGAAACTGGCGGGTGAGTTCGGCCTGATTATAATTGATGGTGATAATCGACACGAGCGGATAGGCGTCCGACGGGTTCTGGTCCGCTACACGTTCTCTTTCTGCCATAAGCTGAAAATTGTTCGCCAGATAATTTGTAGATCTGTCTTGAACGAGAAACTGGTGGAGTATTCGATGTCGAGGAGTGTCCGCTCCCGATCCGACATGGGGCCCTGGCCTTTCGCGCGCTTTTTCACCTGCCACAACCCGGTTAAACCGGCTGGGCCGGCGAAGCGTTTCACAAACTCATCCGACGTAAGTTTTTCGGCTTCGTAGAGTGGGAGGGGGCGGTTGCCCACCAGCGACATGTCGCCCAGCAGAATATTATACAACTGGGGAAGTTCGTCAAGGCTGCTATTTCGTAGAAACGTGCCCAGCCGGGTAATCCGTGGGTCGTTTCGGAACTTCATGAACTTGGCCGACTTCCCACTTTCCTCGAGATAAACTTTTTCGCAAATAGGCCGATTCTGATCGATGAGCAGCCGTTGGCAGGACGTTCCCTGCTGCCGACAGACGCTGCACAGGTGTTCTGCCGGTTTCGCCGGAACAGCTCCTGTTGCTTCCTGCGCGTAAATGTTCTGGTCGGCGAGCTGATTCAGCAGTTGGTCGGCTTCAACGCTCATGGTGCGAAATTTATACATGTCGAACACATGAAAATTAGCCCCCGCCCGCTTTGACTTATAGAGTATTGGTCCTTTTGAGTCCAGCCGGATAAGCAGTGCCGTAATCAGTAAAACCGGCGACGTCAGAACCAATACCGAACTAGATACCACAACATCAAGCAGGCGTTTCCACCAGGGCAACCTGAAGTGATGCGTGGTTGCCAACGGATTTGTTTCGCCAAATGCCCGGACGCGGGTGTTCAGGTTGAGGTAATACCCAATTTTCGATTGAAGGCTGTGATTCGTCTCATTAATAATCAGCACATCGGTTACGCCACCCGCTAACGACTCCTGTAGGGCCTGCGTTTCGCCAAAGCGACAGGTAACCAGAAGCGGCACCAACCGATAATCCACTTTTTGGCGTACCATAAGGACGGCAGCAGGCGCACTGTTTTTGTCGACAACAATTAAATCTACTTTCTGACCATCTGTCAGCCATTTTTCAGCATCCTTCTCCTCCCTGAATCGCACGACTGAGCAGTTTGTGCTCACCATAGTAGCCAAGCGATTAGCGACCAGGTCGTCTCCCATAATTAACAGGATACAAAACGAGGGCATCCGCTTGTCCAACGCTGGAAGTAGAGACGGGTTGTGCGATATAGCTGGATGATTCAGTGTCAACTTTAGTTGATGATTAAGGAATACAATTCGTGTAACTTTTCTGTGATATAGTAACAATCCTTCCTGAAATGATTCAGGCAAAAAAGACCTAATCCTAAAAAAGTACAATTAGTGGGTAGATTTTTTGTTGTCAGATTGAGCGAATCGAAACTTTAGTGGAGATGTCCTGATTAGCGTGCTGGCGCTTCGATAATAAATCGGCTATCGTTGACGAACTAAGTCGACAATATGTTGCCGTTAATCCGTTTAAACTTGTCCACTTTGTGAGAGCGGATAGTTTCCCAGAAGCATCGATAACAGACGGGATTTTTGCGACCAGAATGGTTTGGTTTCCGGCTGGAATCGCGCGGGGAATGGACGGCTTTGAGGCTGTTCAACTGGCGAATCGGCCCGCCGGAGCAACGCCTGTAGTTTGGCTTTAACCTCAAGAGGATTGAACGGTTTTGCCAAAAAATCATCGACTCCCTGCTCTAAACAGGCAATTCGGGTAGCGCTGTCGGGTGCATTGGACAGGACAACGATGGGCGTTTGTGCATTCAACCGACTCATCCGAATCAGTTTTGTTAGCTCAAGCCCACTGAAAAATGACAAGTCTAATTCAGTAAGTATGCATGTAAAGCGACTCCCCTGAATCAATAAACGGGCTGCTTCCTGACCTGAGTTTGCTACGGTAATTATAAAATCTTTACTGAGCGTCTGTACAAGAATATCAACCACATATGGATTTTCATCCACGATTAACAGGCTGTGTTTTTTATTCATAATAGCCAAGTTTAATACTATTTATGGGTTAGATGTTGAAATTTTAGACTAATAAGGAATTCTTCGGTTACTATTGATAGTAAAAAAAACCAGTTCATTTTGTAGTAGCCATTCGCTAAAGTAACCAATTATATATCGTAAGTTATAAGGGTAAAAACGGTCCTTTCTCTTTGCTAAAGCGATGATAAACAGCGGCTTGTATGTATCTATAAAGTTTAATGTATAGGCTATTGGCTATGTCTGCGCTTAAAAGAGGGGTTAACTTGGTAAAATACAAAATTGATTAAGCGGTACGTAATTTTACACAATTAGTAGAGGTATACTCCTTATCTGTACATGCTGCTCGATTAGATACAGGATTATAGGTTAATGTGTACTATGGAAAATGTTCAATTTATTCATTTATAAATCTTACTATACATAGCGTGCGATGCCGTTTTTCGGGTGCTATTCTGAGTCTTCTGAAACCCAATCAGGTTACCTGATTTTCCAGTTGGGCGGAGTTTCCAGGAACAATCACGTACCTGTTCTATCCGTTTTAGCACAAAGCCGTATCTTTGGGCTACGTTCCTGTTATTATTTATGAACCAACCAACCCTTTTTCAACCGCCCCGGCGGACCGGCCTGCGCCCGCACCTTATCGCCGTGCTGGGGCTGCTCGTGCTGGCTATTGTTTATTTTTCGCCCGTCATGTCAGGTAAAACGCTGTCAATGCACGATGTGCAGGAGTCGGCTGCAGCCGCTCGTGAGATTCGGGAACTTACGCAGCAAACCGGCGAAAAACCGGGCTGGACCGATGCCGTTTTTAGTGGTATGCCCGGCTATATGATCGACTTCAATTACCCGTATATCCTGGTCTACAAAGCTACGATGGCCGTAATCACCGCCCTCCCCAATACGGCCAGCATCGTTTTTGTCGTCATGTTGAGTATGTACATTTTGTTGGTCGTGCTGGGTTGTAATGCCTGGCTCTCGGCATTGGGCGCGGCTGCCTATGGTCTGGGAACATTCGGCATTGTGAGTCTCGAAGCTGGGCACGTCTCCAAATTGTTTGCGATGGGCTACGGGGCTGGCCTGCTGGCTGGTGTTATCCTGGCGCTGCGTGGGCGATACTGGCTGGGTGCGGCCCTGACGGGTTTCTTCCTGTGTATGGAGTTCGGCGCGAACCACATTCAGATCACGTACTACCTGTTCATGACCATTGGCCTGTATGTACTTATTGAGGGCATCGCGCTGGTACGGGCGGGCAAGGGCCGCCAGTTGGCCCTTGGTTTAGCGACGCTGGCGGTGGCCGGAACCCTGGCGGCTGGTAGTTTCGGGAAACGGCTGCTCATTCTCAACCAGTATACCAAAGAGACGATTCGGGGGAAGTCGGAACTGACGGCCAAAACCACGAACCCCGACGGGAAAATGCCCACCAGCGAATCGAAAGGGGGCCTGGATAAAGAATACGCGTTTTTATACAGTTATGGTAAGGCCGAAACGCTGACATTGCTCATCCCGAATGTGTATGGCGGTGGCTCAGGTGGGGGGCTGACGACCGATTCTGAATTCTATAAAGCCATGACGAGCCGGGGCATTGATCCGGGCGCGGCTAAGCAGATGGTCGAACTGGGCGCGCCAACCTACTGGGGCGACCAGCCAATATTAGGCGGACCGGCCTATGCTGGCGCGGCAATCCTGTTTCTGTTTGTAATGGGCATGTTTGTTATCCGGGGGGCGGTTCGCTGGTGGCTGCTGAGTGCGGCTGTACTGATGGTTATGCTGGCCTGGGGGAAAAACTTTTTCGCGTTTAATGAATTTCTGTTTGACTACCTGCCCTATCTAAACAAATTTCGGGCAATGACGATGGCTCTCTGTTTAGCGCAGTTGTTTCTGGCCGCCGGAGCCGCACTTGGTATTCAGACCATCGTTAGCGAGAAATTAACGTTTGCCCAGCTTCGGCAGCCGCTGCTGATCAGCCTGGGTTTAACGGCTGGCGTGGCGCTTGTGCTGGCCGTGTTGGGGGGAACGTTCTTCAGCTTCCAGAAACCGACCGATATCGACATCCTCTCCCGTTACTTCGGCGAAGCTGCCAAAGATTTTCAGACCGCCCTCATTGCCGACCGGCAAAGCATGATGCGAAGCGATGCCTTCCGGTCCGTGCTGCTGATCTTGCTGGCGGCAGGAGCTTTATGGCTGTTCATTACGGATAAAATCAAACCGGCGGTTTTCTATCCATTGCTGCTGGCGGTGGTTGTTTTTGATTTGTTCTCCGTGGATAAACGCTTTCTGAACAGTGCCGATTTCATCCCAAAAAGCCAGGCCAGTGTTCCGTTTGAGCCAACCCCTACCGACCAGCAGATTCTACAGGATAAGTCGTTGGGTTACCGGGTGTTCGACCAAACGAGTTCCTTCATGGAAACCAACCGGGCATCGTATTTCCACCGGTCCATTGGTGGCTACAATACCACTCGTTTGCGCCGGTACAATGAGCTGATAACCTATGCGTTCCAGCCCAACACACTGCCAATTCTGAACATGCTTCACGCGAAATATGTGATTCAGGCGGGGCAGCCGAACCCGGCTGATCCGCAGCAGGCCCCGGCGGGTCCGGTTGTGATTCCAAATCCAGACGTGTTGGGCGCGGCCTGGTTTGTGAGTACGGTGCAGCAGGTAGCTGATGCCGACGAAGAAATGGCGGTCATGAAAACCCTGAATCCCCGCGATTCAGCCGTGGTAGACAAGCGGTTTGCCGCCGAACTGGGCAATTTGCCTGCTACCCTGAATCATACCGGCAGCGCCATTCAGCTAACGAACTACCGTCCCGACAAACTAATCTACCAGACGAATGCCGTTCGGGACGGCCTGGTAGTTTTCTCCGAAGTGTATTACCGGGGTCATGAGGATTGGCAGGCATTCATCGATGGGAAACCCGCCCCCCATCTGCGGGCAAACTATGTGCTACGGGCCATGCGCGTACCGGCGGGTAAACACACGATTGAGTTTCGGTTTGACCCGCCTTTAGCCAAAACCGGCGATACCATCGACTTAATTTGCAATGGGTTACTGATTGGTCTCCTCGGCTTCGTTATTTTCCGCGAGGGCCGTAACCGGCGTTCAACGCCCACTCCCGCACCCGAACCAATTGTGCCACCGGAACCTCTGGAACCCGTGAAACCCGCATCAAAACAACCGAAAGCGAAGACGAGGTAAGGATGTTATTGGTTACTGGTTAGTAGCTACTGAGTAATCTGCCAATGACCAATAACTCAGTAATCAATAACTTAATACCCACCCACGCATTATGCTTTAGGTTTTTTCTCCGGGACTGGAACTGCTGGTTTACTGGCAGCTTGCGGTCGGGAGACGCCGTAGGACCCCATGGAGATTTTTCCTTTTCTGGTTTTTTTATCGCCTTTACCCATACCTGGTTTGGTTTAGCATTAGTTTATGTCAATAGTACTTAAAAAAGAGCGTATTTGTTTAGAGAGTGGTGGTGTCAAATCCTGAAACCTAACACCACTACTGCCTACACATACACCACTGCGTACTTTTTGCCCGGCAGCGAACGCACGAAGCCCCGAAACTCCAGATTGAGCAGGAGGGAAGCCAGCCGCCCCATTGGAATCTGACTTTTCCAGCTTAACTCATCAATATGCACGTCAGCCGTTTGGCGCAACAAGGCAATAAGTTGACTTTCTTCTTCCGTAATATCGACTGGAAGAGCGGGCAGGCCAGGCGGCTGCGGGCTTGTCCTGGTTTTTTGACCCTCGGGCTGATCCCAGTTCAGGGCTTCGATAATGTCTTTGGGGCTGGTGTAAATCTGCGCTTTATTTTCGCGGATAAGTTTGTTACAGCCCGCCGAAAAGGCCTGATTCAGTTGGCCCGGCACGGCAAATACCTCCCGATGATAATTGTTGGCATATTCGGCGGTAATTAACGCCCCTCCCTTCGCGGCTGCCTCAACCACCACCACCGCGTCGCTCAGCCCCGCAATGATGCGGTTGCGGGCCGGAAACAGGTGAGCATCGGGCTTGGTGCCCGGCTGGCTTTCGGTGAGCAGCCCGCCCAGCACGAGCATTTCCTGCGCCGTTTTCTGATGGATATTCGGGTAAATAATGTCTAAGCCGCTGGCCATGACCCCCAGCGTGGGCAGGCCATTGACCAGACTGGCCCGGTGGGCCGCAATGTCGATGCCATACGCCAGCCCACTGATAACACTGACATGGAAGGGCGCAATGGCTTCGATGATTTCGTTGGTGATGCGTCGGCCATAGTCCGTAGCCTGGCGCGTACCCACCAGCCCAAGGGTGCGCGGAGCGTTCAGGGTGCCCGTTCCCCGGAAATACAGGAGTGCCGGGGCATCATACAAACTTTTGAGTCGGGCCGGATAGGCGTTGTCTGTATAAAAAAGGGCCGTTGCGCCTAACTTCTCCAGGCGGCTGCCAATCGCTTCGGCTTCGGTCAGCACGCTGGATTTGAGAATAGCGCGGGCCGTCACATCGCCAATACCCGGAATTTTGACTAAGCGGGCCAACGGCGAGCGGAACACGTCGGAAGCCGAGCCACAATAGCTAATCAGTTGACGGATAAGGATACTGCCAACGCCGGGTACGAGCGTTAGCGCAATTTGATGGTGGGTTTCGGTAGACACAAACAGATCAATCAGAATTTGTAAACAGATTTGGCGGCTGGGTTGACGTCTGCAAGCTTACTGATTTATCACCGAACATGAAAATCCGGGCACTATTACCGTAGTACTATGACCTTAGTTTAATCATAGCATTTCGGTAATAGTACCGTCACATTCGGGTAAAGGGTAAGTGGTTCCTTTGTGAAACAGAATTTATGAACAAGCTGCTACCCATGTTTACCAACAAATTCCTACTGTCGTCAACGACCCTGCTAATCTTATTCGCCGTAGCAGGCTGTGGCGATCACCGCCTGCCTGATAGCCCGGCCATTTTTGTGCAAAATCGGTCTGTTACGCCCGTGCTGGCCAAATTGCTGCCGGGCGCTGCCGGTGGGCGACTCGCGGCCAGCGGTGTTAGTCTATATTCGCTCCTGAGCAGCGACGACCAGTTGGAACAGTCGCCCAACTATGTTTTTGGCGGCTCAGCCGATGGAGCAGGCATTTTGCAGAACGCCGATGGTAACTACACCATTCTGGTCAATAACGAAGACAACTTTGCCGTATCGCGCATCACGCTTGATAAGGCGTTCAAGCCGGTCAAAGGCGAATACGTGCTAAATTCCAGCGGGGGCACCTGGCGGTTATGCTCAGCCACCCTCGCTACGCCCACCGAGCATGGCTTCGGTCCTGTGTTTTTGACCTGTGGCGAAAGTGGTCAGGAATCGCGGACGCACGCGCTGAAGGTTGATGCCGACCCCCAGCAGGCCGGTATCTCGCGCGAAATGGCCGGACTGGGTCGCTGGAGTGCCGAAAACGCGCTGCCATTGCCAAAAACGGCTTACCCCGGCAAAACCATCGTCGTTATTGGCGACGATGATTCCGACGTAAACGGCGGGCAGTTAGCCATGTATCTGTCCAATACCGTTGGCGATCTGGACAATGGCTCGCTCTACATGCTGCGTCGGCCCGACGGAAACCAGCGGGAAATGGATATGATTCCGGGAACGAGCTATGACGTCGAATTTACCAAAATTGAGAACCACAAAACCCTGACGGGCGCGCAGATAAATGCCAAAGTGAACGAGTTGAAAGGCATCAAATTCGGTCGGGTCGAAGACGTCGATTACCGCAAAGGTGGCGGTGCGAATGGCCGCGAAGTATTTTTTGCCGTGACGGGCCAGAATAATACGGGTGTTAACGCCGATTATTCGCGCTCGAAATATGGCCGGATTTACCGCCTGGCAATGGACGCCAACGACCCAACAAAGGGTAAATTAGAGGTGATTCTGAATGGGGATGATCGCAGCGGGATTGCCAAAACATTTCAGGACCCGGATAACGTCTGCGTCACAACGAATTACATTTACATCATGGAGGACCCGAACGAATACGGCGACGAAAAACATGATGCCTACGTGTATCAGTACAGCCTCAACACGAAGCAGTTGACGCCCATTATTGAACTCGACCATCGCCGGACGGAAGCCGATGCTGCTAAATACAACGTTGGCGGTACATCCAAACCCGGCTCCTGGGAGAGCAGCGGCATGATTGACGTGTCGGACGTAACGGGTCGCCCAAACACGTTTATGCTGGGGATTCAGGCGCATACGTGGCGTGGCGACAAATACAAGGGGGTTGACGGGGGCTCGGTGCGTAAAGACGAGAATCAGGCCAGCCAGCTTATTCTGATTGAAGGGTTACCACGCTAAGCATGCACGCTAAAACGCCTGACCGGAGCCAGCCTTCCGGTCAGGCGTTTTGCATTAACTGAAGGGCTTTTAGGCCCTGGATAGATGGTTTCAGAACAAAATTCAGGGTTTACGAACCGGCCTGAACTGGCCGGTCCCGGTCCCTGGCGACTCATCCTGCTGGTGGCGGGACTGCTGTTTGTACTTGGCGTATATGGCTTTCTGACTGGCCCAAAACTAACCCCTGCCCAGACCGTGAAGCAGGCGTTTATGCACGACATCGACGACCTGGACAGCGCAGTGAGCCAGTTGCAGCGTGGCATTCGGGCGCGTCGGCCCGGGTGGGTTGTGCAGACGGCCTTTCGGCGGGCACGGCTGACCTACAAGCGGGTTGAATTTATTGCCGCCTATTATAGCCCCGAAACGACCCGCGCCCTCAATGGCCCCGCCCTTCCCGATGTCGATGACGACCTTCGGGTCAACCCGCCCGAAGGATTTCAGGTGTTGGAAGAGTACTTATTTCCAGCGGTCGATTGGGCCAATCAGCCCGAAATCATCCAGCATACCGCCGTGCTGCGGGCCAATGTGCATCGGCTGCGTAAAATCTCGGCCAGTAACGAACTGACCGACAGTCATGTGTTCGACGCCATGCGGCTCGAAGTGTTTCGGGTTGTCTCGCTTGGCATCACGGGCTTCGACTCGCCGGTGGCCCTTCACTCACTGCCCGAAGCCGCCAGCGCCCTCCGGCGAGTGCAGCAGCAACTGGCTCCTTATTCGGTGGAAAGCCGGGATGCGGCCCTGGCCAGGCGGCTCAACGAGACGTTCGGGCACGCCATCCACACCTTGCAGTCGGCCCGCCTTTTTGATGTCTTCGACCGGCTGGAATTCATTCGCCAGCAGGCCAATGTGTTGAGTCGTTTGCTGCTGGCTGCCCAGAACGTCCTCGTCATTCCGGTTTTTACCGAAAATCGGTTGCTGTCGCCTGCCGCCCGAACCCTGACGGATAAGGGCGTGTTCGACGCCAGTCAGTTTGTTAACCTTGATGAGCAACGTGCCACCCCTGGCCGCGCAGCCTTGGGGAAACGGCTGTTCGTCAATCCGATTCTATCGGGCAACGCGACCCGCACCTGTGCCACCTGTCATCAGCCTGGCAAGGCTTTTACAGACGGCGAAACAAGGAGTTTATCGCTGGGTATGGGTGGTCAGCGTACTGCCCGCAACGCCCCAACGCTGCTGAACGCAGCTTTTCAGGCGGTGCAGTTTGCTGACTCACGGGTGGCTTTTCTGGAAGATCAGGCCAGCGATGTGATTCAGAACCCGCAGGAAATGCATGGCTCACTGCCTGCCGCCGTGAAGGCATTACGACAGCAGCCCGAATACAGAACATTGTTTGCCCGGCATTACAAAGAAGGCATAACCGAACAGACACTCAAAAATGCCATCGCCAGTTACATCCGCTCGCTCACCACGCTTGACTCGCGGCTGGATAACTACTTTCGTGGGCAAACCAATGCCCTGACTGCCGAAGAGCGGTTTGGGTTTAACCTGTTTATGGGTAAAGGCAAGTGCGCCACCTGCCACTTTTTTCCGCTATTCAACGGCACGGTGCCTCCCGCTTACCAGGAAACGGAGAGCGAAGTGCTGGGTACACCCGCCACCGCTGCTGGTCGTTATATTGACCCCGACGTGGGTAAGTTTGTGCTCACCAAACGGGAACCTCATCGCTATGCGTTCAAAACACCCACGATTCGCAACGTCGCCAAAACCGCGCCCTACATGCACAATGGCGTGTATCGTACCTTAGAGGAAGTCGTTGATTTCTACAACAAAGGGGGCGGCAATGGCCTGGGGTTCAACCTGCCCAACCAAACCCTCCCTGGCAACAAGCTGAACCTGGCCGCAAGCGAGAAAAAGGCGCTGGTGGCGTTTATGAAGGCATTGTAGATAGGGTAATAATAAGCTTATTTCCAGATCATTACCAGCAAGCCCGCTACTATCAGCGTGAGACCAAGCAGGAGTTTAGGGGTTAGCGGTTCGTGTAGAAGCAGGTACGAGAAGAATACGGTAATAACGATGCTGCCTTTGTCGATCAGGGCAATTTCTGAGACAGGCCCAATCTTTACGGCTTTGTAATAAAAAATCCATGAGCCAGCCGTTGCCAAACCCGACAGCACCAGAAACAGGATGGCCCGGCTGGTGAGTTGCTTGGTTTCAGAAACTGAATGCCAGCTAAGAAACTGAATGATAACGGCCAGATATACGACGGTTGTGCGGATGGCTAACCCCAGGTCAGACGAAATAGCGGACAAACCGACTTTAGCCAGCACTGCCGTTAAACCGGCGAAGGCAGTCGAGAGAAGGGCGTAAACGAGGTAAGTTGGCATAGGAGCAAGGTATGGATTTATTCGTCCAACCCGGCCCGCATCTGCTCCAGAAATTTTTTTAGTTTAGTTAGTTTGCCAATATAGCGGGCGTTCTCGCGTCGGCGGGCATCGCGCTCTTTCAGAAATTCCCGTGCGCCGGGCAGGGTGTACTTCTGCCGGTCGATTAAATCCAGAATCTCGGTTAAATGGTCGATATCGGCCTGCGTGTAGACCCGGTCGCCGGACCGATTTTTCTTAGGCTGTAGGGTCGGAAATTCTTTTTCATAATACCGAAGTTTGGACGCGTTGATGCCAAATTTCTCCGCCACCTCCCTAATGCCGTAATACAGTTTCCCCGGGCTTTCCATCTGACAAACTTGCTGACCTTCCATCAAACCTGCAAGTTTTACTGTAATTTTGCAGTTCAATAATCGTTTCAGGCCCCAGGTTTCACGTTAACGCCTTTAGGAGCAGCGACCTGGAACCTGAAACTCGAAACATCTGCAAATGACTTCCCACGAAATACGTCGGCATTTTCTCGATTTCTTCCGCTCCAAACAACACCTGATTGTTGCTTCGGCTCCACTCGTTGCCAAAAACGACCCTACGCTGATGTTCAACAATTCGGGGATGGCGCAGTTTAAAGATTTTTTCCTCGGTAACGGTACGCCCCCGGCCAAACGGGTGGCCGATACGCAGAAATGCCTGCGCGTGTCGGGCAAGCACAACGACCTCGAAGACGTTGGTTTCGATACTTATCACCATACCATGTTCGAGATGCTGGGCAACTGGTCGTTCGGTGATTATTTCAAAAAAGAAGCCCTCGAATGGTCATGGGAACTGCTAACGGAGGTCTATAAACTGCCCAAAGAGCGCATTTACGTCTCGGTTTTCAAAGGCGATGAGCGCGACAACGTACCCTTCGACCAGGAATCGTGGGACCTGTGGAAACGTATCATTGGCGATGAGTCGCGGATTATTCTGGGCGACAAAAAAGACAATTTCTGGGAGATGGGCGACACAGGCCCGTGCGGCCCCTGTTCCGAAATCCACATCGACCTCCGTTCGGCGGAGGAAGTCGCCCAACAGCCCGGCAAGGAACTCGTGAACGCTGACCATCCGCAGGTTGTCGAAATCTGGAACAACGTGTTCATGCAGTTCAACCGCAAAGCCGCCCGCGACGGCGGACCGGGGCCGCTGGAGGAACTCCCCGCCCGGCACGTCGATACGGGCATGGGCTTCGAGCGGTTGTGCATGGCCATTCAGGGCAAGCAGTCGAACTACGACACCGACGTTTTTTCGGGCACAATTCGCGTCATCGAAGAACTGTCGGACAGGAAATATGAAGCGGGCAAGAGCATGAGCGATGTGGCGATGCGCGTCATTGCCGATCACATCCGGGCCGTCTCGTTTGCCATTGCCGACGGTTTGGTGCCCTCCAACGCAAAAGCGGGTTACGTTATCCGGCGAATTCTGCGCCGGGCCATTCGCTACGGCTATTCGTACCTGAACCTGACCGAGCCGTTCATGACCAAACTCGTACCCACGCTGGCCATGCAGTTTGCCGACGTGTTCCCCGAACTCAACGCCCAGCGCGATTTCGTAGCAACGGTCATTCGGGAGGAGGAAATCGCCTTTTTGCGGACGCTGGGAACGGGCTTGGGTCGTCTGGATCAGATCATCGGCCAATTAACAACCGACGGAAAAGGCACAATTCCCGGCGACACCGTTTTTGAATTAAACGACACCTTCGGCTTTCCTGCTGATTTAACAGCGTTAATCGCACGCGAGAAGGGCTTGGGCATTGATGAAGAAGGCTTTCAGAAGGCATTGCAGGCGCAGAAAGCCCGTTCGCGGAAAGATGCTACCGCATCGGCGGGCGACTGGATTGACCTGGCTGAACATGGCACAGGGTCGCGGTTTGTCGGTTATGACCAAACTGAAACAAAGACCAGTTTAATCAAATACCGTAAAGTTCAGAACAAACAGGGAACACAATTTCAGATTGTGCTGGCTGAAACGCCTTTCTATGCTGAATCGGGCGGACAGATTGGCGATACGGGTTCACTGATTTTATTGAAGAAAGGTAAGCCGCTGTATTGGCTGGATGTTGTCGATACAAAAAAGGAAAATGACCTGACGGTTCACATCGTTGACCCGAATGCAACATTTGGTTTAACTACCGTACCCTGGCAGGACGATGGCACACCCTGGCAGATATTTCCGCCCCGCGCCATTTTTACGACCTTAGCGGACGGAAACAGGATTGTTAGTTGGCCGGATGGAAATAAAGGCATCGGCAGCGACGAATTAGATGAGTACCTTAATTTAGCCGACAGTGTTCAGGCTGAGGTTGATGGTACCCGCCGGATGCTAATCAGCAGCAACCACTCGGCTACGCACCTGCTGCATTCGGCTCTGCGTGTGGTGCTGGGCAATCACGTAGGGCAAAAAGGTTCGTATGTGGGCCCTGATGCGCTGCGGTTCGACTTCTCCCATTTTAGTAAAGTTACCGACGAACAATTGGCTGAGGTTGAGCGGATTGTGAACGAGAAGATTCGGGAAGATATCAAACTCGATGAGAAGCGCAACGTGCCCATCGAGGAGGCCAAAGCCTTAGGCGCAACGGCCTTGTTCGGTGAGAAATACGGCGATTTCGTGCGCGTTATCACCTTCGATCCGAACTACTCGGTCGAGCTTTGCGGGGGCACGCACGTTCCGGCAACAGGCCATATCGGGCTGTTCAAATTCACGGGCGAAGGATCTGTTTCGACGGGTATTCGGCGCATAGAGGCCAAAACATCGGCGGGGGCCGAAGCGTTGGTGAATGAGCAAATGGCGGTGGTCAGCGAATTGAAAGAACTCCTGAAAGCACCGAAAGATGTAGTCAAAGCGGTGCAGACGTTACTGGACGAACGGAGTGCCTTGCAGAAGCAGGTCGAAGCGTTGCAAAACGAGAAAGTGCAGCAACTGAAAAACCAGCTTTTGGCTAAAATCGAAACCGTAAACGGACACTCCCGGCTGGTCGAGCGCGTCGATGTTCCCTCTGCCGATGCGCTCAAACAATTAGCTTATGACCTGAAGGCAAAAGTCGATAATCTGGCGGTCGTGCTTGGCGCCGATATTAACGGTAAACCACAATTGGCCGTCATGCTGCCCGACTCATTGATTCAGGGCAAGAACCTGAATGCTGGACAGGTTGTGAAAGAGTTAGCCAAAAACATTAAAGGCGGTGGGGGTGGACAACCCTTCTTTGCCACTGCAGGCGGCACTGATTCGTCGGGACTGGATGCGGCTCTGGCGCAGGGAAAAGAACTGCTGGGGTAAATCTTAACCAAAAAATTCGCCAAATAGTAAACCTGTAAGCCGGGCCGCCGGAGCGGTCTTTAAGACCTTACAGGTTTTTTGCATACTATGACTATGAATCAACCCATTGGCGTGTTCGATTCGGGCTACGGTGGCCTGACCGTGCTGAGCGAAATTGTCCGTAAACTTCCTCAGTACGACTACGTTTACCTCGGCGACAACGCCCGAACGCCCTACGGCCCCCGCTCCTTCGATACCGTTTATCAGTATACCCTCGAATGCGTTTGGCACCTCTTCGACCGGGGTTGCCGCTTAGTGGTGCTGGCCTGCAATACGGCGTCGGCCAAAGCCCTGCGAAATATTCAGCAACTCGACTTGCCCAAACTGGCTCCCGACGGGCGGGACCAGCCAGTCCGGGTTTTGGGCGTTATCCGGCCAACGACCGAAGTAATTGGTACGTATACCAAAACTGGGCATGTGGGCATTCTGGCCACGCGTGGAACGGTTACGTCGGAGTCGTATCTGGTCGAAATTAAGAAGTTTTTTCCGGAAGTGCGCGTCTTTCAGGAAGCCTGCCCGATGTGGGTGCCCTTAGTCGAAAATAACGAATATGCCAGCCCTGGAGCTAATTTCTTCGTGAAGCAGCACATCGACCGGCTGCTGGCTCAGTCGCCGGACATTGACACGCTGTTACTGGCTTGTACGCACTACCCGCTACTGCTCGACAAAATCCGGCAGTTTGCGCCCGCCCACGCGACGATTTTGAGTCAGGGCCGCATTGTGGCCGACAGCCTGGCCGATTATCTACAACGGCATCCCGAACTGGAAGCGCAGTGCAGCAGGCAGGGTCAGCGGGTATTTCTGACTACCGACTCCACCGACGATTTTGACCGGCAGGCAACCGTTTTCTATGGCGAGTCGGTTCGCTCGGAGAAAGTGAACTTATCGTAAGTAATTAGGCAAATTTAACGTGTACCCTTAGACAGCCCGGTTTGACCTCTACAGGGTCTTGTATTCTTGTCTCAGCTAATAAAAATTAACGGCAATAATAGGTACAGGTCTTTTTTCCATGGGTCAATGGAAAGCCCGACTCAAAGGCCGGGCTTGGTTATTGTTAACAGTTCTTCTCAATCCACGTAAGAAAGTATTCTTTGGTCTTTCCCATCGTTGAGAGATTAGTTTGAATATGTAGAAAGGGTATCTCCTTTTCTGCTCCCCTGAAAATGATTGATAAAACACAGTCAGGACACCTCCACTTGTCATGTGACGTGCCTTGTTTTGACTTAAACGTACAGCCGTGAGCTTTGAGGAATTTTATCCAACACTTCGTACTTATTGGCCTAAAATTACCCATTAAGCAACTGTTAGTACTTCCTCCTCAATTATTGTGTCTTGTGGCAAACTGAAATTTCTTAAAATGCCATCCTTATCTACATAAGACTTATTCTCAAAGTCTTTCGATTCGCGGCCTATGGCAGACCACCCTAACTTGCTGAGGTATTCGAGTACAGCAACGGGAGCAAGGTTGAGCATTTCCTGAAAAAAATCTGGCAACACCACATCAACCATCATATCCTTAGCCTCATCAAAGGAATTCCCATAGGAAGATAGCTTTAAGGCTGGGGCATAGTTAATGTGATACCCATTATCCATAAAGCTTAATATATGAATAGTGTGCGTGACTTGTTGTGTATTCCAATCAATATGAAGAAAATTGACCGGACTCTCTGGGTTGTCAACAATTTCTCGGGCTATGTAACTCATTTATATCTCAGGGCGAACATTTTAGTTTGTCAGTATATAACGCAACAAAGAAAGTGAAAGTTGCTCAATTCTAAAGGTGCGAAATAGGAAAAATGAGCCTGATTAAGCTAATCGGAGAATTAGTTGTCCTTATCCCTCATCTGTACAGGAACTCATGGCGTTCATCGGAAGCCGATCAGAGCGATGAACGTACTATGAAGCGATTACAACCGCTCCGACGGCCCGGTCAAACAGCTTCTCAGGGTTGCGCCGGGGCGGCTGTGCTGTCGGCTTTGCGCTTCGCGTCTTCCTTCGCCTGCTTCTTGAAATAGCCACGCAGCAGAATGTTGTTCTGAGCGGCCTTTAAATCCTCGTTTAGCAAGGCCGTGCCCCGATTGAGGTTGCGGAGGGTTGTGCGGAGATTGTTGGCCGTTTCCTGGTCGGTAAGCAACACGCCCAGTGGACTATTGGTGTTGTTGAGTTTCTCGGAGGCCCGATTAATATTTACCGTCGTTTCGTTCAGGTTGCCAACCGCTTTGTTGGCTGAACCAGCCGCGCCCTCGAGTTGCGTAGCCGAACGACTGAGCCGCCGGAACACCGTTGTGTCAGTCACTAACTCGTTGGCCAGCGTTCCTTTGGTGTTTAGTTTGGCCGCAAACTGCGATACTGAGCCGGTTACGTTGACCGTGTTTTGCGAAGCTCGTTCCAGGTTCCGCATGGCTCGCTTAAAATTTTCGGCCACCATTGAGTCCGTCAACACCGCGCCAACCGTTCCTTTTCCTTTTCGAAGGTTGCCAACCAATTCCTTAAAATCGTTCGTTACACGCAGCAGGTTGTTGTTGTTTTCCTGGAGCGTTGCCATAATCTGGTCAGAACTCAGGGCCTCCGACGTTTTAATCCGGTCGCCCTCTTCCACTTCGGGATGGCTCGTCGTGCCACCGGCAATCACAACGATTTTGTTGCCAATCAGCCCATCGGAACCGATGCTGGCGCTGGCATCTTTCCGAATATACTGCTGAGAACTTTGCTCGATGTCCATATCGACTTCCACCTGCGCGTTGCCAGCGAAACTAATTCGCTTGACGGTTCCGATTTTGACGCCCGAAAACCAGACGTTGTTCCCTGCTTTCAGGCCTCCTACATCTTTAAAAACCGCCATAATCCGAATGCTTTTTGTAAAGCGTTTTTGCTGGCCGCCCAGCACAAATACACCGGCAATCAGGATGGCTAAGCCAGCCAGAACAAATATGCCGACAATTACGGAGCGTTTGGTTGATTCTATTGCCATTTTCTGTTGTTAGTCTTTAGTCGTTGGTCGATAGTCAGTCGGTATGCGGTCAGTCGTTACGGGCAAACCTTTGGCGACTAATGACCGTACGGGCGGCCCCGTATTGACTAACGACTGACGGCTTATTCTGTTCAAGTCACAAAATTGTAATTATAAAACTGCTGCACCCGTTCGTCGGGGTCGGTAAAGACTTCCTCAAAGGTGCCTGTGCGTTCAAATTTTCCGTCTAACAACATCGCTACGCGGTCGCCGGTGGCTTTGGCGCAGGTCAGGTCGTGGGTGATGATGATTGAAGTTGCCCCCAGCCGCTCGCGCACATCGTTGATCAACTTGTTGATTTCGATGCAGGTGATGGGGTCCAGCCCGGCAGTGGGTTCGTCATACAGCATAATGTCGGGCTTCAGAATCAGGGTCCGGGCAATGCCCACCCGTTTTCGTTGTCCACCCGACAACTCCGACGGCATCTGGTTAATCGTTTGGGAGAGGCCAACGTCGCTCAGGGCTTCTTCGACGGCTTTATCGATATCGGCCCGGCTGAGGTTTCTGACATTCCGCACGAGTGGAAACTCCAGGTTTTCGCGGATGCTCATGCTATCGTAGAGGGCGCTGCTTTGGAAGGAAAACCCCACTTTCTGCCGAAACTCGTCTAATTCCTTGCCCCGTAACTGCTCCACATCCTGCCCCAGCACAACGATGCTTCCGGCATCGGGTTTGAGCAAACCGACTATAATTTTAATCAAAACAGACTTGCCTGTACCGGAACGCCCCAGCACAACCACATTTTCGCCCTGATAGACGTCTAAATCAACGCCCCGCAGCACATGCAGGTTTCCGAAGGACTTCTTCAGCCCCCGAATGCGAATGACCGGATCGGTATTGGATGATGTCATAATTTAAAGAGCGAAAGAATGAAAGAGCGAAAGAGTGAATATTTTCTGCGCCAGCTATTCACTCATTCGCTCTTTCACTCATTCGCAATTGTTTACCCTCCCCGGATTGCGCTGACAATCTGAAGGGAGAGAAGTTCTTCGATGAACACTAAAAACATGGAGGTAACAACGGCTGAATTAGCCGCTTTGCCAACGCCTTCGGTGCCTTTGGATGAATGATATCCTTTGTAACAGCCAACCATACCAATGGTGAAACCAAACACGATTGACTTTAGTACGGACGCAAAAATATCTAAATAGGTAATTGCCCCAAAAACCTCCTGAATGTAGGACGCAAAGCTGGTCTGTTCGTTCTGGCTGACATTAATGTAGGCACCAATCAGGGCAACAAAGATGGTGTACATGGTTAGTAGCGGAATAGTTATCGAGGTGGCGATTACGCGGCTGACAACCAGGAACTTAAATGGATCGGTGCCCGATACTTCCATGGCGTCGATCTGCTCCGTCACGTTCATTGAGCCTAACTCGGCCCCAATACTTGACCCTACTTTACCGGCCGCGATCAGGGCTGTCACGAGTGGCCCCAGCGCCCGAACAATGGCAATGGCAATCAGCGAGGGCAGCCACGACGTTGCCCCAAACTCCGACAGTGACGGACGCGACTGGTTGGTGAAAACAATTCCTGTGATAAATCCCGTTGTTGAAATCAACAGCAGCGACCGGTAGCCTACTTCGTAACATTGCCGGATAATTTCTTTAAATTCATAAGGCGGCAGCAGCGCTTCCCGAAAAAAACGGCCAACAAAAGACGCGACATCGGCCAGGTTTAAAAAAAGCTTGTCAAATCGCCGGGTCGTAACGGGGCGAACAGGCGCAGAGTCAGTGGTTTTAGTGGCGTCAGACTGCATTCAAACGATGGATGGGGGACGGCCAATCGGGAACAAACCCGGCGGCTGACTACTATAACTGATTTGGCTACTTATGGGTTTAATTTAGTTAAAAGTTGCCGGTTTGCGGCTAATTTTTGATGAGAAAACCAGCGAGTATACGCATATTACGGCGAAATTTACGGCAATCCGAACGTAGCTTTGCTGCGTATAATTAGTTTAGTCCACTAAATTCACCCCGGACAACAGACCAACGAGCCGTTTTTTCGCTCGGGTACTGCCTAAACGAGGTGACCTTTTTGGGTATACGGAATTGCTTTTCTTTTCGTTATTTACGTACTTTGGCAACTTACCAGTAAGTAATTGAGTTACCCAGTGTATAGTGGCTTTTGCTGCCTGATCGTATTACTCATGTCTAACAATGTGCGTCCGTTCAGCCGTACCCTTTGGGTGCGGGATTGGTGTGTCTTCTGGTTATAATCGCGCAGGCGGTCATTTTCATTCGGTTTGAAAATTAGTAAGCGCATATGACAAGTGACCGAAGTAAAGTGCCCAGTGAGCCAGACTTAGTGCTGATTACTAAAGCGTTAGAAGTAGTTAGTGGAAAGTGGCGGTTATACATCATTCTGCTTCTGGGCGAGCAAACGCTTCGGTACAGTAAACTCAGTGAACTGCTCCCCGGCGTGAGCGAAAAGGTTCTCGCCGGCGAATTGAAAGCCTTAGTGGCGTTGGGTATCATGCGCCGAAAAGCGTATGCCGAAATTCCACCACGGGTTGAGTATACGTTAACCAAACAAGGTCTTCTGGCCTTACCTATGCTGAGGCAAATTCAGGAGATCGGACAGATTTTAAATTAATCGTATTGATGTTCATCATCGTAATTTATTGTATTGATGCTAAACCAGGTAAAATTTAAGGATGCAGGTCGTTCACAGTTTTTAATTACGGTTCGCAGGCGAGTTGATGCCTATTTCACGGACAACGCTCTTTCGCCCCATGCCAATGGCGCCATGTGGGCCAAAGCCGGGTTCTTTCTGGTGGGATACGTGGTGCTTTACGGACTCATTTTATCGAATCAGTTCGGGTTAGGGGCAATGCTGGGTATGTCTATCGTGCTCGGTATGTTTGCCGCCTTTATTGGTTTCAACGTTTCTCACGATGCCCTGCATGGCGCCTTTTCCGCTCATGCCTGGGTGAATCGGCTCCTGGGGGGCAGCTTCTATATCCTGGGGGCCAATCCCTACATCTGGAAAATTACCCACAATATTGTTCACCATACCTACACCAATATTCCGGGCCACGACGAAGACATTGAACTCGCTCCCGGTCTGGTACGGTTAGACCCGCAGGATGAACTCCACCCGTGGCATCGCTATCAGCAATGGTACACGTTTCCGTTGTATGCGCTGGCGTCGCTTTCCTGGGTATTTCGGAAGGACTACGTAAAATTCTTTAAGCAGCAGATCGGCCAAACCGACACGTCCTCACACCCCCGGCGCGAGTGCATCAAACTGTTCGCTTCGAAAGGGCTTTATTACGTTTTCTTTCTGGTTGTTCCTTATCTGGTGCTTGATATAACCTGGTGGCAACTGGCCATTGGTTTCGTTCTGATGCATCTGGCCGAAGGGCTGGTGTTAGGGCTTGTGTTTCAGTTGGCCCACGCCGTCGAAGGAACCACCTTTCCACTGCCTAATGAGAAAGGCGACATACACAATGCCTGGGCTATTCACCAGATGCACACGACGGCGAACTTTGCTCCCCAAAGCGCACTGGCGGCCTTTTTGTGTGGCGGTTTAAATCGGCAAATCGAACACCATCTGTTTCCCCGGGTTTGTCATATTCATTACCCGGCCATTACGGCCATCGTCAGCAGCACTGCCCACGAATTTGGGTTGCCTTATCTGGAGAATCATAGTTTTTGGTCAGCGCTCTATTCGCATTTCCGCCTGCTGGAGAAACTGGGTAAAACGGCCCCGATTAATCCCCCGATGCCCGTTCAGGTAGCTGAAAATCAAGAATATAGTTATTAGGTTCTTACGTCATAGGTTATTGAGTAGCCAACCGGCCTACTCAATAACCTATGACCGTATTACCGCTCCGGTGGCCCGGTCAATGCCTTAACGTGTGCATCGTCAATCTATAACCCCCTTTATTAGTCTTTTTTAACCTATGGCATCACAACAAGACCTCGATTTCACCTACACCACCATTGATAAAATTTTTCGCCTGAGCGTGGGCGAAACCGGCGACTACAGCGGAGCCATGTATAATGGCGACTTTTCGCTCACCCTCGAACAGGCTCAGGAGCAAAAACATGCCTTCATTGCCGACAGCTTACGAATAGGTAAGGGGTCGAAAGTGCTCGACATGGGCTGCGGCTGGGGGCCATTTCTCACCTACATTAAAAAGCGTGGGGCCATTGCCCGTGGCGTAACCCTCTCGCGGGGACAGGCCGAAGCCTGCCGGGCCAATGGCTTAACAGTCGAAGTTAAAGATTGCCGTACCATCACCCCTGCTGATTACGGCACCTTCGATGCCATTAGCTGCATTGGTGGCATGGAGCATTTCTGCTCGATTGAACAGTACAAGGCGGGCCAGCAGGATCAGGTGTACGCCGATTTTTTTAAAAAACTCTATGATCTACTGCCCGTTGGTGGCCGGTTTTACATGCAGACGATGGTCTTCGGGAAAAACATGATTCCACTGGAAGAAATCAGTGTGAATGCCCCAAAGGATTCAGATTCGTATTCACTGGCCCTTATGATCGCCCAGTTTCCGGGTTCGTGGCTTCCGTATGGGCCGGAGCAGGTGATTCGTAACGCCCAGCCTAATTTTAAACTTATTTCGCAAAGCAGCGGCCGGCTGGATTATATCGAAACCATTGGCCAGTGGCGGAAGCGATTTCGGGCGTTTAACTTAGAGAAATATGCGCTCTATGCGTCGCTGTTGCCCAAACTGCTGACCAATAAGGCGTTCCAGGACCTCATTGCCGTATTCAGAGTCAGTCCCAACCGGGTCTGTTTCCAGCGCGAGACGATGGAACACTACCGGTTGGTATTTGAAAAAGTGTAATGTTTTTTGGTTTATCGTTGGCTGACGCACGAGTGTTGCTGAAGCCGGTCCGTTGTTACGATCAGCCAACGATAAACCAAAAACTACCTTAACCCATTCTATATGTCCACCCGCGTCGCTATTCATCACCATACTCAATACGACTACGACCGGATGGTTTATCTGACGCCCCACCTGATCCGGCTTAAACCGGCGGCCCACTGCCGGGCGTTGATTGAATCGTATTCGCTGACTGTTGAACCAGCCAGTCACCTCATCCACTGGCAACAGGACCCCTTCGGTAATTTTGTTGCGCGGGTCGATTTTTCGGGACCTATGCAGCGGATGACCATCGACGTCGCCATTACGGCGACACTGGAACCCATAAACCCATTCGATTTTTTTCTGGATGAGTATGCCCTGTCGTTTCCGTTTCAATATGATGCCCAGCTAACAAAAGACCTCGCCCTCTACTTAGAAGTTACGGAACAAGGGCCTCGCCTGTCGCAATTGATCCAACAGATAGATAGGACAAAACGGGATACCGTCGACTTTCTAATCCGGCTTAATCAACAGATTTTTCAGCGTATTGCCTACACCACCCGGTTGGAACCCGGCATCCAAACGCCAGAAGAAACGGTCGAACTGGCCATCGGCTCGTGTCGTGATTCGGGCTGGCTTCTGGTGCAGATTCTGCGACATGTAGGCCTGGCCGCCCGTTTCGTTTCCGGTTATCTGGCACAGGTAGCTCCCAACGAACAGGAGTTGATGAACTCCGCTGATCCTATCCAGAATTCGCTGGCCTTACATGCCTGGGCAGAGGTGTACATTCCCGGCGCCGGGTGGATTGGCCTGGACCCTACGTCGGGAATGCTGGCTACCGAAGGCCATATTCCCTTAGCCTGCACCCCCGATCCATCCGGTGCCGCCCCCCTGACGGGCACTGCCGGTGTCAGTGAAACGACCTTTACGTATGCAAATACGCTGGTTCGGTTGAGTTAGGGGGTTTAGTGGTTGTTCGTTATGGCAAAAAATGTACACCCCACCGGGTTTTAACCCGGTGGGGTGTAATGTCAATCAATACCCGTCATTCTGTTTCAGGTAGCCGGGTAGGTTAGAAGCCCCGTCGATGGCCGTTTGGGGAAGCGGGAAAATGCGTTTTAGCTTATCGCTGTTGGTCTTCTCTGTCCATGTACCCTCATACTTACCAAACCGAATCATGTCGGTACGGCGAAGCATCTCCCAGTAGAATTCAAAGCCGCGCTCCCGGAACAGGAGGTCTAAACTCATGTCGGTCAGCGCCGGGGGAGGGGCCGTAACCGTTCGGGCAGCCCTAACCGTATTGACATCGGCTAAGGCACTGGCCACATCACCACCCTTGCGGAGTTTGGCTTCGGCCCGCATCATGTACACGTCAGCTAACCGAATGATGACAATATCCGCTTCACCGAAATTCCGGCCACTGGCCGATTTTTTACTGAACTCGTATTTCTCCACCCGGTAGCCCGTATTGTAGTTGCTGCCCGCCACGGTGTAATCGATTTGCTCGGTGAAATCAACGGCAAGTGTGGGTTTGTTGCGGGTATCGTGAAAAAGTTTGCCTACTTTGAATTTGCCATCGGCGCACTTTAAAAACACCCCATTCCGCCGAATCAGGCCGTATTGCTGCCCGCGCAGAATACCCCGGTTAATGTTGAAACTGGCTTCGGCTACGCACGAATCTGCTGGGTTGGAATAAATCGACAGGTTTTGTTTGTAGAAGCGTGGGTCTACCGTCGGGTCTTTGGGCGCATACGCATTGACCCAGGTCCGGTAGTAATCGGGCGTGATACCAGGCCCGTCGGTACCGTTGGCCGCCGGGTAGGCGGGTATCGGAAACTGATCGCCGGATAACGAAAAGTAGGCCATCCGGTTATGCCCGTTCAGGTCTGCCCGCTGATCGACCGCAAAAATCAACTCTTTGTTGTCGTGATTATCCGAGTTGAACAGGGCAAAGTAATCTTTCGACAGTTGGTACTGGCCCGAGTTAATGATCTTGTCGCTGTACTCCACCACCTTATCCATATCCTCGGGCCTGAAGGTAAATTGAGCCGCATACCGGTCGCGGTAAACAGCCGCATTCAGGTACAGGCGGGCCAGCAGCCCCCAAACCGCCCCTTTGGTGAGCCGGCCGGGGCCAACCGTTGTTTCCAGACTGGGTTCTACCGCGAGCAACTCACTTTTAATGTAGTCAATGGCCTGATCACCCCGCAGAATAGTTGATGTTGCGCCCAGATCGTCCTTCACAAACACCAGACCGAACAGATCCAGCGTGAGCAGGGCATAATAGGCACGCATGCCCCTCGCTTCGGCCAGGTAGGTTTTGGTAACCGGGTCGTTCAGCGTTGGCAGGGTGTTGATGGCCGTAATCGACCGCGACACGCCCTGTAGGATAAAATTCCAGGTACTCCTGATGTTCGGATCGGTGCTGGTTGTGGTATGCTGGTGCAGGGCCAGATAGATTCCGTTATCGCCCCAGTCGGTGCCACCCCGATAGGGCAGAATGGCCTCGTCGGTAGAAATCTCCTGCATGGCAAAGTAATTGGTATGCAGGAAAATATCCGGCAGTCGGGCATAGACGGGCGCCATGATGCCGTCGGCGGCCTGCCGGTCAGACAGACCCGCAACGGAGGCTTCATCCAGCACATTTTCGGTCAGGTCGGTGCAACCCTGTATGACGATCAGGCTAACCAGCGTCAGCATGGAAATGAGTTTCTTGAGCATGGTTTCTGTTTTTATTACCCCCAACCCCCTGAAGGGGGCTTAGGTTGAGAATAGTCAAGCAAAGCCCCCTTCAGGGGGTTGGGGGTAGTTTATGATTAAAACGTGAGGTTCAGGCCAAAAACAAACGTTCTGGCTTTGGGATAGCTAAGGTAGTCGATACCGTAGGACGAAACGCCGTTGATGGTTCGGTCGGTGTTCACTTCGGGGTCGAAGCCGTCGTAGTTGGTAATGACAAACAGATTCTGACCCGTAACCGATAGCCTGATGCCCGAAATCCACCGGTTGATCCCAATCGTTTTGGGGTTGAGATTATAGCCTAACGCGACGTTATTCAGCCGGAAAAAGGAGCCATCTTTAAGGTACCGGGTCGAAACGGGCGCCGAATTGTTGATGGATTCGCTGGCCGATTGAATGGCTTCGGCACTGGTATTCAACCCTTTAGACAATCGAAGCTTATAGAAATTCGAGTTAGCTGTATTGTCATACAGTTTGTTGCCCGATACGCCGTTGAAATTGACCGCCAGATCGAAGCCTTTGTAGGCAATGTTGCTGTTGATATTGAATTGCCTGGTGGGGAGCGCGCTGCCAGCCGCTACCCGGTCTTTGTCCGTCACTATCCCGTCGCCGTCGGCATCCCGAAACGTACTGATGCCCTTGTCGTCGAACCCGGTGAATTCCTTGAGAAAGAAGGTGCCGATGGGCTGCCCGTTGAGGTAGCCGTTGATGGTCGCCGACGTTAGCCCGGAACCGGAGGCCGAGCCGGACGGAATCACGGTATAGGGCGAGTTGTTCACCACATTATTGATGAACGTGATATTTCCCCCAATGTCGAACCGAAAGCCGCTCAGACTTGCGTAGCGGTAGTTCAAATCCAGTTCGACGCCCTGGTTGGTGATGGTCATGTCGGGTACGTTGGTCCAGAACGTACCCGCCGGTTGAACGGGGTCAGCCGGGATAACCTCCAGCAGGATGTTGTTGGAGACCTTCCGAAAATAGTCTACCGATCCCGACAGCGCACCCTTGAACAACCCAAAATCCAGACCGACATCCGTTTGGGCCGATACTTCCCATTGAATATCCGGGTTGGCTAAGCGGGAATACGACGTACCCGCCGGATAGGTTCCGGTTGGCGCCAGAGGGTAACTCGTTGCTGCTGATACCTGGGAGGTAAATAATGCCTGGGTAATTTTCGACGGAATCTCCTGATTACCAGTCAGGCCCCAGCCCGCCCGAAGTTTCAGGTCGGAGAAGGGCCCCGATTTCAGGAACGATTCTTCCGAAAGCCGCCAGCCCACCGATACCGACGGGAAAACCCCGTATTTGTTATTCGACCCGAATTTAGACGAGCCATCGGCCCGCACAGTAGCCGTCGCTAAGTACTTGTCCCGGTATTGATAGTTGACCCGCGAGAAAAACGACTGCAATTCATTTTCCAGCGCATAGCCGCCGGGCTTGTTATTCGCCAGCGTAAGGTCCTGACCCAAACCAGGGTTATAAATCGGCTCGATGGGTGAAATGGGGAATTTATTGATGCTGGACCGGCGTTCCTGCACAAAAATTTTCTGGTAGGAATGCCCCAGCAAGGCCGTCAGGTTATGGTCCGTCCGGGCTAACGTATAGGTGAAATAGTTTTCAACCAGCAGGTTCCGGTTCGTGGTATAAATGCTTTCGAGCCGGCCATCCTGAAACGGAATTACATTGGGCCGCGATTGTAAATCCCGCACCGAACTGGCGTTGTCGACGCCGAGATTGAGCTTATACACTAAGTCTTTGGTAAGCTTGAACGACGGGGAAATGTTGCCGACTACCCGGTTGATGGTTGTCAGGTCTTTTTCCAGGCCCAGCGTAATAAGTGGATTGGTCCCCGCCTGGTATTTAAACGGATTTCCATCGGCGTCGTAGGCGGGCAGCGTTGGGTTGGCTACGATAGCGCCACCCAGTATGCTTTCAGTAGGCGGGCGCTGATTAAAGGTGTAACTGGCCGTCAGGTTGACATCCACATTGAGCCGGTCTTCGAGCAATTTCTGCGATACGTTGATGCGCCCCGTGTACCGGTTCATGCGGCTATTTTTGATGATACCTTCCTGATTCTGAACGCCCAGCGACGCATAATAGGTTAGTTTGTCGGAGCCACCCCCAAACGCCAGATTGTGATTCCAGGTCTTAGCGGTCCGGGTTACTTCTTTCTGCCAGTCAGTTGACCCTTTGAAATCTTCCAGCACACCACCCACCGCCGGAACCTGACGCCGGTAGTCGTCCGCCGAAAACACCGACAGAGGCCGCGCCAGATTGGAGATGCCGAAATTAGACGAAACGCTAAACGTTGATACCCCCGCTTTTCCTTTTTTGGTGGTAATCAGCACGACGCCATTCGCTCCGCGCGAGCCGTAAATTGCCGTGGCCGATGCGTCTTTCAGGACGTCGATAGCCTCGATGTCCTGCGGGTTCAGAAAGTTCAGCGGATTGGTAGCACCGCCCGTGCTGGAATTATCTAAGGCAATGCCGTCCAGCACAAACAGGGGCGTGCTTCCCGTCCGAACGCCACCCGGGCCCCGAATTGTAATATTCTGAGCACCACCGGGTTCCCCGCTTGCCGACGTAACATTGACTCCGGCAACCTTACCCTGCAAAAGCTGTTCGGGTGAGTTGATGATACCCCGATTGAACTCCGTGCTTTTGATCGACTTCACTGAGCCGGTCATATCTTTTTTAGACGCGCTGCCATACCCGATGACCACCACTTGAGCGAGCTCGGAGGCCGACGCCTTGAGCGCCACATTAATTGTACTTTTGCTGCCTACCGGAATTTCCTCAGAAACAAAGCCAATAAAACCAAACACCAGAACAGCATTGCCATCCGGCACCACAATGCGGTAGCTGCCGTTGGCATCCGTAGTGGTTCCTTTCTGCGTGCCTTTCAACACGACGCTGCATCCGGCGAGGGCTTCATTTGTGGTAGCATCTGTAACCCGTCCGCTGACGGTACTCTCCGCCAATGGGTTTTCGCCACGGAAGTAAGCCGTTTCCGGCGTAGCGAGCGATGAGGTTTTCCCGGAAGCGAACAGAGAGGTGACAGCCAGCAATAAGCAGACTGCTGCGCTCCATCGACGGAGAAATGGAGGTGGAGAAGAGTAAAATAGCCGCATATTTTTAGGATTGAGTTAAGGTGTAAAGGTCTTGTATTTTATAAAATTTCAAGTAAATAGACAAGGATTTAAAAATAAATTAATATATCTGGAAAGCAGGAACATATACAAACATATTCAGAGAGGACAATGAACGGGTGCTAACGTCTGGCCAGATGAACGGGAAAGCCGCGCTCAGCTTCAACCGGCGCGGCTTTTTGTGGCTGCCCTGGTGCTGCCAGAAACGCCACCACGCGCTGTACGGGGGAGTGGCGGGGGAGAATCTGGCATACCACAATATGAAGCCGGGATTAACCCGTTCGGTGTGCCCCATCTTTCACCCACGAATGAAAAGCCGTTTGGGGAGCAGGGGACAGAAAGGAGGAATAATCGTTGGGGCGCGACAGCACTTCTTTGTAGAGCAGAACCCGGTAGAGGTAATACCGGGTTTCGCGGGGCAGCGTCAGTCGGTAGTAGTCGCGGTGGGGGTGGCGCTTGAGTTGACTCTTCAGAAAACCTGGTCCGGCATTGTAGGCAGCCGCCACCAGCGACCAGGACCCCAACTGGTTATACAACGTTCGTAAATAGCGGCAGGCGGCTTCGGTGGCTTTGTGAACATTGAAGCGTTCGTCGGTTCGGCCACCAACCTTCAGGCCGAGTGAACGGGCGGTGCCGGGCATGAGTTGCCAATAGCCAGCCGCCCCAGCCCTCGAAACGGCTTTCGCTTTCAGGCCGCTTTCGGCTAAGGGCACATACCGAAAATCGTCGGGAATGTCGTACTTCTCCATAATCGGCCCGATTATCGGGAAGAACGCATCGGCTCGCTGGCGGAGGTTGCCCAAATCGCGGGCATGGGGCCGAAAAAGAATGAAAACATGCTTCCAGCGGGTAAGCACATCGGTTTGATCGAGGGGTAAGCATTCTCCGCAGAAATCCACATCGAGCAGGGGCAATTCCGGTGCGCCTACGGCGAGTGATTTTAGGGTATTCGGTGCATGTGCGGCTGTTGCATCGGGCCTGGCTTCGGCACTTATTTTAGTTGAGTTTAAACTTGAGGGCGAGCCGACTTGTAGCGGAATAATCCGGGCGGCAACGGTAACAGCCGGTCGAATGGCGGCCATTAGTAACGAAAATCCAATACGCTTTAACAAAACTTACTGCTGGATGGTACTGACTGAACAACGCTAAAAAGGGCGTATTAGTGCACTGATAATCAACAGGATGCATAGAGGCTGGACTAATCTTTAACGTTGACAAAGCTGCTGACTCTGATAATCAATCAACTATAGTATCCGCTTTGTCAACGTTTTTCGTCCATTAACTTATCCCGCCAACAACAGGATTATCTGACCTTACCATAAAAAACGGTACTTTGTGGCACAGCTTAGTCAGCCGTATATTTACCCCGACCGGCAACCCGCTTATGATTGACATTGGACGAATAAATACCTTAACGGCCCTGCGCCAAACCAGCGTTGGTTTTTTTCTTGGCGACCTCTCCGACCGGAAAAGCCAGGACTTTAGCAACGACATTCTGCTGCCCAATAAATACGTGCCCGACACCCTGGCCGTTGAGGATGACATCGATGTATTCGTGTATACTGACTCCGAAGACCGGCCCATTGCTACCACGCTGACCCCCGCCATTCAGCGCGACGAGTTTGCCAGTTTGCAGGTGGTGGCGGTCACCAGCGCCGGGGCTTTTCTGGACTGGGGCCTCGAAAAAGACCTGTTGGCGCCCCACCGCGAGCAGGCCCGCCCCATGGAAGTTGGCCAGTGGTATGTGGTATTTATGTATTTGGACACACGAACGAACCGGCTGGTGGCGTCGAGCAAATTAAGCCGCTTTCTGGACCCCGACGTGAGCGACTTGTTCGAGGGCGAGGAGGTGCGGTTGCTGGCCTACGAAACGACGGATTTGGGCATGAATGTCATCATCAACAACCGCTACAAAGGATTGGTATATGCCAACGAAATCTTTCGCACGGTACGGCCCGGCGACCCGCTCCTTGGCTACGTTAAGCGGATTCGCGACGATAACCACGTTGATGTGAGTTTGCAAAAAGCTGGTTTCGAGAATGTTGAACCCAACGCCCAGCGAATTCTGGCTACCCTCAAAGCCGAAAATGGATTTCTGCCATTGACGGATAACAGCCCACCCGATGAAATTTATAAATCGCTGGAGATGAGCAAGAAGACGTTCAAAAAGGCCGTCGGCACGCTCTATCGGGAACGGAAAGTTGTACTTGAGGAGGGCGGAATTCGGCTGGTGTAAAATCCATGTCGTTTTGACAATCTGATAAGCCATACTATATTCGTTGTTTACAGTAAAAATTACTGCATAAGGATGGCCTTACGAATCATAGACCTGTTTGCGGGTGCTGGAGGATTTACATTAGGATTTACCAACACTCAGGACGAACATAATCAACCAGCTTTTGAAACGGTTTGGGCTAATGACTTTAATGAATATGCCGTAGCGACCTACAACGCCAATTTCGGCAATCACTGTATTTGGGGTGACATAGTGCCCATACTTGAAAATCCACGAACGATTATTCCTGAAGCTGAAGTTGTGATTGGCGGACCGCCATGTCAGGGCTTTAGTTTATTAAATAAGAATAGAACACTTGATCCACGTAAACAACTTTGGTTGCCTTTCATGGATATAGTTCAACGTTCGCGGGCATCGGTTTTCGTGATGGAAAATGTACCGGAATTGCTTACTTCTGAAGAGTATGGCCAGATACGGGAAGTCGCCGAGGGTATGGGGTTTGAGTTAGAGGCTGCAAAACTAATTGCTGCTAATTATGGGGTACCTCAAGTTCGCACTCGTGCCTTTATTATGGGGTCGCGCTTAGCCGATCCAAAAGATGTTTTCCCGCCTTTACGAACGCACCGCGACCCGCGAAGTAGCAAGCCAATTGATTTAACATTATATCATCCTAATGTACAGCCTTGGCTAACAGTGAGGGACGTAATAAGCGATTTGGCAGAACCAGTTGGTACTGAAATTCGGGGGGAGACAGGAGCCAACGCACTGCATTTCGGCAGAAATCCTACTTCCATGAGTATGGAACGTTATAGAATCATCGCCGGAGAGGGTATGAATCGGTTTGACTTACAGCGATTAGCTCCGCATTTAACGCCTAAATGTTGGATTAATAAAAAGAGCGGTGGAACTGACTTGTTTGGTCGGTTATGGTGGGATAGACCATCGGTAACGATTCGTACCGAATTTTTTAAACCTGAGAAGGGGCGTTATTTGCACCCGGAACAACACCGGCCGATAACACACCGGGAGGCAGCTCGTTTTCAAGGCTTTCCTGATGACTTTATATTTAAAGGAAGTAAGGTTGAGATAGCAAGACAGATTGGAAATGCAGTTGCAGTTGGTATGGCTGAACAGATTGCTTCTGCGGTTTTATCGCATTTTAATCGTAATACAGAGAGAGAAGACAGATTAGTAGAAGTAGAGGGGGAATTAGTATAAAATATGAAGAACAGGAAGGTAATATTAAATTTATGTGTATAAACTATGGCCAAAAGAAAACCTTTTGAGGTTGATTTATTAGCTGCCCGCACAGAATTAATTGAGTTAATAGAAAATTTCATTGCGCTTTCCACTTCCGATGAACTTCGTCAAAAAGTACTTACGCTCGTACCGGCATTTTATGTATTACGCAGATTTGGGAGTTCAGTGATACCCAATACTACAGCAGGGAGAGATAGACTATTGATTTACCTTAGAAAATACCCAATGACTGTCATTGACAGTGACGAGTTAATGGTTGTATCAGGTATAACCGATTACCAAAGAAGAATTAGGGAACTCAGAGTTGAATTGGGATGGCCGATTCTGAGTGGGCAAACAATAAAAGCGCTATTAAAAGACGATGAATGGGATAACACAGTGTTGAACGTGAGTCATATAAAGCCGGACGAATACATTCTCATTAAAGACCAACAGGACCGCGATGCCGCTCACCGCTGGAAATTATCTAATTCGATTAGGAAAGAGGATTTAGGCGTTCAGGAGAAACTTATTAAATACTTGCGGTTGAATGTAGGGAGGGAAGTACTCGGTGAGGAATTAGCGTACATAGCAAAAAATGGTGGAGACTGGCCACGCCGGACGCGTGAATTAAGAACTCAGTTAGGCTGGCCTGTGAAGACTAAAGCTTCAGGAAGGCCAGATTTGCCAATGGGCGTGTATATTCTGGAAGAAAATAAACAGGCCGAAACTCACGACAGAAATATCAAAGATGACGATCGGGTTGCAGTCTTGGTTCGCGATGATTTCAAATGTAGGAAATGTGGGTGGAGCCAGGATCAGGCGAAAACTGGTGATCCAAGGCACTTTCTGGAACTTCACCATTTAACGCATCACGCAAAAGGTGGTAAGAATGAAATAGACAATCTTGTAACGTTATGCAATGTCCACCATGATACTATCCATAGTCGAAAAATGGACCAGGCTGAAGTTTTGGAATGGCTTAATATTACGCATCTTTGATACATAAACTAGCCCAAAGCCTGCTCCTAATCAACGTCCAGTTCTGCCAAAGGCAATTATCCCACAAGGCCTCAACTTATTTTACTTTAAGCGTATAAGTGGCATACGAGACGAGTTAATTATTCGGCTGGCGTGACATAAAACAATCCTCTCAAATGCCTTTACAGCCCACCCGATGAAATTTATAAATCGCTGGAGATGAGCAAGAAGACGTTCAAAAAGGCCGTCGGCACGCTCTATCGGGAACGGAAAGTTGTACTTGAGGAGGGCGGAATTCGGCTGGTGTAGAACCATACGACGGTATGAATTCAGGCATTGATTAGCTGCCGCCTGGCTCGCTGTTGATTGCCTGAGCCGGGGCATGAGTAGAAATCCAGGAGTGGAGTCGTTCCTGATTTCTGTGCCACACACAACCTATCGAAAAGCCTATCAACCACCAGCACGAAATGGAATCTACCCGACGAAATGCTCTCAACGCAATGACTACATCAGGAGGCAGTTCAATGCTGCCTGTAGACGGGGAAATCCGCTCTGTTAGGGACAATGTTGGGTTGACGAAAGCGGCATCAACGGATTTATCCGACATCGTTAATCTGTTTGAGTTTGAGAAAATGGCCGAGGGGAAAATGACCAGAATGGCCTACGAATACGTTGCGAGTGGTGCGGCTGACGAATTCACGGTTCGGTGGAACAGACAGGCATTCGATGCGATAAAACTCAACACAAGAGTACTTGTCGACGTCAGCCGCATTGATACCCGAACGTCTCTCTTTGGACTCGACCTGCCGCATCCGATTCTCATTGCGCCTACGGCCTATCACAAAATCATGCACCCTGAGGGCGAATTGGCCACCGCCCGGGGGGCCGGAGCCGCTTCGGCGGTTTATGTGGTTAGCTCATTTACCAACACCCCCCTTTCCGGGATTGCCAAAGTCGCCACGCAGCCGCTCTGGTTTCAGCTTTATGTGCGAGACGACCGGGCGTTTACCAAAGCCCTTGTGCAGGAGGCCGAAGCACAGGGATGCCGCGCTCTTTGTGTCACGGTCGATACGCCGGTGGCCGGGGTTCGTAACCGGCAGCAACGCGTCAACTTCGCCATGCCGGAGGGCGTAACAACTCCGCACATGGCCGATGCCTTTGCGCTGACCAAATCCCTGACCTGGAAAGACATTGACTGGTTGATGTCATTCGCCAAAACCCCGGTTCTGCTCAAAGGTATTTTGAACCCCGACGATGCTGAGCTGGCAATTCAGGCGGGGGTATCCGGACTTATCGTTTCCAACCACAGCGGACGAAATTTAGACACCGTGCCTGCCACGATTGAGGCATTGCCCCGTATTGCCGATAAAGTAAACAGCCGAATCCCGCTCCTGATGGACGGCGGCATCAGACGGGGAACGGACGTCTTAAAAGCCATTGCCTTAGGCGCCAATGCGGTATTGGTGGGCAAACCCATCTGTTTCGGATTGGCATGTGGCGGTGCCGAGGGCGTAACCAAAGTACTGGACATACTCAAACGTGAATTTGAACTGGCGATGGCCCTAACGGGTAAAGCGACGATTGCCACTATAGACCAGTCTGTTATATGGAAATAATCTTCCTTGTTCAAAAAATTAGCATAAACATGAAAAACAGTGCTCAATTTGCCTTAACTGGACTTTTTTGCCTGATGAGCTTTTTTGCATCCGCGCAAAACACGGACTATTACCTCTACATCGGTACATATACCCGCAAAACCAGCGAAGGCATTTATGTGTATCGGTTCAATGCAAAAACGGGTGACTTCTTGCCCATAAGCGTTGCCAAAGGCGTTACAAATCCTTCGTTTTTAGCCATTTCACCAGACCAGCGCTTTTTGTATGCTACTGGAGGCATTAGTAAAGGAGATTCGGTCCGTGCGTTCTCCATTGATAAGCAGTCGCACCAGTTAACCCTGCTTAATTCGCAGGCTACGGGAGGAACTGGCGGAGCCCACTTAGCGGTAGACAAAACGGGTAAATGGGTCATCGTTGGCAATTATGCAGGCGGCAACCTGAACGTTTTACCCGTAAATGCCGATGGGTCGCTCGGCAAAACCACGCAAACCATTCAGCATGAGGGCAAAAGCATCGACCCTGAACGACAGACGAAGCCCTATGTACATTCCATCAATATTGCGCCTAACAATACAGATGTTTTTGTGCCCGATTTAGGAACGGATAAAATCATGACCTACACCCTGAACGCTCAGACAGGCCAACTGACGGCAGGCAATCCACCGTTCACCGCCGTAGCACCCGGCTCCGGTCCCCGGCATTTTACGTTTCATCCCAATGGCCGGTTTGCCTATGTGATTCAGGAAATGGGGGCCACCATCACTGGCCTTATGTATAAAAATGGTCAGTTAGTCCCCTTTCAAACCGTTAACAATCTGCCCGATGCGTATACCGGTCGCAAATGGAGCGCCGACATTCACATTTCGCCCGATGGTAAATTTCTGTACGGTTCCAATCGGGCGCATGAGAGTGTGGTGATATTTAGCGTCGACCAAAAAACCGGGCAACTCACTCTGGTCGGGTATCAGCCTGTCAATGGCAAAACACCCCGTAATTTTGCCATCGACCCAACGGGTAACTTTGTTTTGGTGGCCAATCAGGATTCAGATAACATCACTATTTTTAAACGGGATAAAAACACTGGTAAATTGACACCCACGGGCAAGGAAATCAGGATTTCGATGCCTGTTTGTTTGAAATTTATCCCCTAAAATCAGGGGACGCTTTTGGTCTTCATTCAGCCCCCGTTAACGCTCGACTCTGCCGAGTGGCCTCCAGCCTGATTTTGCGTTAACCGCATAGGCAGCAGGTCAGAAGAAAGGAGATTAGGTTATTCGGCTGATGTATGGTAACGCCATACTTATTGGTTAACGCATAATCTGCACCCAGCCTTTATACTGCTTTTGCAGAACACTGCTTGACAGCAGGTAATAGTACACGCCCGTAGGAAGACCCTCACCCGACCAATCATTTTTGTACGTATCGCTTTGATACACAGGGCTTCCCCAGCGGTTATAGATTTCCAGCCGCCAGGGAGTTAGCGTAATGCCAGGGATAGAAAACGTATCGTTGATGCCATCTTTATCTGGGGTGAACACATTGGGAATCGTGCCCGGGCAGTCTACCATCTTTACCCGAACGGAGTCCATCTGCTGACAGCCGGGTGACGCCGAACGGGCCCAATAGATACCCTCCTGGGATACGGACAAAGCAGGACCCTGAGAACCATCGCTCCAGTGTAAGTTATTGGCGGCTGAGCTAACGGGAGCGATTAAAAACGTGGCCCCCCGGCACAGCGTTGTATCGGCTGGCAGCCGGAAAGAAACTTCCTGAGCAACTCGGAACGTATCGGTTACTGTACAGGAGCCCGCCGTAGCCGTTACTGAGTAAAGTCCAGCCTGGCTGATGGTATAGGTTGATAAGGTGGTTCCGTCCTGCCATTGATAGTGAATGGCCGGGCTGTTTGGCAAGGATAATACGATCTGTTTAGCTGGACAAAGGGTAGTGTCCTGAATGGCCAACTCCGGTAAACTGCTAAGATTGGTTTCTGTTACGGACACATCATCAACCAGATAATAAGCGCCTTGCTCACGCTTATCAACCTCAACGTAGCGAGTTTCTGACTCAGTAAAAAAATTACCAATTGTCAGATACTGAGCGGCTTCGGTGGCCTTAAAACAACCGCTTATTTTGTGCCACTCGTTGGTCTGTGTGATGACCTGAGTTTCGTTAATTTGGGGCTTATAAGTCAGTATATATTGAGGGTTAGCTCTATCTATGGGTTGAAAAATAGAATCTTTTGAGAAATAACAGCCGATGTTATTAGTAAAGTACGACCTTCTATTAATTCGATCTGTAAAAGGATATGATTTGACGTACAACGCCAACAAGGGCTGATGGATGAGCAAGATAGCTAAAATGGGTGAGGTCGCCCCGACCTTTTCACCCTTGTTTGGTTGGGCTGCAACGCTTCCTCACCGGCGAGCATCTTGTCAGCGGAAGCCTGCCCGCGCGGAGCGGACAACAATGCACAATCCAAACTTTTTCACGCCGACTCGCGAAGCTCAACAACGCCACACATCCGATTTGCCAGACCTGCCCGACCGGGGCGTTTGCCCTGTCGCAAGCGAGCCGGAAATGGCGACCCAAAAGCCTGCCTGTCGGCACGTGCAAGTTGTCGCCGGGACGTTGCCACACACGCTTTATTAATGCTTGATTGGCATCACCCAACGCCCGAAAGCGCTGATGGTGAGCGAGTTAGCTCACTAAAACAACTATGCTTTCGACCTTTACACCCTTTCCTGGTTGGGCTGCAAAGCCTCCTTACCGGCGAGCATCTTGTCAGCGGTGACCCACCTACGCGGAGCGGACACAACGCACAATCCGATTTTTTACGCCGAAGCGCGAAGCTCAACTACGTAACGAAATCCGCTTCTGTCAAGCCGCAAGCACCGGGGCGTTTCCGCAGTCGCACGCAACCCGACCCCGCCTGTCAAAGCCCGCTAACTCAGGCGTTCGCCCTGTCAGCCGAAAGGGGGAAATGGAAACCCAAACTGCCCTGTCGGGACGTGCTCCCTGTCGCCGGGGCACTGCCTTTCACGCTTTTATACTTGTTCGGTTCACCCAACACCCACGAGGGTTGATGGTGAGCAAGTTAGTTAGAAACGGGCGAAGACCTTCGACCTTTTCACCCTCGTTTTAGTTGGGCTGAAAACTCTCCCAACCGGCGAGCATCTTGTCAGCGGTAACCTGCCTGCGCGGAGCGGACAAAACGCACAGTCCAAACCTTTTCACGCCGACGGGCGAAGCGCAACAACGCACCTCCAAACCGTTTTGTACTGAGCCTTGTCAAGCCCGATTGTCGGGACGTGCATCCTGTCGACGGAAACCCGGCCCGGTTAGATATTAATCATCTCTTTTAGTTGACCATCGACATTTAGTTATTTGTTGTCTTAGTAGTGCCATTCTTACTTTTTCTTCCAGTTGTGCAGGTGGTGGGTCTGCTTTTATCTTGTTATTTGTTGTTGTTATATGGGTGTAGAAGTAAAAAATTAAAATACTTGAAATCTTGTCATGTTCCATCATGTGTACCCAGGCAACGTCTCTCGTTATGTCTTTAATTTTACCATTTAATGCTGGATAATTTGGTGGCAAATTGCATGTAGCTAATAATCTTTTGGGCAGTTGATGTTTATTTATATTACCATTGAGGTCTGCGCCTGCTTTACCATAGTATAACAGGTCGCCTTTTGTATTATCTGTATAATCATAAACCAGATAGATACCAGGACAATATTTCATTTGCTTTCGTACAATTTCGTCTTGTAAATTTCCTTGCCTAAGTCTATATATTAGATAGTCACCTTCAAATGGTCTTAGAAAGGAAAATAAGTCAAAGTCGAAAATTGTCTCCATAATTTTTTGATGTGTCAATTCAAATACCGTGTTGCTGTTAATCCAATAAACTGATTTTATATGCCTGTCGCAAGGAGGCTGGACTGGCAAACTCAAACCTGCCTAACAGGGGCGTTCGGATTGTCGACCGAAAGCTGGGAATGCAAGCCTAAACCTTGACCTCTGCGGCCTGCAACCTGTCGACCGCAACGCTGCCTTGCAAGCACTTTATGGACCATCACCCAACACCCACAAGGGCTGATGGATGAGCGAGTTAGTCAATATTGCTGAGGTCGCTTCAACCTTTTCACCCTTGTTTGGTTGGGCTGAAGACTGTCCTAACCGACGAGCCTCTTGTCAGCGGTGACCTACCCACGCGGAGCGGACAACAAGGCACTTTCCAAACTTTTTCACGCCCACGGGCGAAGCTCAACAACGCACTGTCCACGCCTTTTTGCACCGAGCCTTGTCAAGCCTGGCTGTCGGGGCGGTTGGCCTGTCGGCGGAGACTGCCCCAACGACTGTCAGACCTGCCCAACCGGGGCGTTCGCGCTGTCGCAAGCAACCCGGAAAGGAGACTGAAAAGCCCGCCTGTCGGGACGTGCAAGTTGTCGCCGAGACGCTGGTACTCACGCTTTTTTCATACTTGTTCGGGCCACCCAACACCCACAAGGGCTGATGGATGAGCAAGATAGCTAAAATGGGTGAGGTCGCCCCGACCTTTTCACCCTTGTTTGGTTGGGCTGCAACGCTTCCTCACCGGCGAGCATCTTGTCAGCGGAAGCCTGCCCGCGCGGAGCGGACAAAACGCACAGTCCAAACTTTTGTACCGCCGGGCGAAGCTCAAAACGAACTTTCCAAGCCTTTGTCCACCGAGCCTTGTCAAAGCCCGACTGTCGAGCCGCGCTGCCTGTCGCAAGAACGCTGACCTACGAACCCAAACCTGCCTGTCGGGGCGGTTGACGTGTCGCACGGAGGCTGACTGGCAAACCCAAACCTGCCTAACGGGAGCGTTCACCCTGTCACAGGTGACCCGGAAATGGAAACCCTAAGCCCGCCTGTCAGGACGTGCGCCTTGTCGCAGGTGACCCGACCACGCCACACAGGATGAACTCTTCACCCAACGCCACATAGTACGTTTTGCCCGGCGTTAACTTCTGCATCAGCTTACATTGCAAATATTCTCGATAAGTTTTTCCTGTGATTTTGGTGGCTCCTGGAGTGCCCGTAGATATCCCCCCACACACGCTGCCGCTACGGGCCGCATAACCGGTTCTATTTAAACCAATTTGACAAGTCGTGTCAGGCTGTGCTTCATTGGTGTGAATATCGGCGGTGCCATTAGTTGGCGATGTCCAATCAACAATATAGTTGTTAATATTATCTACGAAGGCAAGAGTTATTATTTGACAGGGTTTTTTCTTTAATAGCTCAAAGCTGGGATTCGGGACAAGATTTTGGGCATGAATTGTCAGCATGTGTGCAAACGACCACAATAATATGACGTACCTGAAAAAAGTCATAGAAGAGAAGTAGGTTATGCTTAAATAGAAAACCGCGCCAGCCAAGCCTGGCTGGCGCGGTTTATAAATTACTCCAGAACTACCTGTGATTTTAAGACAGTATCCTTCCCGCCTTTCATTCCATAGGTCACGTGCAAAAAATAAGTACCTCTGGGGAAATTTTTTGTCTCTATGTCAATAACGTTTTTATCTCCCACTGTATTCTTTAACTGACGGGCATCCGATGAATACCAGGCTCTGTTTTCCGAGTCATAAAGCGTGACATTCTGAATAACTTCCCCAATCATTTCTTTGTAATCCAGTAAAAGACTAACCTTATCTTTTGCCGGATTAGGGGCAATGCGGTAGCCCATGTAGCCTTCCTGCGTAGTCAGGTAGAACGTCCACGAACCACCGCTCCCACAGCGATTGCTGGCATCAACCACAACGCGAGCGAAGCCACTCCAGGTTGCCGTGCAATAGTTATAACTTGGGCTTAGTGAAGCACTACCATGCGTAACATATCAGCTTGTACTACCACTGGCACTACCACCGGCAAGTTGGACACTTAGGCTGGCGTAGCCGCTGGGTACGTAGGTGGGTATACTACTGGGCGACCCATTGACCTTCCCATTGCTTACACCTGTACCACCTACCCAAACATTGGCTGAACTGCTTGTATTATAGGGTGCTCCGCAATTAACATAGTCGGTCAGTAAGGTTACTGCCCCTGCATTTCCCGGAGAAATGCTGCTGGGAGCCTTTAATGCCATGGGTGTATAACCAGTACCACCATGCGTACCATATTGCGGATTACCTATCTGAGGAGATCCACCCGGATCAAAAATTATATTCCAGCCACTTGGTGCGCTCCATAATAATGGGCAATGGTAATAACATGGGCCCGAGTTGGGTAAAGGAGGTGAAGAAGAGATAGAAACTTGTTCATTGGCGCTGCATACGACAATTTCTCCTCCGTTGGGTTTGGCGGGAGAAGGAGGATTGGGGCATGAGAACCGCTTTATCTCAAAAACTTCAGGGCGGGCAGCAGATTGAGTTGCCGTAATACGATAGACCTTTCGGCTCGCACTTACTTTGTATTTAGTACTTCCTGGTTTACGCACATCACCAGGAGACTCAGCTACAAGGACAACTGAAAAAAGTAGAGCGTTACAAACAGGATGCACCGCAGAAGGTGCTGGGCAGGGGTGATAAACGTTTTCATACTGTGAGTAGGATTAAGTGAACTTACATGAAGGTAAGCAGAAAATAAAATTAATGTCAAGCAAAGTATAATAAAAATTATAAATAATTATATATTATGGTTATCTAAGAAGATACTAAATAGTGTTTAATGTTACTATATATACAAATTAATCTGTTGAATGTTATTTCTTTAGCAAAGCTTTCGGTCTGCTTTTGTTTCAGACGTATAGGCAGGACATCACCTGTAAGGAGAGCAGATTATTCCGCTCGCATGAAGTAAAACAAGCCCCTTAACTGCCTTTACCGACTACTGTTAACTGCTTACTGAAAAATGCCCCTTCGCTCAAGAGACTGGTTTGGCCGCACCGGAAAAGATGGCTTTATTTACCGTGCCTGGATGAAAAATCAGGGCTTTCCGCACCATGAGTTCGAGGGAAAGCCCGTTATCGGCATCTGCAACACCTGGTCGGAATTGACGCCCTGCAACGCCCACTTCCGCGAACTGGCCGAGGCCATCAAGCGCGGAGTCTGGGAAGCGGGCGGCTTTCCGCTGGAGTTTCCGGTGATGTCGCTGGGCGAATGCCAGATTAAACCCACGGCCATGCTGTTTCGCAACTTAGCCAGTATGGACGTTGAAGAAAGCATTCGCGGCAATTCGATTGATGCGGTCATTCTGATGTGCGGGTGCGACAAAACCACGCCCTCGCTTGTTATGGGCGCGTGCAGCGTCGATATTCCAACGCTGGTGGTGTCGGGCGGGCCGATGCTGGCCGGGCGGTTTCAGGGCCGAAAAATTGGCACCAGCGACCTCTGGCGGTTTGCCGAATCCTACAAAATGGGCGAGATGAGTCAGGCCGAATTCGTGGCCGCCGAAGCCAGTATGGCCCGTTCGCAGGGCCACTGCGCCGTGATGGGAACGGCCTCAACCATGGCCGCTATGGTCGAGTCGCTGGGGTTAGCTCTGCCCGATAACGCTACCATTCCGGCGGCTGACTCGCGCCGGAAAGTGCTGGCCCACATGACGGGCGTCCGGGCGGTCGAACTGGCCCGCGAAAACGTGACACCATCGAAAATTCTGACCCGTGAAGCCTTTGAGAATGCGATTATGATTAACGCAGCCCTCGGCGGTTCCACTAATTTTATTCTGCACCTGACGGCCATTGCCGGGCGCGTGGGCGTTGAGTTATCCTTAGATGATTTCGACCGGCTGTCGGCCCAAATCCCGCTGCTGACGAACCTGCAGCCGTCGGGTGAGCACTTTGTCGAAGATTTATTTTATGCCGGTGGGTTGCCCGCCGTTATCCGCGAATTGCGCCAGTACCTCCACAACGACGCGCTGACCGTGAATGGGCATACCATTGGCGAGAACTGCGCCGAGGCCCAATGCTACGACCCGGCGGTGATTGCCTCCGTCGATAAGCCTTTTAAACCGGAGTCGGGGGTGGCCGTTCTTCGCGGAAACCTCTGCCCGAACGGGGCGGTACTGAAACCGTCGGCGGCTACGCCTGCGCTGTTGCAGCATACGGGCCGGGCGGTGGTGTTCGAGAACATCGACGACTATAAAGCCCGCATCGACGACCCCGACCTCGACGTTGACCCAACCTGCGTGCTGGTTCTGAAAAACGTCGGGCCGAAGGGGTATCCCGGTATGCCCGAAGTGGGCAATATGCAACTCCCGGCCAAAATTCTGGCGTTGGGCGTTCACGACATGGTGCGTATTTCCGACGGGCGCATGAGCGGCACGGGCTTTGGCACGGTGGTGCTGCACGTATCGCCCGAAGCGGCAGTTGGCGGCAACCTCACTCTCGTGCAAAACGGTGATTTGATTACGCTCGACGTGCAAAACCGAAGCCTGCATCTGCACGTGTCTGATGAGGAACTGGCCGGGCGGCTGGTGCATTTTAAACCCGTCGACCTGGGCTACGAGCGTGGGTATGTCAACCTCTACATCCGGCACGTCACGCAGGCCCACGAAGGCGCCGATTTTGATTTTCTGCGGGGCGCTTCGGGCAGCGAAGTGAAACGGGATTCGCATTGATAGTTTGTAAGTTTATGTTTCACGTTTCAGGTTTGTGCTGCATTGGCCAATCGCTCTGACGGCCCACCTGAAACTTGAAACCTGTAACCAATAGTAACATGAAACGGGTAACGGGCATTGGGGGCTTCTTTTTTAAGGCCGAAAAGCCAGATGAACTGCGGGAATGGTATGCCCGGCATCTGGGTTTCAATACGGATCAGTACGGCACCACCTTCGAGTGGCGGCATAGCGACGCTCCCGACCGGAGGGGCTTCACGCAATGGACAACTTTTTCGGCGGGAACGACGTATTTCGCGCCCTCGGCTAAAGAGTTCATGGTTAATTTTCGCGTCGAGAATCTTGTTGAACTGCTGGATGTGCTGCGGCAGGAGGGCGTAACGATTGTGGGCGAGATTGAAGAACACGAATACGGTAAATTCGGCTGGATTCTGGACCAGGAAGGGAATAAACTTGAACTCTGGGAGCCGAACGATTCTGAATATGAACGGATGGTTGCCGGGAAAACCACGTTTTAGCGTTATACCTTCTCACAATCCTACCTGTAATTTACTGTTACCGGTGAATACAAGCTGCCCGCCTGCTTCGTATTGGATTTGCCTTACCTGACTCACTAAGCCTGTGCCAATCGTTACCACATGGCGCACCGTGGCCTTATCGGCTGAAATGGGTACCCGACCGCACGACCAATTACTCGGATCATGCCAGTTACCGGTCTGAAGCGACTGGCAATTCTCACCCGTGTAAGTAATTTTATAAACAGCACCGGCACTCAGGCTCAAATAATATAGATAGCCATCTGTACCTACGGTTAGGCCTACTATTAAGCCAGCCAGGTCAGTGGCAAATGGCGACCGAACGGCGGTAGGCCCCGATACGTCCAGGACATTAATCCAGTTGCTGCAGAAATCCTGATAAAAATAGGTGCCGATGAATGCGGGAGGATATCGGGTTGTGGCCGGGTTATAAAACGTACCACCCGTTATGGCGCAGCCAACCCCATCACCACCGCCATGCGCGTAGGCGTAAACGGGGTTCGTGTAGGCGGCATGATCCGGATTCGTACTGGCGCCTTCAACAATTGGCCAGCCAAAATTTAAGCCGCCCACGGTAGCATCATTGATCTCTTCCCAGGCTCCCTGACCCACGTCGTTAACAAAGAGCCGACCCGTTCCGGGCTGAACCGTTAGCGTGTACGGATTGCGTAACCCGTAACTCCAAATGCGTTTTTTGGCTTCCGAACCCGTTGTGAACGGATTTCCGGCTGGTACGGTGCCATCCGAATTGATACGAAGGACTTTGCCTAAATAGTTGTCTAAACTCTGTGAATTACCCGGATTGGCGTTTTCACCTGTGCCTATATAGAGTTTTTGATCCTGACCAAAAACGATAGAGCCGCCGTTATGATTGGTGGCACTGAGCGGGTCTAATTCCAGAATAATTGTTTCGCTGCCTGCCAGGACGACATTACCCATTGCCGTGAAACGGCTAACACGATTATGCACCCCAACGGTGCCAGTGGCCGGAACAGTGTAATATAAATAAATGTATTGGTTGGACGAAAAAGCGGGGTCGAACGCAATACCGAGCAGACCCCGTTCGCCGGTGCTATCAACCGTGAGTCGAATGAAGGGATCGGGCAACAGGTTTCCGTTTTTAATAACCCGTAAATTCCCTCCCTGTTGGGCCACAAATGCGCGCCCATCGGGTGCAAACGCAATGACAGTGGGTGGTGAAGTTAGTCCAGAAGCAACCACCACCTGGGTGAAGTTCGCCGGGAACGTTTGTGCTGCCAGACTACTCGCGTTAAGTAACGCTATCAGTAATAAACACAGGCTGATTAATGAATGGCCCCGCCAGAAACCGCTTTGAACGCGCGGAGAGAAATGAGTAAACCGGCTCATGGAGGTAGCTGTTTTTAAGGTAAAACAGAGCAAAAAACAAGCCATGTCAGCTAAAAAACGTATTATTGTCGGAATAGATAAACATACATTTCGGCTGAAATTTGTCCTTCATGTCAACGAATCTGTTCTAAACCTGCGCCATGATTGATTTTACGGGACAAACTGCGCTCATCACGGGTGCCGGGCAGGGCATTGGGTTTGCCATTGCCCGCGCGCTGGTGCGGCACGGGGCCAATGTGCTGCTCAATGAGTATGACGAAACATTGGCCAAAACAGCCGTTTCAACCATACAGAACGAGAACCCCCCCGGTGCTTCGGGCCGGTGCGAAGCCTGCCCCGGCGACGCGTCCGACGTTCAGTTTATTCAGCAAATGGTCGATGAGGCCGTTAGTCGCTTCGGTTCGGTTGAGGTCGCCATTGCCAATGCGGGTATTACCATTTTCGGCGACATCTTCACCACTACGCCCGACGCCTTTCAGAAAATCGTGGATGTGAACCTGCGGGGCAGCTTTTTTCTGGCGCAGGCGGCTGCCCGGCAAATGCGGCAGCAGGGGCAGGGAGGGAGTGTCCTGTTCATGTCGTCGGTGGTGGGGCATCAGGCGCATCCGGGTTTGCCCGTCTATAGCATGACCAAAGCCGGGCTGGAGATGCTGGCCAAACAGTTGGTCATTGATTTTTCGCCCCTGGGCATCACCGTCAACGCCATTGCTCCCGGCGCAACCCTTACCGAGCGCACCTTAGACGACCCAACGTATGTGCCTATCTGGTCGCGCATCACGCCAATGGGTCGCCCGGCCACGGTCGATGACATCACGAATGCTGCCCTATTTTTAGTTTCGCCCGCATCGCGTCACATTACGGGTCAGAGTTTGGTAGTTGATGGCGGCTGGACAAGCGTTGGTGTGCCGCCGGTGTAAGTAGTAGATAATTAAATTATAGGTAGTGGTAAATGTCAAGCTGATTTAGTTTGATTATAATGGTTAATAAAGTTGAGTGTACGCGCAAAATGACTATCATCCGTTTTGGCAAAGGACAGCGTTTTACGGGTTAGGTGAGG